>NZ_JBEZUS010000002.1:573052-724755 GCF_040636475.1 Streptomyces sp. NPDC037389
CGGCGGCGGGGGGGGGGGTTGGTGTGGTTGAGATGGGAGGAGCCGCGGGGCTCGACGACCGCGCACGCCGGCCCCCCCCCCCCCCCCGGCGCGTACGGGCGTCAGGCCCGTACGCGCCTCAAGCCCGTGGACCCGTACTCGCGTCAGGCCTGTGCGTAGCGCAGGACGCCCCACATGCTGTGCTCCTCGGCGGCCTCCGGCGCCGTGTCCCGGCAGGCTTCGAGGCCCTCCTTCAGGGCACCGGCGTCGATGCCCCTGCCGATCATCACCAGCTGCGTGACGCGCTCCTCGGAGCGCGCCCAGGGCGACCGGTAGAAGCGCAGGAAGTCGCCCACCGCGTGCAGGGTGAACTTGTCGCGATGGCCCGTCACACCGAAGTGGACGAAGCCCTTCACGCGGTAGAGGCCCTCGGGCCTGCTGTCGAGGAAGTCCATGAGCCGCCGGGGGTTCATCGGGGCGTCGGAGCGGAATTCGACGCTCTCGTAGCCGGAGTGGAGATGGCCGCCGTGGCCGCACCGCTCCCCGCAGTGGTCACCGTGCTCGTGGTCGTGCTGGTCGTCGTGCCCGTCGCCGTCCGTGAGGAGGAGGTCCTCGAAGGAGAGCTGGCGCACGGCCTCCAGGTGGTCCTCGCGGGGCTTGCGGTCGAAGAGCATCTCCGGGTCGATCCGCCCGTGGGAGACCGGGACGACGGGAGTGCCCGGGGCCAGCCCGGTGAGCGTCTCCAGCAGGCTCTCGCGGGCCTCGTCCCCGATCCGGTCGGCCTTGTTGAGGACCACGAGATCGGCGATGCCCACATGCCGGTCGAGCTCCGGGTGGCGTTCGCGCGTCGCCGCGAACTCCGCCGCGTCGACCACCTCGACCAGCCCGCCGTAGACGACGCTGTCGTTGTCGCTGGCCAGGATCATCCGGATGATCTCCTGGGGCTCGGCCAGCCCGCTCGCCTCGATGACGATCACGTCGATGCGGGCCGCCGGGCGGGCCAGCCGGTCCAGGAAGCCGTCCAGCTCGCTGGTGTCCACCGCGCAGCACAGGCAGCCGTTGCCGAGGGAGACCATGGAGTCCACCTGGCCGGCGACGCTCATCGCATCGATCTCGATCTTGCCGAAGTCATTGACGACCGCCCCGATCCGGGTGCCTCCACTGCGCCGCAGGAGGTGGTTGAGCAGGGTCGTCTTGCCCGATCCGAGGAATCCCGCCAGCACGATGACCGGAATCTGTCGCTTGGCCAAGGAAGAGCCTCCATCGTCGGTCCACTGCGGCGGACGGACCGGGATCCACCGCCCGACCCAGGATAGGAGGGTCCGGACGATCGTCCGCATATCGTCGGCTCGTCCTACGAGCGGACCGGCTCGGCGCGCAGGACCGACCCCGGTCAGGTTAGGCTCACCTACGTGAGCACGTGCGCGACCGCCTCCCGACAGCTGACCGAGCCGCTGGCCGGTACCGCCGCACCGGCGCGGACCTGGCTGCTGATCGAGCAGCCCGGCCCGTGGGGTGCGAACGCCCTCACCTCCAGCCACCTCGACCCCGCCGTCGGCCGTGCCCTCGACGAGGCGGCCGAGGGCACAGGTGTGCGGATCGCCCTGATCCGCCGCCCGGGGCGGCACGCGGACTGCCACGAGCCGTCCCTCCAGCGGATCTTCGTGGCCCACACCGCGCCCGGCCGCTCCTGGATCCGTACGACCGCCCTCGCCGACCCGGCCGCGCTGATGGAGCTGGACCTCGCGGCGCTCGGCGCGGGCGAGCACGGCGGGCTGTGGGAGCCGTACGACGGGGATCCCCTCGCCCTGGTGTGCACCAACGGCAAGCGTGACCGCTGCTGCGCCCTGCTGGGCCGTCCGCTCGCCGCCGAGCTGGCCGCCGCGGGAGGCACGGAGGTCTGGGAGGTCACCCACATCGGCGGCCACCGCTTCTCCCCCACCCTGTTCGTCCTGCCCTACGGCTACGCCTACGGGCGGGCCACCGCACACGCCGTCAAGGAGGCGCTGGAGGCGGCGCGCGACGGCCGGATCATCACCGCGCACTGCCGGGGCCGCTCCGCCTGGGAACGCCCCGGGCAGGCCGCCGAGCTGGCCGTCCGCGCGCTGACCGGCGAGGAGGGCGCGGACGCCCTGGACGTCACCGGGACCGAGGGGGCCGCGCCCCGCTGGTCCGTGACCGTCGCGCACACGGACGGCCGCGCCTGGCGGGTCGAGGTCGGGCAGGGCGCGGCGGAGCCGCCCCGCCCCGAGAGCTGCGGCCGGGCACTGGGCACACCGGCCCGGATGGACGTCGTCGCCGTCGTCCCGCTGGCCGCCGCCCGGCCGGCCGGGCTCAGCCGGCCTTCTTGACGAACTCCGTGGTGTAGGTCTTCTCCAGGTCCACGGAGGCGTTCTTGAGGTTCGGGTTGAAGGACTTGAGCACCTGGAGGACGGTCTTCGGCCCGTCGGCGGGCATCACGCCGTCCTTGGTGAACATCGGCAGGGTGCTGCGGATCGACTTCACGTACAGGTCCTTGCCGCCCTTGGCGTAGTCGGCGGGCATCTGCGCCGCGATCTCCTCGGGCGTGTGCTCGGACATCCACTTGAGGGTCTTCACCATGGCGTTGGCGAGCTTCTGGACGGTCTCCTTGTTGCTGTTCACCCAGTCGCTGCTCATGTAGAGGCTCGACGCGGGGTAGAGCCCGCCGAGGGCCGCCTTCGAACCCTCCGGGGTGCGCATGTCGACGAGGACCTTGCCGAGGTTCTTGTCCAGGACCTGGGCGACGGTCGGGTCGGTGGTCATGCCGCCGTCGATGGCGCCCTTCTCCAGGGCGGAGAGGAAGGTCTGGCCGGCGCCGACCGCCACGGGCGTCACATCGCTGACGTCCACGCCGTTCTTCACCGCCAGGTACTTGGTGAGGAAGTCGGTGGACGAGCCGAGTCCGGTCACGCCCAGCTTCTTCCCCTTGAAGTCCTTGGGGGAGACGATGTCGCCCGCCGCCTTGGTGGAGACGACCTCCACCTCGCCCGGCGTCTGGGCGAGTTGCACCACCGACTCCACCTTCTTGCCCTTGACCTGGAGGTCGAGGGTGTGGTCGTAGAAGCCCACGACGCCCTGGACGTCACCGGAGAGCAGGGAGGTCGTGGCCTGGACGCCGGCGGGCTCGCTCAGGAGCTTGACCGTCACGCCCTCCTGCTGGAAGTAGCCGAGGCGCTGGGTGAGCACCGCCGGCAGGTAGATGACCTTGTCCAGGCCACCGACCATGATCTTTACGACGTCCCCCTTGAGGGAGTCGCTGCCCGAGGTGTCGGCCGACGACTCGTCGGCGCAGCCGGAGAGGGACAGGCACATCGCTCCGGCGACGACCAGTGCGGAGAGTTTGGCGGACGTACGCATTTTCCGTTCCTTACGGTCGGGTCGAGGGGGGTGGGGCGGATGGTGCGCGGTGGGGGTCAGCGCTCGCCGGACGCGGCGGGCTTCCAGCGGAAGAGCCGCTTCTCCGCGAACGTCAGCAGGCCCTCGGCGAGGAGCGCGACGACGGCGAGGATGGCCATCGCCGCGAACACCCCGGCCGTGTTGAAGGTGCCCTGGGAGGCGGCGACGAGCAGGCCGATGCCCTTGGACGCGCCGAGGTACTCGCCGACGATCGCGCCGATCAGCGCGAAACCGAAGCTGACGTGGAGACTGGTGAAGATCCACGAGGTGGCGGCGGGGATGACGACCTGGAGGGTCACCCGGCGGTCGCTCGCGCCCAGGATGCGGGCGTTGGCGACCAGGTTGCGGTCCACCTCGCGGGCGCCCTGGAAGGCGTTGAAGAAGACGGGGAAGAAGACCAGCACCACGGCCGAGGCGACTTTGGAGGCGATCCCCAGGCCGAACCAGATCACGAAGATCGGCACGAGGACGATCCTGGGCAGCGCGTTGAGCACCTTGATGAACGGGCCGAGAACGTCGGCGAGGAAGCGGACCCGGCCGAGGACGATGCCGAGGACCACACCGGCCGTCACTCCCACGACCCAGCCGAGCAGCGCCTCGTAGAGCGTGTAGGCGATCTGCTCGCCGAGCGAGCCCTGCGGGGTGCCGTGGAGAGTCCACTCGACGGTCTGGTCCCAGATCCTCGACGGCATCGAGAAGTTGAAGGCGTCGATGACCTCGGTACGGGCCAGCACCTCCCAGACGCCCAGGAGGAGGGCGAGGAGCAGGACGCGCGCTGCGAGGACCCGCAGCTTGTGGTTGCGCGCCGCCCGTGCCCGCGCTTCCGTGCGCCCCTGGGGGCGCTTTTGTGCGACGACGGCGGCGGAGATGGACTCAGGCGACATGAGCGGCACCCCTTTCCCGGGTGATACGGACTTCCTCGCCGAGGGAGGACCAGATCTCCCGGTAGATCTCGATGAACCGGGGCTCCAGGCGCACGGCTTCGACCCTTCGGGGGCGGGGCAGGTCGATCGGGAAGATCTCCTTGACGGTGGCCGGCCCGGCCGTCATCACGACGACCTTGTCGGCGAGCGCGATGGCCTCCTCCAGGTCGTGGGTGACGAAGACGACGGAGGCCGCCCGGCCGTCGGGGCGTGAACCGCCCCACAGCTCCAGGAGCTCGTCGGACATCAGCGCCCGGGTCTGTACGTCCAGCGCCGAGAACGGCTCGTCCATCAGCAGGATCGCCGGATCGCCCACGAAGGTCTGGGCGAGCGCCACGCGCTTGCGCTGGCCGCCGGAGAGCTGGTGCGGATAGCGGTCCTCGAAGGCCGCGAGCCCCACCCGGCCCAGCCAGTCACGGGCCCGTTCGCGCGCCTCCGCCTTCGGCACTCCCCGGAAACGTGGGCCGGCCATCACGTTCGACAGCACGGTCCGCCAGGGGAAGACCGCGTCCTGCTGGAAGACGAAGCCGACCTCGGGCCGGATGCCGGTCACGGGCTCGCCGCCCACCAGCACCTCGCCCTCGGTGGGCTCCTCCAGGCCGCTCACCAGCGTCAGCGTGGTGGACTTGCCGCATCCGGTCGGGCCGACGACCGCCACGAACTCCCCCTGCGCGACGGTGAGGTCGAGATCGCGCACGGCCGTGTGGTCCGCCCCCGAGGGGGTGCGGAACACCTTGGTCGCACCGCGCAGCTCGATCGCCGGCGCCACGGCCGGCCGTGGTGTGCCGCCGGGGTTCTCCCCTGGGTTGCCGCTGTTCATAGGGCGCCTCCGCTCCTGGGTGTCCGGCCCCGCCGCCCGTGCGGGACGACCGGTGCTGGAGGCTAGGAGTGGCCTGCGCCACAGCGGCAGTCTTGTGTGCGCTGTGCGACTTCAGCGTATGAAGCCTGTTCTGCTCGTTTTGCTCGCGATAGAACAACGAAAGTGACACGGGGGTGACACAAGAGGCCATCGTCCGGCTACGTTCGGTACACACCCTTGGCCCGGAAGCGAAAGGCTCTCTCCATGCGCCCCCGGTTGCCCCGGCGTGTCTTCGCCCAGGCCCTGTCCGTCCAGCTACTGATCACCACCGGCGTCACGGCGCTGACCGCCGGTCTCTTCCTCGCGCCCCTGGGCGCCCAGCTGGACGAGCAGGCCGAACGCCGGGCGCTGGCCATCGCCGAGGCGGCCGCCGCCCAGCCCGGGCTCGCCCATGACATCCTGGCCGGGCCGCCGAACCCCGACGGACCGGTGCAGACCGCCGCCGAGCGCATCCGCCTGGCGACGGACGCCAGTTACGTCGTGGTCGTCGACACCCGGGGCATCCGCTACTCCCACACCACGCCCGCCGAGATCGGCCGGCATGTCAGCACCGATCCGGGCCCGGCCCTGGCCGGACGCGAGTGGACCGGCATCGAGAACGGCACCCTGGGCCGCTCGGCGCGCGGCAAGGTGCCGCTGCGCGGGCCGGAGGGCGCGATCGTGGGCGCCGTCTCGGTCGGCATCGCCTACGACGACGTGCGCGACGTCCTGCTGCACGCCCTGCCCGGCATCCTCACCAACGCGGGAGCAGCGCTCGCGGTCGGCGCTCTGGCGGCCCTGGCCGTCTCGTGGCGGCTGCGCAAACGCACCCGCGGCATCGCGCTGTCGGAGATCGCCGCCCTCCTCGACGAGCGCGAGGCCATCCTCCACGGCATCCGTGAGGGGGTGGTGGCCCTCGACCGGAAGGGCAGGGTCCGGCTCGTCAACGACGAGGCGCGGCGGCTGCTGGGCTTCGGCCCGGACGTCCTCGGCCGGCCACTGGACGCCGTCCTCCCGCCCGGCCGGACCACCGATGTGCTGGCCGGCCGGGTGACCGGCACGGACCTGCTCACCGTCCGGGACGGCCGGGTCCTAGTCGTCAACCGGATGGACACCGCCGACGGCGGAACCGTGGCCACGCTCCGCGACCGCACGGAGCTCGAACAGCTGGGCCGCGAACTGGACGGCACCCGGGGGCTGACGGAGGCGCTGCGCGCCCAGGACCACGAGCACGCCAACCGGCTGCACACCCTCGTCGGGCTGCTGGAACTGGAGATGTACCAGGAGGCGGTCGACTTCGTGGCCGAGGTGACCGGAGCACACCGGGCCACCGCCGAACAGGTCACCGAGCGGGTCCACGAACCGCTGGTCAGCGCCCTGTTGGTGGGCAAGAGCGCGGTCGCCGCGGAGCGCGGGGTGGCGCTGCGGGTGAGCGAGGAGTCGGATCTGCCGGGCCGGGTGGTGGAGCCGGGGGACCTCGTCACCGTGCTCGGCAATCTCGTGGACAACGCCCTCGACGCCGCCGGGAACTACCGGCCGGACGCCTTTGTGGAGGTCGGGATCCGTGCGGAGGGCACGACGGCCGTGGTCACCGTCTCCGACAACGGCCCCGGCGTCCCGGAGGAGGCCCGCGAACTGGTCTTCGCCGACGGCTGGTCCACCAAGAAGGCCGCGCCGAACCGTCCCCGGGGACTGGGCCTCTCGCTCGTACGACGCCTCGCCGAACGGTACGGCGGCTCCGCCCGCGCGGGTGAACGGGACGGCGGCGGCGCGGCGTTCACCGTGGAGCTGCCGGACGCCCTCCACCCCTTGGCGTCGGGCACGCGATCCCTCGAAGGAGTGAGCAGATGATCGAGGTCCTGGTCGTGGACGACGACTTCCGCGTCGCCGAGATCAACGCCGCGTATGTCATGCGGGTGCCGGGTTTCCGGGTGCGGGCCACGGCCCACAACGCCGCGCAGGCACTGGCGCTCCTGGAGCGCGGGGGCATCGACCTGGTACTCCTCGACCACTATCTGCCGGACGAGAGCGGGCTGTCGCTGATCCGCCGCATCCGGGAACTCGGCCACCACACGGACGTCATCATGGTGACCGCGGCCCGTGATGTAGCGACCGTGCAGACGGCCATGCGCTACGGCGCGCTTCAGTATCTGGTGAAGCCGTTCACCTTTCCTGGGCTGCGGGTGAAGCTGGAGGCGTACGCGCGGCTGCGGCGGACCCTGGCGGGCGCCGAGGAGGCGGAGCAGGACCAGGTCGACCGGATCTTCGGCACCCTGCGCACCGCCGCCGTCACCGCGCCCCTGCCCAAGGGGCACTCGGCGCCGACGGCCGACCTGATCCGCCGGGTGCTCTCGGACGCCTCGCAGCCGCTGTCGGCACACGAGGTGGCGGAGCGCTCGGGGCTGAGCCGGTCGACCGCCCAGCGGTATCTCAAGCGGCTGGAGGAGTCGGGCAGGCTCAGCCTGACGCTCAAGTACGGCGAGACGGGCCGCCCCGAGCATCGCTATGCCTGGTCAGGGCGGTGACACCCCGTCGGCTCGTCAGGCTCCATCGGTTCGTCAGGACATGGAGGCCTCCGGTGGCCTCGCGATGCCGTGCCGGAAGGCGTAGCGCACGGCCTGGGCCCGGTCGCGCACCCCGGTCTTGGCGAAGAGGTTGTTGATATGGGTCTTCACCGTCGCGGTGCTGACCTGGAGACGGCGGGCGATCTCACCGTTGGACAGGCCCTCGGCGACGAGTGAGAGGACTTCCGCCTCACGCGCCGTCAGCCCGTCCGGAAGCTCGCGCGGAGGCCCCGGCGCCGCCGGCGGACGCTGGACCGCGCCCGTGGAAAGGCGCTCCAGCAGCCGCAGTTGCACCTTCGGGGACAGCCCCGCCTCCCCCGACATCACATGCTCGACGGCCCGTACGATCTCCTCCCCGCCGGCGTCCTTGGTGAGATAGCCGCGCGCGCCGGCCCGCAACGCGGGAAAGAGCGAGTCGTCGTCGGCGTAGGTCGTCAGGATCACGACCTGGGTGGCCGGGTACTCGGCACGGATCCGCCGGGTGGCCTCCACGCCGTCGCACCGCGGCATCCGCAGATCCATCAGCACCACATCGGGCGCGTGCTCGGCCACCAGCCGCACCGCTTCCAGCCCGTCCGCCGCCGCGCCCACGACCTCGATCCCCGGTAGCAGCCCCAGCAGTATCACGATCCCCTCGCGTACCACGGTCTGGTCGTCGGCGACCACCACCCGCGCGGCCCGTCGCCCCCCGCTCCCCTCCCCGGCGACGCCCCCCGGCCCGCTCGCTCCGCCGCTCGTACCGCCCATCACGCGGGCACCCTCAGACACACCACAAAGCCCTCCTGGTCCGATCCGGCCGGCCCGGCCTCCAGCGTGCCGCCGAGCAGTTCGGCGCGCTCCCTCATCCCGAGCAGACCGTACCCGGCGCCGGTGGCCGCCAGCCCCTCGACCGTGCCCCCCGCTCCGCTGTCCTTCACCCAGAGCTCCACCTCTCGCTCCAGATAGGTGAACCGCATCTCCACCCGAGCGCCTGGAGCGTGCTTGCGCACATTGGTGAGCGCCTCCTGCGCGACCCTCCGCACGGCCAGCCCCGCCTCCGCGGGCAGCCCGCGCGGCTCCCCCGCCATCTCCAGCCGCGCCCCCTCGACCGCCGCGACCTCCCGCAGGAACTCCTCCACCGGTGTGAGCTCCCCCCGCAGGGCGGACAGCGCCTGCCGTGTCTCGGCCAGGCCCTGGCGCGCCATGCCCCGGGCCGCCGACACCCGTTCCAGGATTTGCCGGCGGTCCGCGCCGCCCTCGATCAGCAGCCGGGCCGCCTCCAGATGCACCAGCTGAGCGGAGAGACTGTGTGCCAGCACATCGTGTATCTCCCGGGCGATACGGGCGCGCTCCGCCAGCGCCGCCGACTCCGCCTCGGCCCGCCGGGCGGCCCGCTCCTGGGCCAGCAACCGGAACCCGGCGCCCCGGGCCTCCTCGTCAAGCCGCAGTGAGTACCCGATCAGCAGCACGCCCATGACCGTCACCGCGATCGTCACCGACCGGTCGTGGGTGACCAGCGCGTACGTCCCCAGGCACACGCCGGCGAAGGCCACCCCGGCTCCCAGGGGGAGCCGCTCCACGGCGATGGCGGCGCTGACGCACCACAGCCCCGTCGCCGCGGCGTGCGACCCGGCCGCCTGGGCGGCCACCCCCACCAGCGCCGGCACGCCCAGCAGCGCGACGGAGGGCCACAGCCGCATGGTGAGCGTCGTCAGATAGCACCCCCGCACGGCGGCGGCGCAGAGCAGGAAGCCGGCCGCGAGCGCCGCGTACCCCCAGCCGTGGAAGACGTCCTCACGGAGCACCTCCCACAGGAAGGCACCCACCAGGACGACGCGCACCACCCACGTCATCACCCGGCGCCGCCGGGGCACTCCCACCCCGGCGAGCGCCTCACGGGCGGGCCATTCGGTCCAGTTCTCGATCGTCACGCGACCCACGCTACGGAGCCGGCTCCCGGCGCGTATCGGAGCACGGGTGGGTCCCGGGTGGATCCCGGGTGGAGATGTCCTCTCCACCCGGGGGTGGACGTCGGGCGTGGCGCCCGCGTATGTGTCGCCCGCCGGGCCGTCAGGCGTCGATGCGCGAGCGGTCCAGCGTGGCGGCGGAGTTGGTGATGAACTCCTTGCGCGGCGCGACCTCATTGCCCATCAGCAGGTCGAAGGCGCGCTCGGCGGCCTCCAGGTCGCTGATGTTGATCCGGCGCAGGGTGCGGTGACGGGGGTCCATCGTGGTCTCGGCGAGCTGGTCGGCGTCCATCTCACCCAGACCCTTGTAGCGCTGGATGCTCTCCTTGTAGCGGGTGCCCTTGCGCTCCAGCTCCATGAGCGTCTGCCGAAGCTCGCTGTCGGAGTAGGTGTAGATGTACTTGTCCTGCCCCTTCTTGGGGTGCGTCAGCTCCACCCGGTGCAGCGGGGGCACCGCCGAGAAGACCCGGCCCTCCTCCACCATCGGCCGCATGTAGCGCTGGAACAGCGTCAGCAGCAGACAGCGGATGTGCGCGCCGTCCACATCGGCGTCGGCGAGGAAGATCACCTTCCCGTACCGTGCGGCGTCGATGTCGAAAGTGCGGCCGGACCCGGCTCCTATCACCTGGATGATCGCGCCGCACTCGGCGTTCTTCAGCATGTCCGAGACCGAGGACTTCTGGACGTTGAGGATCTTGCCGCGGATCGGCAGCAGCGCCTGGAACTCCGAGTTCCGCGCCAGCTTGGCCGTACCGAGGGCCGAGTCGCCCTCGACGATGAACAGCTCGCTGCGCTCGACATCGTCGCTGCGGCAGTCGGCCAGCTTGGCCGGCAGGGAGGAGGACTCCAGCGCCGTCTTCCGCCGCTGGGCCTCCTTGTGCTGGCGGGCGGCGATACGGGTGCGGGCCGCCGCGACGACCTTCTCCAGAACGGCCCGGGCCTGCTGCTTGGCGTCGCGCTTGGTGGAGGTCAGGAACGCCTTGAGCTCCTTGGCGACCACGTTGGCGACGATCCGGTTGGCGGCCGAGGTGCCCAGCACCTCCTTGGTCTGCCCCTCGAACTGCGGCTCCGCCAGCCGGACGGTGACGACCGCCGTGAGCCCCTCCATGGCGTCGTCCTTGACGACGTCGTCCTCGGCGACCCGCAGCATCTTGGCCGAGCGGAGCGCCTCGTTGACCGTCTTGGCGATCGACCGCTCGAACCCGGTGACGTGCGTACCGCCCTTGGGGGTGGCGATGATGTTGACGAAGGACTTCACCGTGGCGTCGTAGCCGGTGCCCCAGCGCAGGGCGATGTCCACGCCGAGCTCGCGGGTGACCTCGGTGGGGGTCATGTGGCCCCGGTCGTCGAGGACCGGCACGGTCTCCTTGAAGGTGCCCTGCCCGGACAGCCGCAGCACGTCGCAGACGGCCTTGTCCTGCGCGAGGAACTCGCAGAACTCGCTGATGCCGCCGTCGTAGCGGAACGTCTCCTCGGTGATCTCCCCGCCGTCCAGGGCCCGCTCGTCGCGGACGACGATCGTCAGCCCGGGCACCAGGAAGGCCGTCTGCCGGGCGCGCCCGTAGAGGTTGTCCAGGGAGAGCTTGGCGTCCTTGAGGAAGATCTGGCGGTCCGCCCAGTAGCGGACGCGGGTGCCGGTGCGGGCCTTGGCGACCTTCTTGCCCTTGAGCAGCCCGCCGGAGGGGTCGAAGGGGGCATCCGGGCCCGACTCCGTGAAGATGCCGGGGACGCCCCGGCGGAAGCTGATCGAGTGGGTCCTGCTGTTCCGGTCGACCTCGACGTCCAGCCGCGCGGAGAGCGCGTTGACGACGGAGGCGCCGACACCGTGCAGACCGCCGGAGGCCGCGTACGAGCCGCCGCCGAACTTGCCGCCCGCGTGCAGCTTGGTCATCACGACCTCGACACCGGACAGCCCGGTCTTGGGCTCGACGTCCACGGGGATGCCGCGGCCGTTGTCCCGCACCTCCACCGACCCGTCGTCGTGGAGGATCACCTCGATGTGGTCACAGAACCCGCCGAGGGCCTCGTCGACGGAGTTGTCGATGATCTCCCAGAGGCAGTGCATCAGGCCGCGGCTGTCCGTCGAGCCGATGTACATGCCCGGCCGCTTGCGGACGGCCTCCAGGCCCTCGAGGACGAGCAGGTGCCGAGCGGTGTAGTTGGATCCGTCCCGGTCTGCCCCGGTCAGCAACGCAGTGGACGGCACGGACGTCTCGGCGGTCACGCGGTTCGCTCCTCGCTGAATTTCTGTCTGGCCCGAGTGGGGCACATGGGTGGCTCAGTTGC
Source organism: Streptomyces sp. NPDC037389 (assembly GCF_040636475.1). Taxonomy (NCBI): domain Bacteria; kingdom Bacillati; phylum Actinomycetota; class Actinomycetes; order Kitasatosporales; family Streptomycetaceae; genus Streptomyces; species Streptomyces sp. NPDC037389. The sequence goes on from NZ_JBEZUS010000002.1 coordinate 585,006, forward strand.
CGTTCAGAGGGTACCGAGGCCAGGTAGAGCCTTTGTGCCGCCACCCTTGAGAACAACCATGCTAATCGAGTTTCGATCACCTGTTCGATACCTCGATGGAGTGACATGCACATCACGTTCCCTTCGAGGCATGAACCATTTAGGCTCCGGGCACGTCCTCAAGAACAACCCGGCAAGCCGGCCGGGAGGACGACAACCCCCAGCGACGTGAAACCGTAAGCCCACGCAATACGGCTCATTCGCCGCCAAACGTCAAGATCCGGCCCCTCGAAAGGAAGTTTCGAGGAAAAGCCACGAGCGGGAACGTTTTCGGCCTGGTTGGATGTTGACCCTGGTACGACAGCTCGTCGAGCTAGAGAAGAGGCGACGTGACTACTGTTCTGACCCCCGCGAGCCCGCTGACGGCCGCTGACCGCTGCGACCGGTGCGGCGCTCAGGCTTACCTGCGCGTCGTTCTCATGAGCGGCGGTGAACTGCTCTTCTGCGCCCACCACGGCCGCAAGTTCGAGCCAGAACTCAAGAAGATCGCCGCGGAAATACAGGACGAGACGGAGCGGCTCACCGCCGTGCCGGCGTCCCCGTCCGACGAGGACCGCTGAGTCCGCGCGGTGCAGCGCTGACACATCGCATCCGACGACGAGCGAGGTCCGGCCAGCCAGAGCCGGGCAGCCGCGGGCGGCCGCCCCACCGGGGAGGCCGCCCGCTCTCGTACCCTCTTCCGGCTCCCGCCGCTCGGCGGCGACCCCGGCCTCAGGCCCATCGCGGCCTCCGGCCCGGCCGCTTCCCCGACCCCGGAGCGGGCGGCGCCACCTGCGGGGACGCGGAGGGAGCGGCCGACGGAGCCGGTGGCCGGACGGGCGGTGCCACGGGAGGCTGCGCGGGTGGCGGAGCGGCCGGTGGAGCGGCTCCCGGAGCCGGGTCGACACTGTGTGCCCAGATCAGCGCGGCGACGGCGGAGACGCGCGTATAGACCCCTGGACGGCCCGCCTGGGCGCAGCCGCTCCCCCAGGACACCAGCCCCACGAGGCGTCCCCGCGCCACCAGCGGGCCTCCGCTGTCGCCCTGGCAGGCGTCCCGCCCGCCGCGCTGCAGCCCCGCGCAGAGCATGGTCGACGGCTGGTAAACCCCTTCGGGGCCGCCCGGGTAGGCCTGCCGGCACATCCCGTCCTCCATGACGTACACCAGCGCGCCCCGCAGCGTGGGCGAGTAGGCGCCGTTGCCGAACATGTCGCCCCAGCCGTAGACGCCCGCCTCCGTGCCGGGCTTGTAGGCCGCGTCCCCCTCCTTCGCCATGGCGATCGGGGTCTTGTCGGCGACCGGTTCGGCCAGGGTGAGGACGGCGACGTCCCCGCCGTTGGTCTCGGGGTTGAAGGCGGGGTTGACCCAAGCGTCCTTGAGCGCGATCTCCTTCCCCGCCCCGCCGCGCAGGTCGTCACGCCCCACGATCACCCGCAGGTCCTTCGCCTCGGACATCTCGACGCCGAGGACTTCACGGCTGAGACAGTGGGCCGCCGTCACGACCGTCGTACGGCTCACCAGGGCGCCGCCGCAGAACTGGCCCGACCGGACGGGGCCGAACCGCTCACGGCTCGCCAGAGCCACCATCCAGGGCACGTCCGCGACCTTCACGGCCTGCCCACCGACGATCCCGCGGCTTCCCGCCCGCACCGGGACGGGGGCCACCAGCAGCAGCACGGCCGTTCCGATCAGCGGGTACCTCAGGGCGCGCATACACAGCCTCCTGACGGAGCGAAATCCTTTGCCTACCCAGCGTCACCCCGCACGCCGGTCACCGCATCCCGGAGAACAGCGGGGCCCGGCCCCTCGGAAGAGGAACCGGGCCCCACGGCGATCGATCTATCGCTCTGTCAGGACTAGTCGAGGTAGTCGCGCAGCACCTGCGAACGCGACGGATGACGCAGCTTCGACATCGTCTTGGACTCGATCTGACGGATGCGCTCACGCGTCACCCCGTAGACCTTGCCGATCTCGTCGAGCGTCTTCGGCTGGCCGTCGGTGAGACCGAAGCGCATCGAGACCACGCCGGCCTCGCGCTCGCTGAGGGTGTCCAGGACGGAGTGCAGCTGCTCCTGGAGGAGGGTGAAGCTGACCGCGTCGGCCGGCACGACCGCCTCGGAGTCCTCGATGAGGTCACCGAACTCACTGTCGCCGTCCTCACCCAGAGGGGTGTGGAGGGAGATCGGCTCACGGCCGTACTTCTGGACCTCGATGACCTTCTCGGGGGTCATGTCGAGTTCCTTGGCCAGCTCCTCCGGGGTGGGCTCACGGCCCAGGTCCTGGAGCATCTGGCGCTGGACACGCGCGAGCTTGTTGATGACCTCGACCATGTGCACCGGGATACGGATGGTGCGGGCCTGGTCGGCCATCGCGCGCGTGATGGCCTGGCGGATCCACCAGGTCGCGTACGTGGAGAACTTGTAGCCCTTGGTGTAGTCGAACTTCTCCACCGCGCGGATCAGACCGAGGTTGCCCTCCTGGATCAGGTCCAGGAAGAGCATGCCGCGGCCGGTGTAGCGCTTGGCCAGGGAGACCACCAGACGGAGGTTGGCCTCCAGGAGGTGGTTCTTGGCACGCCGGCCGTCCTCGGCGATGATCTCCAGCTCGCGCTTGAGCTTCGGGGCCAGCTTGTCGGCGTTCGCCAGCTTGTCCTCGGCGAAGAGACCGGCCTCGATGCGCTTGGCGAGCTCGACCTCCTGCTCGGCGTTGAGCAGGGGGACCTTGCCGATCTGCTTCAGGTAGTCCTTCACCGGGTCGGCGGTGGCACCGGCCACCGCGACCTGCTGCGCCGGGGCGTCATCCTCGTCCTCGTCGGACAGGACGAAGCCCTTGTTCTCGCCGCTCTCTTCCTCTTCTTCGCCCTTGCCCGGGGTGGGGGTCTCCTCGAGGAGATCCTCGTCGAGGAGCTCGTCGGAGTCCTTCTTGGCGGCCGTCTTCTTGGCCGTCGTCTTCTTGGCGGCGGTCTTCTTGGCCACCGTCTTCTTGGCCGTCGCCTTCTTGGCGGCGGTCTTCTTGGCGGGCGCCACGGCCTCGTCCGTATCGTCGCCGTACGCGCCCTGGGCGGACGACGTCGAGACGGAGGACTGCCGCGCCGTGACCGTCTTGGAGGAGACGGCCTTGGTGGCGGTGCGCTTCGCCGGGCTCTTCGCTGCGACGCTCTTGCGGGTGCGCTTGGGCGCCTCTGCGGCACTGACCATCAGCGTCACACCCTCCTCATCGAGGACCTGGTTGAGGCTGCGCAGAACGTTCTTCCACTGGGTTGGCGGAATCTGGTCAGCCTCGAAGGCCCGACGCACGTCGTCGCCGGCGATCTGCCCCTCGGCCTTTCCCTGCTCGATGAGCGCCATCAGAGACTCGGATTCGGCGATCTCCGGCGGGAGCGTACGGGATGTGCTGGCCGACACGAACAACCTCTCGGAACGATGGAAACGGCTTCCGGCCCCGTCCGCTCTGGACCGGGCCGACGACCGTCGGCAAGGATGAACCGACGGCGCGTGGGCGGTAGTGCGGAGAAGTCAGCACCTCCATCGAGGCGCGTATTCCCTCCGCAGTCACCACCTCTTTAGTCATCGCGCTGTCACAAGGAGCGTTACGCCCAATCCTCGTGGCCCGAGTCACACCCCAAAACAGGGTGAAAGGCCCCTGAAGTGGACAGATCGCGAACTCTGCCGCCGTCGACGGCCGTGCGGAACGGCTCGCCCGGTGCGTCCGTACGATCCCGTACGCACGCGCCGGCCGAGCGGCCCCGCACGCGCCGCCCCGTCCGCGGGGTCCGTCCCGCGCTCAGTGCTCGCGCGGGGCGGGCACCACTCGCTCGACCTCGGGGTGGGTGACGAGCAGCTGGCGCATGGCCGCCTCGGCCCCCGCGGCGTCCCCGGCGGCGACGGCGTCGACGATCCGCAGGTGCTGCCCGACGCCCGCCTCGGTGGGACGGTCGCAGCCGCCGGTGGAGGCACCGGAGACGTGGAGGGCGGCGGAGACGATCCCCGAGAGGTGCTCCAGCATGCGGTTGCCCGCGACCTGGAGGAGCAGGGAGTGGAACTCGGCGTCGGCGCGGCCGAAGGTGAGGGAGTCACCCTGGGCGAGGGCGTGGCCCATGATCTCGGCCATGTCGGCGAGGCGCTGCTGGATGTCCTCGCGGCCGTGACCGGCGGCGAGCCGGGCGGCCAGCGGCTCGATCGTCCAGCGCAGCTCGCACAGCTCACGGCGCTGGTCGTCACGCTGCGGCCCGAAGGCGCGCCATTCGATGATGTCGGGGTCGAGGAGGTTCCAGTCGCTGACGGGCCGGACCCGGGTGCCCACGTTGGGGCGGGCGCTGACCAGGCCCTTGGCCTCGAGGACGCGCAGGGATTCGCGGACGACGGTGCGGGAGACCTCGAAGCGCTGCCCGATCTCCTCCGGGACCAGCGGGCGGTCGGCGCCCAGGTCGCCGGAGACGATCATCTGGCCCAGCTGCTGCACGAGCTGGCCGTGCAGTCCTCGGCCACGGCTGCCTGCGGCGCGGCGGCCCGCGCGGCTCAGCTCCCCGTCGCCGTCCCAGGCTGGCGGGGCTCCGCGGTCGGCCCCGGGGGCGTCCGCGTAGGAGTAGCGGTCAAGCTCGCCCGGGCCTGCGAGGCCGGAGTCGGCGGGGCGAGCCGCGGTCATCATGGTGTGCGCAAGGGTACTCACGCTTCCTTTGTCGGCGACACCTCGAAGGCCCTTGAGGTCTTTGGTGAAAAGCACACGAAAGGGTGATCGCCCATTACCTCGCAATTGACGCTCAAATAGCCAGAATCGGGCACCCTCCTGGGCTGGCCAACTGCGGAGAGTGACAGCTCCGCCGGGTTCTCCGCAGCCCCTCCGGGCTGATTGTCACTCTGCGTTCGCTGGGGACCGGCGAGGCGCATTAGCACAGCGTTCACCTGGGCCGCCCGCGGATCACGGTCAGCACATACGCGCCGAGCAGTCCCGCCAGCGACAGCGCGAGCGCCCATCCGATCGGCTGGGACATCAGGCGCAGCGCCGCCTCGATGCCCTGGTCGACGCCGGACGGCCAGCGCACCAGGGCCGCCGAGCGCAGCCGCTCCGGCAGGCCGATCAGCGACCGGGCCTCGGGCCGGGAGAGCGCGCCGCCGAGTACGGGCACCACCAGCGTGGGCACGGCGAGGACCGCCACCAGCCCGAGCGCGGTGGACCGGAACAGCCCGGCCGCGAGCAGTCCCGCCCAGGCGCACCCCAGGACGAGGCAGGTCCAGCCCACGAGCGCGACAGCCCAGCCGCCGGGGAGGACGGGGACGGCCGGGCCGAAGAGGGTCCGCAGGGCGGCGGCGTCGAGACCGAGCGCGGTCAGCGCGAGGAGCAGGGCGATCCCCGCCGAGACCGCGAGCTTGGCGCCGAGCAGTCCCAGCCTGCGTGGCACGGTGCCCTGGTCCGGGGCGAGCGCGGGGTAGCGGAACTCCTGGCCGAAGGAGAGCGAGCCCAGGAGGCCGGCCGCGAAGGCGGCAGGCGGCAGGGGCAGCCAGAGCGGCCAGCCGGCGAGCAGCCGCGGCGTCGGGGCGGCTCCGGCGCGCGCGAGCAGGATGGAGGCGAGCACGGAGAGGACGAGCGCCCCGCCCGCCACGCCCCAGCCGGTGCGTACGCCGGTGGCGCGGCGCAGTTCGTATCGCAGGGGCCACGCCGGGCTCGGGGCCGGGAGCCGGTGCCGCAGACCGGAACGGGCCGCGGCCTCCGGCACGGCGGGTCCGTCCGTCGCGCCGTCCTCGCCGGCCGTGCCGTCGGCGCCGCGGCCGTCGGCGCGCCGCAGCGGTGCGACGGGGCCGGTGTCCATGGTCTCCTCCGCGAGGCGGTGCACGAGGATGCCGTGGCGGTAGGCGGTCTCGCCGATGACGGCGCAGCTGCTGCCGTAGACGAGGAGCCGGCTGCCCCCTTCGCGCACGACCTCGACGGGAGGGCCGCTCGTCCGCTCGTCCGCCGAGTCCGCCTCCTCGGCCAGGACATGGGCGAGGCGGTTCGCCAGGGGCGACTGGACGACGACGTGGGGGCGCAGCCGGGTGCCGGAGAATGCGGTCCCCTCTTGGTCGGCGACGAGGCGTCCTTCGTCGATGGTGACGACCTGGTCGGCGATCCGGGCGGCCTCGGCGGGGTCGCGCGAGGTGACCAGGACCGCTCCACCCTGGGCCGCGTAGCCGCGCAGGAGCCCGTGGAGCCATGCGGTCTCGCGGGGGGAGAGCCCTCCGGCCGGTTCGTCGAGGACGAGGGTGTGGGGGTCGCCGAGGAGCGCGGAGGCGAGGCCGAGGCGGCGGTCCATTCCGAGTGAGAAGTCGCCGAGGCGCTGGTCGGCGAGGCCGCTGAGGCCGACGACCTCAAGGACGTCGTCGGCGCGCTCGGCCGGCACCCCGGCCGCGGCACTGAGCATGCGCAGATGGCCTCGGGCGGTGCGGCCGGGGTGTCCGGGAACGTCCCCGAGGAGGACCCCGATCTCGCGGGCGGGGTGGGGGATCCGGTCCAGGGTGCGGCCGCGGAAGAGCGCGACGCCACGCCCCGCGTCGAGTCGCAGCATCAGGCGCAGGGCGGCGGTCTTGCCGGCGCCGGGCTCGCCGAGCAGCACGGTGACGCGCCCGGGGCGGGCCTCGAAGGTGAGGTCGTCGACGGCGGGGGGCTGGTGGCGGCGGGAGAGGCTGGTCAGCCCGATGGCCTGGATCATGGCTTCACTCGCGGGACGGCGGGACCATACCGCAGCACCGTAACCCGATATGTCCTATTTGCTACGCAATGTAGATGCCCGCGCCGCCGCGTGTTCCCTCCGGCGGCCTCGCCGAAGTCCCTCATCCGGCTTTCGCGCCCCAGGGGTTCGGAGCTACGCCTCGGGCCGCAGCATGGGCGGATTGAGCAGCGTGGCCCCGCCCGCCCGGAAGAGCTGCGCCGGGCGCCCGCCCTGGCGCGTCGTCGTCCCGCCCGTGGGCACCAGGAATCCCGGGGTGCCGGTGACCTTGCGGTGGAAGTTCCGCGGGTCCAGGGCGACGCCCCACACCGCTTCGTAGACCCGGCGGAGCTCGCCGACCGTGAACTCCTGGGGGCAGAAGGCGGTGGCCAGCGAGGAGTACTCGATCTTGGACCGGGCGCGCTCGACGCCGTCCGCGAGGATGCGGGCGTGGTCGAAAGCCAGCGGCGCGGCCTGCTCGCCCTCGCGCCCGTACCCGACCTCGTCCAGCAGGTCCTCGACGGGCGCCCAGCGCACGCTGCGCGCGTCGCCGCCGGGGCGCGGGGCCGGCAGATCGGGCGCGAGCGCGAGGTGGGCCACGCTCACCACCCTCATCCGCGGGTCGCGCTTGGGGTCGCCGTACGTGGCGAGCTGTTCGAGGTGCGCGGCATTGGCGTTCGCGGGCGCCACCGGGTCGTGGGCCTGTAGCCCGGTCTCCTCGGCCAGCTCCCGGGCGGCCGCCGTCGCCAGGTCCTCGTCGGCCCGCACGAATCCGCCCGGCAGGGCCCACCGGCCCTGGAAAGGGGGCTCGCCGCGGCGGACGGCCAGCGCGCACAGCGCGTGGCGCCGCACGGTGAGCACGACCAGGTCGACGGTGACTGCGAAGGGCGGGAAGGCCGACGGGTCGTAGGGCATGCCGTGATCATAGTCGTCTGCCTGACGATAAACAGGCTCTTGCGCTCTCCCCATGAGCGGCTCGGCCATGAACCCGGCACCCATCCGCTCACACCCCCAGTTGCAGGCCGGCCGCGGCTTCCTCGACCATGCCGAGCCCGAGTCTGCTGATCCGTACGGAGAACGGCCGCTCGGCGACGCGCAACCCGGTGAACCGCAGCTCGCCGAGCGGCACCGAGCGCGGCGGCCGGACCGTCACACCGCCCGCCGGGACGTCGGGGCGCACCCCGGCCGCCGCCGTCAGCAGCTGGACCGCGCCCGCGGCGGCGACGGCGGCGGGGCGACAGGCCGCCGGATGCGGCAGCGGCACACCGCCCGTGGTCCGCTGGTCCCCCGCGTACATCTCCGGCAAGCGGTGGTCGAAGGACTCCGAGGCGTCCAGGACCCCCCGGAGCAGCCCGGCGGCCTCCTTCTCGTACCCGGCCGTCATCAGCCCGGCCACGGCGACCGCCGTCTCATGGACCCGCACGGCTCCCCCACGGTGCCCGAAGGGGTTGTGCCCGGGCTCCTTCGCCCCCAGGCTGCGCAGCCCCCAGCCCGAGTCGAGGGCGGGACCACCGAGCAGCCGCGCGAGCTGCTCGGTCTGCACCCGGTCGAGCAGCCCCGGGCCGTACTCCCCCGAACCGAGCAGCCCCGTGTCCAGCAGGTGGGCCGCCGCGCACCCCAGGTGAGGTATCAGCCGACCGTCGGCCGTGCGCGCGGCCACGGGCCGCCCGCCACCGCGGTCGTCGGACCAGAAGTCCTCCCGGAAGCGGCGGCGCAGCGCCGCCGCCCACTCGCGCAGGCCCTCCGCGCCGGGCCGGCCGTAGACCTCCAGTAGATCCGCCCCGAGGGACGCGGCCCGGTGGGCGTGCGCCTGGACCTCGCAGCGGTACGGGCCGCCCGGTGCCGGGTCCGCGAGGTACACCCGGTCCCCGGTGGCGGCCCGCAGCCACTCCAGGCACCGCTCGGCCGCGGGCAGCAGGGCCTCGGCCTCCTGCTCGGGGAGCCCCCAGCGCCGGGCCTCGGCGAGGACGACGGGGAACAGCAGGGTCGCCTCGACACCGGTGCAACCGGGAGGCAGGTGGGCGCCCGAGTGCCGTAGCGCCCCGGGGATCCTGCCTGAGTCCGGCCCCGGGCCGACGATCTGTGTACGCGCCAGGGTGCGCAACGTGCCGGCGGCCAGCCGGACGCCCAGGGGCAGGGTCATCCGGGCCGCCCACAGGGCCTCGGCGGGGGCGAGCTGGCCGCACCGCCAGGGAATGCCGGCGGCAAGGTGGGCATCACCTGGGTGGACGGGGTCACGCACGAGGAGTGCGCGGAGGTCGCCGAGGGCCGTCGCCAGCAGTGCCGCGACCCGTGGATCGTCCCCGGCGGCCTCCGCCTCTCCCCAGGGCGGCGCCGCCCCGCCACGGCCGAGCACCGCCGACTCGGGTGCGTGCGGTCTGCTGGGCAGCTCGGGGCGGACCCGGAGCTCGATGCTCCGGCTGCCCCCGGGCGGCAGCCGCATCTCCCAGCACAGCAGTCCGGCTGAGGCGAGGACATCGTCCGGGGCCGGGTCGGCGGTGACCACCGCGTGTGTCCCGGGTGCCGACCAGCGCAGCCCGGAGGCGTGCACGTCGGCGGGGAGCTCGGGTCCGGCGGCCCCGGCGGCGATCGCGGCCAGCTCGGCGAGGTCGGTCCCCAGGGCCACTTCCACGGGCAGCGTCAGCTCCTGTGCCGCCGAACTGCGGACGACGATCCGCTCCACGCCTTCGGCGTCGCGCAGCCGCTCGACGGTGACGGCCGGGTCCGGCCCGGCGTCGGCGGGGGTGCGCACCGTGCCGACGAAGCGGGCGCGGTCCGCGCTGACCATCCGCCCCTGCACGGGCAATGGCTCGACCCCCGCGACCCGTACCCGGCACGTGCCCAGGAGCCTGCGGCCGCTCCGGTAGAACCCGTCGAGGCCGTGCCCGGTGAGCTGCCCGTGCGCGCGGGAGATCGCGAGCGCAGGAAGGGCGACGCAGATCAGCGACTCGTGCACGGGCTGCGGCCCCTGGGCGCGCGCACTGCCGCCGCGCCGCTGCTCGGGCGGACGCTGCACCAGGTGGGGCGTATGGGTCGAAGGACCCTTGGGGGCGATGCCTTGCACGGTGTCTGCGCTCCCTGGGTGCTCGCGGTCCGGGTCCCGGCGGTCCTGACCGGGCCGCCGGATGGCCGACGACGATCGTCTACGACGATTACGGCCACTCAGGTGAACGGCGCCGGGCCCGCCGAGGTCACGGTGGCCCTCCGCAACCGGGGTCATGACCGGCTCCGCGCGCCCCGCGGCCCGCCGCGTCGCCGCGTACGCGCCCGTCCCGCCGGCCCACCGGCTCCCGCGGGTCCCACGGGCCCGGCCGGAGAGCCCGGCCCACTCGTACCGCTACCGCCCGATCCGGTTGGCCCGCTCGTGCCGCCAGGGCCGGCAGATCCCACGCCGGCCGGGCCCACGCCAGCCGGGCCCATGCCAGCCGGGCCCACGTCGGCCGTCCCCGCGCCGACGGTCGCAGACCGGTCACGGCGTCGCCGTTCTTCCGCGCGGTCCGCTGCCTCCCTCGCCCTCGTCGCCTCCATCACTTCTGTCGTTCCTGCCGCCCCTGTAATCTCCGCGGCCTCCCTGCCCGTCGTCGCCGACGCCGCAATGTCCCTCGCCCCCGCCTTCTCCGTCCCCGGCACCGGGCTCGTCATGGCCAACAGGTCCGCCTTGGACACCGCCCCGGGCCCTGACGTCGCCCCGGACTGCCGGCTCTTGGCGTCCGCTGCCGCCGCGCGGGTCGCTTCGACGTGGGCCGCCGCGTGCACCGCGCGGTCGGCGCGTTCGCGGCGCAGACAGCGGCGGAGGTGTTCGGGGTCCATGCCGTCGTTGCACGCGCGGTGGAGAAGCTGGGCGAAGAGGTATTCCGGGTCGGCGCTCAGGGCCCGGCTCAGCGCGACCCGGGCCTCCGGGTGGTCGCCGATCGACCAGGCGACCCAGCCCGCCAGGGCGAGAGGAGCGGCCGCGTGCTCCGTATAGGGAGGAACGCACCGCCGGGCGAGAGCCCGCCACAAACGCAGCACCGCCGGGGCCCGGGGCCCCTCCATCCATTCCGCGGCGTGGTCGCGTGTGGTGCGGTCCTGAAGACCGAGGATGACGGCCGCCGCCTCGTCGGCGGCCAAGAGGTCGTCGTCACGGGCGTCGGCTTCCGCCCGGCCGACGACGGGCCGGGCGGTGTGGAACCGGCCCACGACCAGGCTCACCAGGTCCAGCGTCTCCTGCCGTACGGTCCAGCCGGCGGTGCCGGTCAGGATGCGTGGGACGAGATCGGCGGCGGCCGCGTCCAGCGCGGACTGCTGCTCCAGCGCCCGCCCTCCGGTGAGCGGGGCGTACCGGGCCTCCATCTCGCGCAGCGTTCCGCGCACCTGGATCCCCGCGTAGGCGGCGGCCGCGGCCATGACCGAGGTGCCGGGAGGGGTCAGTGGCGCGCCGTCCGTCGGGCAGCAGCGTTCGTCGGGGCAGCAGTAGGACCAGTAGCGGCCGTCGGAGAGGCACAGCGCCTCGTAGACGGGCACATCCAGCTCTCCGCAGGCCAGGCGGAGGCTCTGGGCCAGCGGGCGGAGCCGCTCCATCACCTGGTGGCCGGTCTCTCCGCCGGCGGGGTCCTGGCACAGGAACAGGACGATGCCGTCTGGCCGGGCGCCCCGCTTGTCGCAGCCCGAGATCAGGGTCTCCGCGAGCTGCTGGCTGACGTCGGGCCACTCCTCCGGGCCCGGGATGCCGAGCCTGAGCCGCCCGCCGAAGCGGCCGCGCTCGCCGTGGAGGGCCAGCATCACCACGCTGTCGTTCGGGTGGAAGCCCAGCAAATAGGGGAGGGCGTCGGCGAGTTCGGCCGGGCTGCGCAGCGTGATCTGCGCGTCCGGCGGGGTGTCCCGGGCGGCGGAGGAGTCGGTGGAGGGGCGGGAGGGCTCGTTGTGGTGGGTCATGGCCCGAGAGTCCCGCGGGGCCGTCCGAGCCCGCCAGCCCTGTGGATAACTCCAGAAGTATTGTCGTACTACTTCTGTGGAGAACCGCCCGCGCGAGTTTTCCACAGGTCCGGCCACCGGGTTCGCGCGTTGTCAGTGTCCTCGTGTTGCATGGGGGCATGACCAACGAAGCCCTCCGCACCTCGGCGGACACCGTCCTCGCCCGTCTCGTCGGAGACGCCACGGGCACGGCGAGACTGCGCGAGGACCAGTGGCGCGCGATCGAGGCCCTCGTCGCCGACCGCCGCCGCGCGCTGGTCGTCCAGCGCACCGGGTGGGGCAAGTCCGCGGTGTACTTCGTCGCGACCGCCCTGCTGCGGGCGCGGGGCAGCGGCCCGACCGTGATCGTCTCCCCGCTGCTCGCCCTGATGCGCAACCAGGTCGAGGCGGCCGCGCGGGCGGGCATCCAGGCGCGCACGATCAACTCCTCCAACACCGAGGAGTGGGAGACCGTCCAGGCCGAGGTCGCGGCGGGCGAGGTGGACGTGCTGCTGGTGAGCCCCGAGCGGCTCAACAACCCCGACTTCCGTGACAACGTGCTGCCCAAGCTCGCCGCCGCCACCGGTCTGCTCGTCGTCGACGAGGCGCACTGCATCTCCGACTGGGGCCATGACTTCCGGCCCGACTACCGTCGGCTGCGGACCATGCTCGCCGACCTGCCGCCCGGGGTGCCGGTGCTCGCGACGACCGCCACGGCGAACGCCCGCGTCACCGCCGACGTCGCCGAGCAGCTGGGGACGGGAGAAGGGGCGGAGGCGCTGGTGCTGCGCGGTCCGCTGGACCGGGAGAGCCTGAGCCTCGGCGTCCTGGAGCTCCCGGACGCCGCCCACCGCCTGGCCTGGCTCGCCGATCACCTCGACGACCTCCCCGGTTCGGGCATCGTCTACACGCTCACGGTCGCCGCCGCCGAGGAGGTCGCGACGTTCCTGCGCCGACGCGGGCACACCGTCACCTCGTACACGGGCAAGACCGAGAACGCCGACCGTCAGCAGGCCGAGGAGGACCTGCTGGCGAACCGCGTCAAGGCGCTGGTGGCCACCTCCGCGCTGGGCATGGGCTTCGACAAGCCCGACCTCGGCTTCGTGGTCCACCTCGGCTCCCCCTCCTCCCCCATCGCCTACTACCAGCAGGTGGGCCGGGCCGGGCGCGGCGTCGAGCACGCCGAGGTGCTGCTGCTGCCCGGGCGCGAGGACGAGGCGATCTGGAAGTACTTCGCGTCGCTGGCCTTCCCGCCGGAGGAGCAGGTGCGTCGCACGCTGGACGTGCTGGCCGCCGCGGACCGGCCGCTCTCGCTGCCCGCCCTCGAACCGCTGGTGGACCTCCGGCGCTCCCGTCTGGAGACCATGCTGAAGGTCCTCGACGTGGACGGCGCCGTGCACCGGGTGCGCGGCGGCTGGACCGCGACCGGCGCGCCCTGGGCGTACGACGGCGAGCGGTACGCCTGGGTCGCGCGGCAGCGCGAGGCGGAGCAGCGCGCGATGCGGGAGTACGCGGCGGCGACCGGGTGCCGGATGGAGTTCCTTCGGCGGCAGTTGGACGACGAGGCAGCCGGGCCCTGCGGGCGGTGCGACAACTGTGCCGGGTCCCGGTTCTCCGCCGGCGTCTCCGGCGCGGCCCTGGACGCCTCCCGGGGCGAGCTGGGTCGACCGGGGGTGGAGGTGGAGCCGCGCCGGATGTGGCCGACGGGGATGGCCGCGGTCGGTGTGGACCTCAAGGGACGGATCCCCGTGGGCGAGCAGGCCTCGCCCGGCCGGGCGCTCGGGCGGCTCTCCGACATCGGCTGGGGCAACCGGCTGCGTCCCCTCCTCGCGCCGCAGGCCCCGGACGCCCCCGTTCCGGACGACGTGGCGGACGCGGTGGTGACCGTACTGGCCGACTGGGCCCGGGGAGCGGGCGGTTGGGCGTCCGGCGCCCCGGACGCCCCGGCCCGCCCGGTGGGCGTCGTCACCGTCGCCTCCCGGACCCGGCCGCTGTTGATCCGTTCGCTCGGCGAGCGCATCGCCGCCATTGGCCGGATGCCCCTCCTCGGCTCGATCGAGTACGAGGACGTGGACACGGACACCCGAGTGCCGCGCACCAACAGTGCCCAGCGACTGCGAGCGCTGGACGGGGCGCTGACCGTGCCGTCAGCCCTCGCGGAGGCCCTGGCGTCGGCCGGCGGTCCGGTCCTTCTCGTCGACGACATGACCGACACCGGCTGGACCCTCGCCGTCGCGGCGCGGCTGCTGCGGCGCTCCGGGGCGAAGGAGGTGTTCCCTCTGGTCCTTGCCGTTCAGGGGTGACGCACGAGACGACCGGGCGGCCCGGAACTCCGGGCCCCGGAACAGCGGATACCGGTCACTGGCGGCAATTGATCGTTGCCGCACAGCGGGTGGCGCCGCGAGAATTGGACGAGTCCCCCGCCCCCGCCCGTCGCACAGGCCGCCGGGACCGCTGTCGCGCCGTAGGCCGCGGTGTACGCCCTGCCTGAGCTCCCGCCCCGGATCGTGGGCGTGCAGACGAAGGGAGAATCATGGCCTTCGGCTTCGCTCCACCCTCGTCCGCCGACTCCGTTCCCCGCCCGGGCAGGCTGCTCGAACCCTCGGACTGGATCGCCTCGGGAGTCCCCCTGCTGCGCAATCCGCGCGAGGTGGTCAGCGGGCTCCACGCCCGGCACTCGCCGACGCCGTCCACGGCGGTCGTCGCCGTCTTCCAGCCGGACGAACGGCTCGTGGCCAGCGCCTCCTTCGTCCGGCACGCCGGGCGCGCGGGCCCGGCCGACGGCTGGGAGCTGCGCAACGCGCTCCTCACCCAACTGCGCCGGGTGATCCCTCATGATCTGCGCAGACGCGCCCCCGTCCGCACGGCCGTGCTGCTCTACTGCCGTGAGGGCGTGTCCCATTGGACGGAGGAGGACGGCGCGTGGATGTGGGCCCTGCGCGACGCCTGCGCGCTGCACGGCCTGCGCTGCGGCGCGTACATCACGCTCACCGGCACCGGGTGGCAGATCCTCGGCGAAGGGCGCAGCGGCCGTCGGCCCTGCTCCGCCGTCTATCCGGTAGCGCCGCTCAGCTCCGGCGGCGGAGCGCCCGAGGCGCACCGCCGTACGGTGGCCCGGTGAGGCGATACGCCTCGGCGGCCGACGGCCCTCTTACGGGCGGTCGGCCGCTGTACGCGTCCGTCAGGCGTCGGCGGAGAGAAGGCTGTTGACCCGCTGCGGGTCACCGCAGACGATCAGCAGCGCGCCGGCGCGGGCCATGGCCGCGGGCAGCGCGTCGGCCACCGCGGCGTCCGACCCACCGTTGACGGCCACGACGACGACCGGGCGGGGCGTGACCCGCTGGGCGTCGGCGTTGGCGTAGAAGACGTCGTCCCCGGCGTCGTGCTGCGCCCAGTAGGACGCCTCGCCGAAGGACAGCTCGTGCGCGGACCAGGGGTGCGGGTCACCGGTGGTGAGGACCAGCACCTCGCCGGGGGCCCGGCCGCTGTCGAGCAGAACGTCGACGGCCTCGTCCGCGGCGTCCAGGGCGCCCTCGGCGACTGCCGGGATCAGCTGGATCTGCGGGGTGGCCGCCGACGCTCCCGCGGCCGCTTCGCGCGGGGCGCGCTGGGCCGGGACGGGGGTGCGGTGCGGTCCGGTGCCGCCGGGCCGTATGGGGGCCGGTCGGGGACCAGGGACAGGGCGGGGGGTCGCCGCGGTCCGGCCGGGGGCCGGTACCGCGCGGGGACCCGGGACACTCTCGTGAATCTGAGGCTCCTCGGGGATGAGAGGCATGAGTTGATGTTTATCAAACGCCGGTGCGAGTCGCATCGGCGGGTGGCGCTGTGCGCCCGTCCGGATCAGAAATCGAAGCCGAGCTGACCACCGGCCTCCAAGGCCATGTCGTCGGGGCTGATACGAACTCGCTTGAGGTGCTGCCAGCGGGGCAGCGCGTCCAGATAGGCCCACGACAGCCGGTGGTGCGGGGTGGGGCCCAACTCCTCCAGGGCGGCGCGGTGCACGGGCGACGGGTAGCCCGCGTTGTCGCGGAAGCAGAAGTCGGCGTGCTCCTCGCCCAGTTCGGCCATCATGGCGTCCCGCCGCACCTTGGCGATCACGGAGGCGGCGGACACGACCACACAGGACTGGTCGCCCTTGATGACCGTACGGACCTTCCAGGGCGCCCCGAGGTAGTCGTGCTTGCCGTCGAGGATCACCGCGTCGGGCCGTACGGGCAGCGCGTCCAGTGCCCGGGTGGCCGCCAGCCGGAGGGCCGCCGTCATGCCCAGCTCGTCGATCTCCTGTGGGGAGGAGTGGCCGAGCGCGTACGCGGTGACCCAGGTCTCCAGCTCCTGGGCGAGCGCGGTGCGCCGCTTGAGCGTCAGCAGCTTGGAGTCCGTGAGCCCCTCGGGCGGACGGCGGAGGCCGGTGACGGCCGCGCACACGGTGACGGGGCCGGCCCAGGCGCCCCGGCCGACCTCGTCCACACCGGCGACGATCTTTGCTCCGGTCGTCGCTCGGAGGGAGCGCTCGACGCTGTGGGTAGGCGGTTGGTAGGGCATGACGCCTGCAAGGTTACGCCTTTGAGGCCTGCCTGTCCCGCCCCGCCCCCGCTCCTTCCGTCCGCTCAGCGCGAAGCGGCCGGAAGCCAGCCGGGGAGGGCCTCCGTGGACTCCAGCCAGGCTGCCGGCGGAGCACCTCGTTCCGCCGCGGCGACCACTCCTCCGGCGATCGCGGACGTGGTGTCCACGTCGCCGCCGGCCCGGGCGGTCGTCCAGAACGCCTCCTCGAACGAGTCGAGATGGCGGGCCGCGGCCCACAGGGCGAAGGGCACGGTGTCGTGGGCGCTGGTCCGCCGGCCACAGCCCAGGACGGCGGCGACGGTGTTCGTGTCGGCGTAGTCGAGCATGTCGCGGGCGCGGCGCAGCCCCTGCTGGACCGCGCTGCGCGGCACGAGCGCGATCACACCGTCCAGCAGGGCCTCCGGGCCGGGGGCGCCGGCCGGGCCCGCGGCGATGGCCGCCGCGGCGGCCACGGCCATGGCGCCGGCCACGGCCTCGCGGTGCTGGTGGGTGGTGTACGCCGAGATCTCGGCCTGGTGCGTGGCCTGCTCGGGGTCGTCGGCGTACCAGGCGCCCAGCGGCGCGATGCGCATGGCGGCGCCGTTGCCCCAGGATCCCTGCCCCTTGAACAGCGCGGCGGCCAGCTCGCGCCAGTCGCCGCCCTCCCTGACCAGGCGCAGCATCCTGTTGACCGCGGGACCGTAGCCGCGGTCGAAGTCGTGGTGACCGGCGAAGGAGCGCGCGAGGGCGTCCTGGTCGATACGGCCGTGCTCGGCCAGGACCGCCAGCACGGAGCAGGCCATCTCGGTGTCGTCGGTCCAGCTCCAGGGCCCGGGCGGGAGCTCGCGGCGCTTGAGGGACGGATAGTGGGCGGGGACGAAGAACTGGGAGCCGAGGGCATCACCCACGGCCAGCCCCTGGAGACTCCCCAGGGCCCGGTGGAATCGGTCAGCTGTCATCGTTACGAACTCTAGTCGGTGAAGCCGTACGACTCGGGGGTACACCAGCGCTCGAACGGCCGGTCCAGGTGATAGCGGCCGTCGGAGCCGAGCAGCAGTATGCGGGTCTCGGCGTTGCCGGGGTTGGACAGGCACTCGAACTCGGCGACGGTCCAGTGCAGCCATCTCATGCAGAACAGCCGCATGGTCAGGCCATGGGTGACGAGCAGGACGTTGGGCGGGTGGCCGGGGTCCTCGAAGCTGCGCCACAGGCTCTCCAGGAAGGCACCGACCCGGTCGTAGACGTCGGCCCCGGACTCGCCCTGGGCGAAGCGGTAGAAGAAGTGCCCGTAGGCGTCGCGGTAGGCCTTCTGACGGCGTACATCCTCCCGCTCCTGCCAGTTCCCCCAGTCCTGCTCGCGCAGGCGCGGCTCCTCGCGCACGCGGACGCGGGCGGGGTCGAGCTTCAGGGCGTGGAAGGTCTGGTGTGCGCGGCGGTAGGGCGAGACGTACGCGGAGATCCGCTCGTCGCCGAAGAGCTCCCGGAGCGGCTCCCCGGCCCGCTCGGCCTGTTTGCGGCCCTTCGCCGTCAGGCTGAGGGCGTGGTCGGGCTCCCGCTCGTAGACCGTGTCGTCGACGTTGCCCTCCGACTCTCCGTGCCGGAGGAGGACGATGCGTCGGGGGCGTGACATGCCGCCACCCTAGAGCCAACAACCGGACCATGCCTCACGCTCCCCCAGGCGATGGGACTCCACACAACATCAAACGCAACCCAAGTCGCGTTACCCTCAGCATGGCACACCCCGTCCGACTAACGCAATGGGAGTTGCACTTGGCCGCGAAGTCCTCGTCCTCGGAGCCCGGCACCGTCCGGCCCGGCGGACGCACCGCCCGCACCCGCGCCGCCGTGCGCGACGCCGTTCTCGCCGGGCTCGTCGAGCACGGCTACCCGGGTCTGACCGTCGACTACGTCGCCGAGCGCTCCGGCGTGCACAAGACCACGCTCTACCGCCGCTGGGGCGGCGTCGACGGACTCGTGGCGGAGGCTCTCGACCTCGCGGGAGAGGACACCTGGACGCCGCCCGACACCGGCACCCTCAGAGGCGATCTCCAGGCACTCGCCCACGGAATCGTCGACGCCTTCACCGACCCGGGGACCGCCGCCGCCCCGACCGCCTTGATCGCCGCCGCGTTCCAGTCCGAGCGCGCGGCGGAGGCCCTGCGAGGTTTCCACCGCGAGCGCCTCGCGCGCTGCGGGCCGCTGATCGCCCGGGCCGTCGAGCGGGGCGAGGCGCCCACCGGCACCGACGCGGGCGCCGTCGTCCGGGCCGTGTCCGCCCCGCTGTTCCTCAGACTGTTCATCACCCGCGAGCCCGTCGACGCCGCCGTCGCGGACGAGGCCGCCGAGGCCACGCTCGCGGCGGTCGCCGCGGGCGCCCACGTCACGACGGCGGGCTGACACGGCCGGGCGCGCCCGACCGCAGGCAGGCAGGCCGCGCCGTCACACCGTCCACGCCTGCTCTATCTGCACGACGTCACCAGTGATCGCCGCGACGTCGGCCTCGGTCTGCGCCCGCAGCGCGAGCCGCTCCACCCGGTCCTCGCGGTACTTCCCGTGCTCCGCCCCGGAGTTCCACATCGACAAGACCAGGAACTCCGGGCCGGGCGCCTCGCCGAAGACCCCCCGCAGCATCCCGGGCGACCCGGCCATCGCCGGGTTCCAGACCTTCTCCTGCATCAGCGTGAAGTGCTCCACCCGGTCCTCATGGACCCGGCAGTGCGCGAAACGCATCACGTCCGCGTCCCCGAACTGCGGCCGGAATCCCACCTTCACATCGAAGCGGTGCTCGAAGAGCCGCACCTGGACGTTCCTGAACGTGCCGGCCTGCGCCGCCGCCAGCCTGTCGTGGGACCGCGCCATGAAGGAGTCGTAGAACGACCGGCTCTCCCAGAAGCCGAAGAGGTGCACCACACCGGGACGCGCCCGGCTCCAGCCACCCCCCTGCCCCCGGAATCCCGGTTCACCGAGCAGCCCCGCCCATTTCCGCTGCCCCCGCTCGAACCCCCGGCGGTCCACCACGGTGCAGCGAATCCACTTGACCAGCACCGACCCATCGTACGGCGACCGCAGTGGCGCGCGTCACGTAGCGGCGCGGTACACGCGGGTGAGGGTCGCGGCGTCCTCGGCGTCCAGTTCGATCCGGAACTCGTTCTTCAGCACCGTGGTCAACTCCTCGGCACCGACTTCACGTTCATCCCCCGATCCATCAGGACGCGCGTTCGCCAGCATCGAACCCACGAGCGTGCGCCGTAGGCCCGGCTCCGACCGCTGGACCACGAGCCGCGAGACGAAGGGCGAGCGCGGGTGCGTCGAGATGTAGTGGTTCATCACTGTGTAGTCGACCGGGTGACGTTCCTCAGGGCCGAAGGCGTACAGGTCGAACCAGCCGTCCGGATGGAGCGAGCGCAGGACGCGTATGTCCTTCTGCTCACGCCCGAGTTCAAACGTCCATTCCCCTTGTTCCACCGGTGTCCCGTCGCGCAAGGGCAGCGGTTCCAGCAGCCCTTCGCCGCCGAAGCCGACGTCGCACAGCCACTCCTCGCCACCGGCCTCGACCTTGAGCGCCATGTGCGTCGTCGGGCGCACGCTCCCGCTGCCCATGCGCACCCGCGCGCCGATCCCGGAGACCGCGAAGCCCATGCGCTCCAGGGCGGCGGCCAGGAGCAGGTTCTGCTCGTAGCAGTAACCGCCGCGCCGCTTCGCCACCATCTTGTCCTGGAGCGCCTTCACATCGAGCAGGACGGGGCGGCCGAGCATCACTTCGAGGTTCTCGAATGTGAACGCCGCGACATGACGTCGGTGCACCGCCCGCAGCGTCTCCGGATCCGGCCGGACTGGCCCCTCGAACCCGATGCGCGCCAGATAGGCGTCGAGCTCCAGCTCGCCGCCGCCCCATATGGAATGCCCCATCCCCGGACCGCCTTTCACGTGATCGCCCCACCAGTATTCACCCGTGCGCACGAGTCACGGAAAAGCCGATGGGGGAACCGGCACGAGCCGGTTCCCCCATCGTCACAGGGCCATCGTCACAAGGCGATCAGCTGCAACCGCTGGTCGAGCCGCAGCCCTCGCAGAGGTAGCAGCTGCCCGCGCGGCGCATCTTCGTGCCGCAGGAGAAGCACAGCGGCGCGTCGGCATTCAGGCCGAGCTGCATCTCCACCAGCTCGGTGGAGTTGTGGGCCTGCTTCGGCGCCGGGACGGCCGCGGCGGGCCGTGCCTGGACCTCCGGCTTGGCCGGCTCGATCTGACGCGGCGCGGACTGGGCCAGGCCCTCGACGTCGACCTCCTCGGCCGCCGGCTCGTACGAACCGGTGTCCAGGTGGCGCTGACGCTCCTCGGCGGAGTGGATGCCCAGCGCGGAGCGCGTCTCGAAGGGCAGGAAGTCCAGAGCCAGGCGGCGGAAGATGTAGTCGACGATCGACTGCGCCATCCGCACGTCCGGGTCGTCCGTCATACCGGCCGGCTCGAAGCGCATGTTGGTGAACTTCGAGACGTAGGTCTCCAGCGGCACGCCGTACTGGAGGCCGACCGAGACGGCGATCGAGAAGGCGTCCATCATGCCCGCGAGGGTCGAGCCCTGCTTGGACATCTTCAGGAAGACCTCGCCGAGGCCGTCGTCCGGGTAGGAGTTGGCGGTCATGTAGCCCTCGGCGCCACCCACCGTGAAGGAGGTGGTGATGCCCGGGCGGCCCTTGGGGAGGCGCTTGCGGACCGGACGGTACTCGACGACCTTCTCCGCGACTGCGGGGGCGGGGGCCTCGGCCTTCTTCTCCGCCTCCTTCTTCTTGGCGGAGAGCGGCTGGCCGACCTTGCAGTTGTCGCGGTAGATCGCGAGGGCCTTCAGGCCCATCTTCCAGCCCTCGAAGTAGACCTCCTCGACCTCCTCGACGGTGGCCGACTCCGGCAGGTTCACCGTCTTGGAGATCGCGCCGGAGAGGAACGGCTGCGCGGCGGCCATCATGCGCACATGGCCCATGGCGGAGATCGCGCGCTCGCCCATGGCGCAGTCGAAGACCTCGTAGTGCTCGGTCTTGAGGCCCGGGGCATCGATCACATTGCCGTGCTCGGCGATGTGGGCGACGATCGCCTCGATCTGCTCCGGCTGGTAGCCCAGGCGCTTGAGCGCCTTGGGGACCGTGTTGTTCACGATCTGCATCGAGCCGCCGCCGACGAGCTTCTTGAACTTGACCAGGGCCAGGTCCGGCTCGACGCCCGTGGTGTCGCAGTCCATCATCAGGCCGATGGTGCCGGTGGGGGCCAGCACGGATGCCTGGGCGTTGCGGAAGCCGTTCTTCTCGCCGAGGCGGAGGACGTCCTGCCAGGCCTCGGTCGCGGCGGCCCAGACCGGGGTGTCCAGGTCGTCCATGCGCGGGGCGACGGCGTTGGCGTCGGAGTGCTGCTTCATGACGCGCTTGTGGGCGTCGGCGTTGCGGGCGTAGCCGTCGTACGGGCCGACGACCGCGGCCAGCTCGGCGGAACGCTTGTAGGACGTACCCGTCATCAGCGAGGTGATCGCGCCGGCCAGGGCGCGGCCACCGTCGCTGTCGTAGGCGTGGCCGGTGGCCATCAGCAGGGCGCCCAGGTTGGCGTAGCCGATGCCCAGCTGGCGGAAGGCGCGGGTGGTCTCGCCGATCTTCTCGGTCGGGAAGTCGGCGAAGCAGATGGAGATGTCCATCGCCGTGATCACCAGCTCGACGACCTTGGCGAAGCGCTCGGCGTCGAACGACTGGTTGCCCTTGTCGTCGTCGCGGAGGAACTTCATGAGGTTGAGCGAGGCGAGGTTGCACGAGGAGTTGTCCAGGTGCATGTACTCGCTGCACGGGTTGGACGCGGTGATCCGGCCCGTCTCCGGCGAGGTGTGCCAGTGGTTGATCGTGTCGTCGTACTGGATGCCCGGGTCGGCGCAGGCCCAGGCGGCCTCGGCCATCTTGCGGAAGAGGCCCTTGGCGTCGATCTCCTCGATGACCTCACCGGTCATCCGGCCGCGCAGACCGAACTTCGAACCGGTCTCGACGGCCTTCATGAACTCGTCGTTCACACGGACGGAGTTGTTGGCGTTCTGGTACTGGACGGACGTGATGTCGTCGCCGCCCAGGTCCATGTCGAAGCCCGCGTCGCGCAGGGCGCGGATCTTCTCCTCCTCCTTCACCTTGGTCTCGATGAAGGCCTCGATGTCCGGGTGGTCGACGTCGAGCACGACCATCTTGGCCGCACGGCGCGTGGCACCGCCGGACTTGATCGTTCCGGCGGAGGCGTCGGCACCGCGCATAAAGGAGACGGGGCCGGAGGCGTTGCCACCGGAGGAGAGCAGCTCCTTGGAGGAGCGGATGCGGGAGAGGTTCAGGCCGGCGCCGGAGCCGCCCTTGAAGATCATCCCCTCTTCCTTGTACCAGTCGAGGATCGACTCCATGGAGTCGTCGACGGAGAGGATGAAGCAGGCGGAGACCTGCTGCGGCTGCTTGGTGCCGACGTTGAACCAGACCGGGGAGTTGAAGCTGAAGACCTGGTGGAGCAGGGCGTAGGTCAGCTCGTGCTCGAAGATCTCGGCGTCCGCCGGAGAGGCGAAGTACCCGTGCTCCTCGCCCGCCTTACGGTAGGTGGACACCACCCGGTCGATGAGCCGGCGCAGGCTGGACTCGCGCTGGGGGGAGCCCGTCGCACCGCGGAAGTACTTGCTGGTGACGATGTTGACCGCGTTCACCGACCAGAAGTCGGGGAACTCGACGCCACGCTGCTCGAAGTTGATCGAGCCGTCGCGCCAGTTGGTCATGACGACGTCACGACGCTCCCAGACCACCTCGTCGTACGGGTGCACTCCGGGGGTGGTGTGGACGCGTTCGATGCGCAAGCCCTTGCCGCCCTTGTTTCCCTTGGAGCGGGAACCTCGCGCAGAGCCGCTCGTCGTCTCGGTCATGCCGCCTCCCTCTACGGGCAAAACGCCCTAATGCGCCGATTTTCTTCCGGGGCGCGATGTGTTCTGTCACCCGGTGGCGCTCAGCGCCCCGGGTAGGTCTTGGTATGTCGTCGCTCAGTCGGCGGCGACGGCGGGCGCCGGTACCTCGGCGCCACCGGCGGGGGCCGCCGGGTCGGCGGTGGAGCCACCGCCGCTCTCGGCACGGCCGACGCCGTCGCGAAGCTCCGCGACGGCGGCCTCGAAGTCCTCGAGCGAGTCGAAGGCCTGGTACACGGACGCGAAGCGCAGGTATGCCACGAGGTCGAGGTCCTTGAGCGGGCCGAGTATGGCGAGCCCGACGTCATGGGTGGTGAGCTCGGCGCTGCCTGTGGCCCGCACCGCCTCCTCGACCCGCTGACCGAGCTTCGCCAGAGCGTCCTCCGTGACCGGGCGGCCCTGGCACGCCTTGCGCACTCCGGAGATCACCTTGGTCCGGCTGAACGGCTCGGTGACCCCGCTCCGCTTGACCACCATGAGTGACGCGGTCTCCACAGTGGTGAACCGGCGGGAGCAGTCGGGGCACTGGCGGCGCCTGCGGATCGAACAGCCGTCATCGGTGGTCCTGCTGTCGACGACACGGCTGTCGGGGTGCCTGCAGAAGGGGCAGTGCATCGCTCTCCACCCTCCTTCACCCTCGAGGAACCTCGAAAAAGCTGTACGCGTTCTCCGGCTTCGGCGACCCCGTGGGGGGTCTCGCCGAGCAGCCCCCAGCATAGGCGATGACCGGGACCCGGAATGACCAGGGAGGGGCATCGACCACAACTTGTGGGTAGCTGCCGCCATCAAACCACTAGATCTGGTGCCCGGCTGCCAGGATCTCCCCTAGCGTGTCGCGCCGCGACGACGGGACACGGCCCCGCACGAGACGCCCGGAGGCAAGCCGGGAGGGTCGCGGATGACACACTGGGGACGTGGCACGGCGACGCCGCCGAACACCGCCGGCACCTCTCGGACGGCGGCGGACGGGTCGTCGCGCGAGCGCCGGGCGACCCGAACGGACCTCCGGCGCGAGCGGGCGAACCGCGCATCGAAGAGTACCGTAATGGGGCGAATTGATCTTTGCCCGTACACCCTACCGACTGATCAAGTCAGCCAATCCGCGATATTTCACTCGAACGTGTGTTTGGCGCAACCTTTCGAAAGCAACTACCGTTGTCCAGCTAGGGAGAGAACATCTCGAGAGGGGCCGACGTGACCACCACCGCAGACAGCGCCACCATCACCGCCCAGGACCGCTCCCAGAACCGACTCGACCAGGCACACCCGATGAATGACGCAGCCATGAACGCCGAGGGGCAGAAGCCGGCCCGCTCACTCCCTGGACGGCCCCCCGGTATCCGGGCGGACAGCTCCGGGCTCACCGACCGGCAGCGCCGCGTGATCGAGGTGATCCGGGACTCCGTCCAGCGCCGCGGATACCCACCATCCATGCGCGAGATCGGCCAGGCGGTGGGGCTCTCCAGCACCTCCTCCGTCGCCCACCAGCTGATGGCCCTGGAGCGCAAGGGCTTCCTCCGCCGGGACCCGCACCGCCCCCGCGCCTATGAGGTACGCGGCTCGGACCAGCAGAGCACGCAGCCGACCGACACCACCGGCAAGCCCGCCGCCTCGTACGTCCCGCTGGTGGGCCGTATCGCCGCAGGTGGCCCGATCCTGGCCGAGGAATCCGTCGAGGACGTCTTCCCCCTCCCCCGCCAGCTGGTGGGCGACGGGGAGCTGTTCGTCCTCAAGGTGGTCGGCGATTCCATGATCGAGGCCGCCATCTGCGACGGCGACTGGGTGACGGTCCGCCGCCAGCCCGTGGCGGAGAACGGCGACATCGTGGCCGCGATGCTCGACGGAGAGGCCACGGTCAAGCGTTTCAAGCGCGAGGACGGCCATGTCTGGCTGCTCCCGCACAATGCCGCCTATCAACCCATTCCCGGCGACGAGGCCACCATTCTGGGCAAGGTCGTGGCCGTACTGCGGCGGGTCTGACACCACCCGTCGAAAGACCGGGCCCCGGGACCAACTGCGCCGGTTCCGGGGCTCTTCTTTATGCGCATACACGTTTACGCGCCGATGCTTTCGCGCGTCTTTTCTTTTATACGGCCATACGGCCATACGGCGACACGCCTTAAGCGGCAGTCACGCACTCATAAGCGGCGGTCACGCGAAAAATGCGTGACCGCTTCCTTCGTACCCGCTATTTCCCCTCCGCCTTGGCCGCCGCGTCGATGGCGGACAGGGAGCGGCGCACCTGATTACGGTCCGTGGTGTACCAGAAGTCCGGCATCGAGGCCCGCAGGAAGGAGCCGTAGCGGGCCGTCGCCAGCCGGGGGTCGAGCACCGCGACCACGCCGCGGTCGCCCGACGCCCGGACGAGCCGGCCCGCGCCCTGCGCCATCAGCAGTGCCGCGTGCGTCGCCGCCACGGCCATGAAGCCATTGCCCCCGGCGTCCTCCACGGCCCGCTGCCGGGCGCTCATCAGCGGATCGTCCGGGCGAGGGAAGGGCACGCGGTCCATCACCACGAGCTGACAGCTCGGCCCCGGCACATCCACGCCCTGCCACAGCGACAGCGTGCCGAACAGGCACGTACGGGTGTCCGCCGCGAAGTTCTTGATGAGCTCGCCCAGCGTGTCCTCGCCCTGGAGCAGGATCGGCATGTCGACCCGCCCCCGGAGCGCCTCGGCGGCCGCCTGGGCGGCCCGCATCGAGGAGAACAGTCCCAGGGTGCGGCCTCCGGCCGCCTCCACCAGCTCGGCCAGCTCGTCGAGCATGTCCGTCCGATTGCCCTCCCGGCCCGGCTGGGCCAGGTGCCGGGCGACGTAGAGGATGCCCTGCTTCGGATAGTCGAACGGCGAGCCGACGTCGACGCCCTTCCACGACGGGACGTCCTCGCCCTCGACGCCCTCGGGAGCGAGCCCCAGGGAGGCGCCGACGCCGTTGAAGTCACCGCCGAGCTTGAGCGTCGCCGAGGTCAGCACCACGGACCGCTCGCTGAAGAGCTTCTCCCTCAGCAGCCCCGACACCGACAGCGGCGCCACCCTCAGCGAGGCGCCGAAGCGGTCGTGGCGCTCGTACCAGACGACGTCGTACTCGGAGCCCTCCACGATGCGCTCCGCGACCGCGTGGACGTTCTCCACGGAGGCCAGGGCCTGCTTGCGGACCGCGTCCTCGTCCTGGACGGACTTGTCGCGGGTGTTGCCGATCGCCGAGATCACCGTGCGCGCGGCGTCGCGCAGCGCCATCAGGCAGTGGCCGAGATCCTCGGGGACCTCCTCCAGCCGGCCGGGCAGGGCGAGCTCCATCAGCCGCTCGAAGCTCTCCGCTGCGGTCTGGAGGGCGTCCGCCGCCTTCTCGTCGACGAGCTTGGCGGCCCGGCGGACGGCCCGGTTGACCTGGCCCGGGGTGAGCTCGCCGGTCGCGACGCCGGTGACCCGCGAGACCAGCTCATGGGCCTCGTCCACGATCAGGACCTCATGGCCGGGGAGGACCGGGGCGCCCTCGATCGCGTCGATGGCGAGCAGCGCGTGATTGGTGACCACCACATCAGCGAGCTTGGCCCGCTCCCGGGCCGCCTCGGCGAAGCACTCGGCGCCGTAGGCGCACTTCGAGGCGCCCACGCACTCGCGGGAGGTGACGGACACCTGGGCCCAGGCGCGGTCGGAGACGCCGGGCGTCAGATCGTCCCGGTCGCCGCTCTCGGTCTCGTCCGCCCAGTCGCGCAGGCGCAGCAGGTCCTTGCCGAGCTTGCTGGTGGGCGCGGCCGACTCCAGGGGGTCGAAGAGCCCCTCCTCCTCATCCTGCGGGACGCCCTCGTGGAGCCGGTGGAGGCACAGGTAATTGGAGCGGCCCTTGAGCATCGCGAACTCGGGGCGGCGGCGCAGCTGCGGATGCAGCGCGTCGACCGTCCTCGGCAGGTCGCGCTCGACGAGCTGGCGCTGAAGCGCGAGCGTGGCGGTCGCGACGACGACGCGCTCGCCGTGGGCGAGGGCCGGCACGAGGTAGCCGAGCGACTTACCGGTGCCGGTGCCCGCCTGGACGAGCAGGTGGGAACCGTCGTCGATGGCCGTGGCGACGGCTTCGGCCATGGTGACCTGGCCGGGCCGCTCGGAGCCCCCGACGGCGGAGACAGCGGCGTGCAGCAGGTCGGTGACGGAGGGCGAGGAGGTGGCAGTCATAGCCTGTTCAGCCTACGGTGCGGCACTGACATCGGGTCCCGACGACCGTCCTGGGCCTTTCCGGGCCAGGCCGCACAAAGGGGCCGGCCCGGACCCTCCCCCGCCGCCTCGTGATCGTCACAGGACGGCACGCAGCGCCCTGTCGCGGATCATCAGTGCCGCGCGTTTGCCGGGCAGCTCCACCTCGCCGCTCAGCCGGAAGCCCGCGCCGAGGAACGCCGCCGTGGACGGGGTGTTGCGCAGGTCCGGCTCCCCTACGACCCGGTCGCAGCCAGGACGGTGTTCCAGGACCAGGTCGGCGACGGCCCGCAGGAGCAGCGTGCCGAGGCCCCGGCCCCGGTCGGCGACCTTGCCGATGAGGAAGTGGATCCCGGTGTCGTGCGGCCGGGCCGGGTAGTGGCGGGCGATCGGGTCGAGATCGGCCCGGTAGACCTCCCAGTAGCTCATCGGGACCCCGGCGAGCACTCCGAGGCAGGGCACGCTGCGCCCGTCGCCGTCGAGCTGGGCCCGGAGGTGGTCGACGGTGGCGGCGCCGGACCCGGCCAGCTCCCAGAACGCCGCGACAGCGGGATCGTTCATCCACTGGGTGACCAGCCGCAGGTCGCGCTCGATCCGTACCGGGACGAGCTGGAACGGCCCCGCGTCGGTGCCCACCGGTCCCCAGTCGGCGAGGCCGTCCAGGAAGTCGCCCGCGCCGCCGTGGAGTCCGGACCGGACCGGCTCCGGCGAGTGGTGGGCGTCGGCGGGTTCGGTGAGGTCGTGGACGGCGTGCTCGGCGGTGATGAGCTCGATGAGTTCGTCGGTCAGCCGGAGGTCGACGGTGTCGGCGCAGTCGTCGTAGGCGTCGGCGTTCATCCGTGGCTCACCCCGCCGCCGTGGCCAGGGGGTTGGCGATGGTGACATAGACCGACTGGGAGTCCACGGGTCCGGAGAGCTCGTCGAGACCGCGCAGCCTGGTCAGCATGTTGGCCTTGCAGCGCAGCACGGGTTCCTCGAGCAGGCGCCGGGGCAGGGTGGAACGGACCGGGGAGGCTCCGGACGCGACCTCCCTGAGGAAGCGGCGGAGCGCGGCGAGCAGGATGTGCTCGTCGGCGAGGCGCTGGGAGCCGAACGCGCCGATCAGGCCGAGGACGTTATTGATGGCGAGGTAGTAGAGGAACCGTTCGTCGGCGACGTCGTCGGGGACGAAGGTGTCGCTCTCCCTCCCGATGCCCGGAAGTCTCTGTTCGAGCGCGTCGCGGTGGGAGTCGCGGAAGTAGTAGCCCTGGTTGTCGCGGTAGCGCCCGCCGACGGGCCAGCCGTCGGCGTCCAGCAGGACGAGGGTGTTCTGCTGATGGGCCTCCAGGGCGATGCCCGCTTCGCCGTCGAGCCAGAGGACGGGCCGGACGATCGCCTCCAGGTAGCGCAGGAACCATTCCGTGGCGACGGCTCCGGCGGGCCGGCCCGTGCGGTAGGCGAGCCGGGCGACGGTGTCGGCGAGCCGGGAGTGAGTGGCGGGCCTGCCGGTGGCCCCCTGTCGGCCCGCCCACGGCCGGGGCGAGACGAGCCCGGCGAGGCACACGGCGTCGTCGCCGGGGCCGAAGGGGTTGTGGCGGATGACGGTGTCGAGCCCTCGCAGCGGGGTGCCGTCCGGGGCGTCGACGCCGATCCAGGCCGGGTCCCGGACGATGTCGAAGCCGTGTCCGCCGACGCAGGCGGCCCGCCAGCGCTCGGCGAGGCCGCCGCGCAGCAGCCGGTGCACCTCGACTCCGCGCCGCAGTTCCTTGCGGAGGTTCTCGCGACGGGAGTTGGTGACGCGCAGGCCGAGGGAGAGCTTGAGCATCGCGGGGGCCCCGGGCCGGTGCACGGTCCGGAGCGAGGACGTGGGAAACCAGCGCTCGCCTTGCGGACCGAGGTCGTGCAGCAGCCCGGCGTCAAAGAGCCGGGCGAACTCCGGGCGGTGGCGGATGTCGCGGGCCTGCCAGGGGTGCGCCGGCAGGGGGACGGTCCCGGGCGGCAGTTCCCGTTCCAGGTCCGGTCCGGCGAGGCGGGCCGTGAGGGCGCTGGCGTCGACGGGGCGGCCGCGTTCGGTCCAGGCCGAGTCGGCGGCGAGCACGGAACGGTCGACGGCCAGCCAGTGCAGCGGGAAGCGGCCGCGCAGCTCGGGTGAGAAGGGGGCGGCCTCGGCGTCCGAGAGGCCCTCCCGGCTCTTGGGCGCGGGGTGCAGGGGGTGTCCGAGGAGCAGGGCCTGTTCGCCGTAGAGGAAGAGCTCGCCCTCGTCCGGGTCGGCGGGCCGCTCGCGCCGGTCGGTGAGGAACACGGCCGTGCGGCGGGCCGAGTCGGCGACACGGGCGACCAGTTCGCCACCGTCGTCGGTGGAGGGACGGCCGCCGGCCTGTGCGGCGCGGTGGGCGGCCTCCCGGCCGAGGAGGGCGGCCAGGGTGACGGCGTCGAAGGCGGGGGCGTCGTCGGGGCCACCGGTCAGTGTGACGCGTCCGAAGCGGTGCCAGCCGGTGGCGGACCAGTAGTGCACCGGCACGCTCAGCGGGATGCCGCTGGCGTTGAGCGGCAGGTAGAGGGTGTCGCCGTGGGGGCGTTCGACGCCGTTCTCACGTACCCAGCAGCGCAACAGGTTCTCCACGGCGGCGGCGTCCGCGGCGGCTCGCGGGTCGGGGTCGTCCAGGGGCTCGGCGACGCCGTGCGGTCCGGCGGCGGGCAGTTCGGCGCGGACGCCGTGCCCGCCGAGACGGTCGTGCTCGCCTGCGCTGCCTTGCCGGCGCGGCAGTGCGGGGGTCCGGGCCTGGCCGACGGGGGAGGCGTCGGTGGGGAGGGACGCGTTCATGCGGGGTACGGCGTACAGGTCACGGCGTTCCGGCCGGGCTGCGGCGCCTTCCTCCTTCGGCGGTCTGGTGCGGCGGTCTAGGGGGCGGGGTGCCGGCGGACGGTGCGGGAGGCCGCGGCGACGGCGTCGGACAGCCGGTCGAGGACGGCCTCGGCCTGCTCGTCGGTGAGGGTGAGGGGCGGCAGCAGCCGGATCACCGGGGGGCGGCGGTCGCTCAGCCCGACGATCAGCCCGCGGCGCAGGCATTCCCGCTGTACGTCCTCGGCGAGGGCGATGGCGGAGGACGCACGACGGCTTGGGGCCGGAACGTCCGCGCCGGACACGGGCCCGGCTCCGGGAACGGATGCGGAGCCGGCCTCGGGATCGGTGACCTCGATGCCGATCATCAGCCCCTTGCCGCGTACGTCCGCGACGCACTCGTGCTCCCGCGCGAGCCGCCGCAGCCGTTCGAGCATCCGGGCGCCGAGGACGGCCGCACGGCGGTCCAGTCCGTTCTCCCTGATGTGGCGCAGGGTGGCCGTGCCCGCGGCCATGGCGAGCTGGTTGCCCTGGAAGGCGGCGGCCTCGTCCCGATGGCGCGGCCGGGCGCCGAGGTCGTCGCGGTGGACGATGACGGCGAGCGGGAGGCTGCCGCCGATGGCCCTGGACAGGACCATGACGTCGGGGACGACGCCACTGTGCTCGACGGCCCAGAAGGCGCCCGTGCGCCCGGCCCCCGTCCACGCCTCGTCAGCGATGAGCGGCACGGCCCGCGCCGCGGTGATGTCGCGGAGCCGTCGCAGCCGGTCGTCGGGCAGCGGCACCACTCCGTCACCCAGGACGGGCTCGACGACGAGCCCGGCGGGGAGCGGGATGTCCCGGTGAACGTCGCTGATCGGCCGGCCGGTCGGGCCGGTGTTCTCGATACGGACGTCGCCGAGCGGACAACCGGTCGCGCTGGTACTCCCGGCCGGGGACTCGTGCCCCTGCGGGAAGGCCTGAGGGAAGGTCAGCCGGGCCACCCACAGGCCCGGTACGTCCAGCACATCCCGTGCGTCCGGTTCGTCCGCCAAGGCGGCCTCCGGCACACCCTCCACCAACCCGCCGTCAGCGAGGGCGAGGAGCCCGTCGCGGCCGGTCGCGGCGCGGACGAGCCGGTAGGCATCCGCCATCGCGTCGGTGGCTGCGGGGCCGCAGAACCGGATGCGGGCCGAGTCGGCCAGTCCGCGCGGGAGGGTCGCGAACAGCTCGTCCGCGAAGGCCTCCTGGACGGGCGTGGCGAGGTCCGGGACCTGAAGCGGTGCCCCGGAGTCGAGCACGGCGCGGATGGCCTCCAAGACGACCGGGTGATTGTGGCCGAGCGCGAGGGCGCCACCGCCCGAGAGGCAGTCGAGGTAGCGGCGGCCGTCGGCGCCCTCGATGGTCAGGCCCCGGGCGCGCACGGGCACGACGGGCAGCGAGCGGGCGTACGTCCGGGCCGAGGGCTCCCGGGCCGGCTGCCGCCGGAGGGTGCCGGCGCGGCCGGGGCGGTGCGTCAAGGACGTCGCGGGCGGCGGTAGTCGGGTCTGGGCCATGGCTCGGTTACCTCCTCCTGCCCGCTGAACGATGGTCGGTCGTCCCCCGTACGTACCAACGACGCCGCGAGCTGCGGATCACGGTCCGATCGCAAGATCCTTCGTTCCGGAACCGAGGACCCGCCCGTGTCCGTCTCCCTCGGCACCGGCATAGTGGGGGCCTGCCCCTCACCGGGGCGGTGCATGACAAGTTCACGCCATGTCGCGCGCATAGCGGGCATGAGCCACCCAATACGCACAGATCACAGGGGGAGCCCACTCCATGCCATCGACAAGGCGGCCTGTTCTGGCCGCGGCAGCCCTCACCGCCGCCCTGGCGCTGTCGGCCACCGCGTGCG
Source organism: Streptomyces sp. NPDC037389 (assembly GCF_040636475.1). NCBI lineage: Bacteria > Bacillati > Actinomycetota > Actinomycetes > Kitasatosporales > Streptomycetaceae > Streptomyces > Streptomyces sp. NPDC037389. The sequence continues at coordinate 617,006 of NZ_JBEZUS010000002.1, forward strand.
GCCCGTCCGACGACAAGGCCGGGGGCGACACCAAGCCCAGCGCGGCCGCGAGCCAGAAGGGCGACGACCTCCCCGGCCTGCCCAAGGGCATCTCCGCGGGGGACCTGGACAAGTGGAAGAAGAAGTGGCAGGACGGCGCATGGAAGAACTGGGACAAGGACCAGTGGCTCCGTGAGGCCCGCGACTTCATCAACCCCATCATCAAGGGCCACTGGAAGCCCGACACGATGAAGGACGCCCACTCCAGCGACAAGACGCTGGCCACCCAGGGCGCCCCCGGCACCGTGCCGGGCAGCGGGGCGAGCGACCAGGGCGTCACCGACCCGGAGCCGCGTCCGGTTACCGCCAAGGCCGTCGGTCTGCCGTACCACAACAACGCCGCCCCGGTGGGCAAGGTCTTCTTCGACAGCCCCGAGGGCCACATGGTCTGCTCGGGCACGGTCGTCAAGGACCCGGCACACCCCGGCAAGTCCAACCTGGTGTGGACCGCCGGCCACTGCGTCCACGCCGGCCAGAAGGGCGGCTGGTACCGGAACATCGCCTTCGTGCCGTCCTACAACGACAACGGTCTCCCGGGGGCGCAGGTCAACAGCGCTCCGGTGCAGGACGTCGCCCCGTACGGCCTGTGGTGGGCGGACTGGGCGCAGACGTCGTCGCAGTGGATCACGCAGGGCGCCGAGACCGGTGGCGCGGGTGCCCCGTACGACTTCTCCGTGCTCCATGTGAAGTCCGAGAACGGCAACGGGAAGTCCCTGGAGGAGACGGTCGGCAACGCCCTCACCGTCGACTTCAGCACCCCGCAGGTGAAGTCCATCAGCAGCATGGGGGCCTGGGGCTACCCCGCCGCGCCGCCCTTCGACGGGCAGAAGATGTACGACTGCGTGGACAAGCCGGGCCGTCTGACCATCGAGTCGTCGCAGCCCACGATGTACCGCATCGGCTGCACCATGACGGGCGGTTCGTCCGGCGGTGGCTGGTTCGCCAACGGTCCGGACGGCAAGCCGGTGCTGGTCTCCAACACCTCGATCGGCCCGGCCAACAGCACCTGGCTGGCGGGTCCGCGCCTGGGTCCGGAGGCCAAGGGCGTCTACGACGCGCTGAGCCAGAAGTTCGCGAGCAAGCAGTAGCCCGAAGCGGCGCCGCACAGCGCGAAGCGGCGCCGCGCACAGGACGAAGGCCCGCCCCGACCGACTTGAGTTCTAGTGGTCGGGGCGGGCCTTCGCCATGCCGGGGTCAGGGCCGGGCGGCCGGTACGAACCGCTGGAGCTCGGCGGCGAGCTCCTCATGGACCCGGGCCTTGATCAGCGTGCCCTCCGGGGTGTGCTCCTCGGAGATCACCTCGCCGTCCTTGTGCACCCGGGCGATCAGCGAGCCATGGGTGTACGGCACGAGCGCCTCGATCTCCACGGCGGGGCGCGGCAGCTCGGCGTCGATCAGGGCCAGCAGCTCCTCGATGCCCTCGCCGGTCCGCGCCGACACAGCGATCGAGTGCTTCTCTATGCGCAGCAGCCGCTGGAGAATCAGCGGATCGGCCGCGTCCGCCTTGTTGATCACCACGATCTCGGGCACGTCGACCGCGCCGACGTCCCGGATCACCTCGCGCACGGCGGCCAGCTGCTCCTCCGGCGCCGGGTGCGAGCCGTCCACCACGTGGAGGATCAGGTCGGAGTCGCCGACCTCCTCCATGGTGGAGCGGAACGCCTCGACGAGGTGGTGCGGCAGGTGCCGGACGAATCCGACGGTGTCGGCGAGGGTGTAGATCCGGCCCGATGGCGTCTCGGCCCGGCGGACGGTCGGGTCCAGGGTGGCGAACAGGGCGTTCTCCACCAGGACGCCCGCACCGGTGAGGCGGTTGAGCAGCGAGGACTTGCCGGCGTTGGTGTAGCCCGCGATGGCCACCGACGGGATCTTGTTCCGTCGGCGCTCCTGGCGCTTGATGTCGCGGCCGGTCTTCATCTCCGCGATCTCCCGGCGCATCTTCGCCATCTTCTCGCGGATCCGCCGCCGGTCCGTCTCGATCTTGGTCTCACCGGGACCACGGGTGGCCATACCGCCGCCGGAGGAACCGGAGCCACCACCACCCATCTGCCGGGACAGCGACTGGCCCCAGCCGCGCAGCCTCGGCAGCATGTACTGCATCTGGGCCAGGGAGACCTGGGCCTTGCCCTCGCGGGACTTGGCGTGCTGGGCGAAGATGTCGAGGATCAGGGCGGTGCGGTCGACGACCTTGACCTTGACGACGTCCTCGAGGTGAATGAGCTGGCCGGGGCTGAGTTCACCGTCGCAGACGACGGTGTCGGCGCCGCTCTCCAGGACGATGTCCCGCAGCTCCTGGGCCTTGCCCGAGCCGATGTAGGTCGCCGGGTCCGGCTTGTCGCGGCGCTGGGTCACGCCGTCGAGCACCTGCGCGCCGGCGGTCTCGGCGAGGGCGGCGAGCTCCGCGAGGGAGTTGTCGGCGTCCTGGACCGTGCCGGACGTCCAGACGCCGACCAGCACCACGCGCTCCAGGCGCAGCTGCCGGTACTCGACCTCGGTGACGTCCTCGAGCTCGGTGGAGAGCCCCGCGACGCGCCGCAGGGCCGCGCGCTCGGAACGGTCGTACTGCTCGCCGTCACGCTCCCCGTCGATCTCGTGGCTCCAGGCGACGTCCTCTTCCATCAGGGCGTCGGCCCGAAGGCTCTCCGGGAGGCTCTGCCGGTCCTGGGGAAGGGAAGAAGAGGAGGTCATTTGATCCTTTGCTTGATTGACGACTGTGCGCGGTGCCCGCCCTCACGGCGGGCGCTCACGGCATCGACAACGTCCGGCGCGCTCCGGAGATTCCCGGGGGCGGCCGCCTCGCCGACCCGTCGATGTTCCCATGCCGCCGCCGGGTCGTCACGCGGGTTTCGGCGGGGTCGTCTTCCAGTCGGGATGCCCGGGCATGGGCGGGGTCGTCCGCTCGTACAGCCAGGGACGGAGGAAGCGGGCCTGGTCCTGGCCGGAGACCTCGGAGGCGAGGGCGACGAAGTCGGCGGTGGTGGCGGTGGAGTCGTGGTAGCGGCGCACCCACTCGCGCTCCAAGCGGTCGAAGGCCGCCGCCCCGATCCGCTGGCGGAGGGCGTAGAGCACCAGGGCGCTGCCGTCGTAGCAGACCGGCCGGAAGATGCTGATCTTCTTGCCCGGCACGGGTGCCTTGATCGCCGCCGGGGGGCCTCCGTCGGCCCGCATCTGGTCGGAGAGCTGATAGGCGACGCGCATCCGGTCCACCAGCTTGCGGCCCTTGCGCTCCTCCGCGTACAGCGATTCGTACCAGGTGGCATGGCCCTCGTTGAGCCACAGGTCGGACCAGACGCGGGGGCTCACGCTGTCGCCGAACCACTGGTGGGCGAGCTCGTGAACCATGATCGACTCTACGTACCAGTCGGGGAAACCGGCCTTGGTGAAGACGTCGCGCTCGAAGAGGGAGAGGGTCTGCGTCTCCAGCTCGAAGCCGGTCGAGGCATCGGCGATGAGCACGCCGTAGGTCTCGAAGGGGTAGTTCCCGACCCGCTTCTCCATCCACGCGATCTGGTCGGGCGTCTTGGCGATCCAGCTCTCCAGGGCCTTCTGGTCGGCGGTGGGCACCACGTCCCGCAGCTTCAGCCCGCGCGGGCCGCCGCGCTGGGGCACGGTGGAGCGGCCGATGGCGACCTGGGCGAGCTCGGTGGCCATGGGGTGGAGGGTGCGATAGGTCCAGGTGGTGTTCGCCCCCTCGGTGGTGCGCCCGGCGGGCAGCCCGTTGGCGACCACGGTCAGCTCCTTGGGGGCGGTCACCCGGAAGGTGAACAGCGCCTTGTCGGAGGGATGGTCGTTGCCGGGGAAGACCCGGTGGCCGGCGTCGGCCTGATTGGCCATGACGAGGCCGTCGGCGGTGGGCACCCAGCCGCCCTCGCCCTCACCGCGCGGGTCGCTGGTGTGGTGGACGGTGACGGTGAACGAGCTGCCGGAGGGCACCGGCTCCGTCGGGGTGACGACCACGTCCTCCCCGGCGGGGGCGAACTGGGCGGGTGCGCCGTTGACCTCGACCGAGGCGATCGTGCCGTGGGTGAAGTCCATGTTGAAGCCGTCCAGCTGCGCACTGGACCGGGCGACGAACCGGGTCACGGCGTCCAGCGGCTGGTCGTTGGCGTGGTAGACGAGCGAGATGTCGTAGGCCGCGATGTCGTAGCCGGGGTTGCCAAGATGGGGGAAGAGCCGGTCGCCGATCCCCCGGGCCTCGGGGGTCGGCGGCGCGGCGGCACCCATGACCAGGACCGCCGCGGCCGCGAGGAGGGTGGCCCGGCGACGCGGGAAGCGCCGGCGCTGCGGGGAACGCTCCCCGGGGGCGGGTGAGTGCGACATGCTCCACCGCTACCAGCGCGTGCCCGCACGCCGGTGGCGGCGCGGCGTCGACCCACCCTTACGAGCGTCTTGGATGCTGGTACGAGTGTCGTATCGGACGATCGACGGGCCCGCTCCCCGGCAGGCGGGAGCGGGGCCACAGCCGACGGGAGCGGGGGCTACAGCGGGGCCGCCAACGACCGGCCCGCCCGCTCGACGTCGTAGACCCCCGGGACCCGGCGCATCGCCCGCATCAGCTCCGGCAGCTGGGCCGCGTCGGCCAGCTGGAGCGTGTAGGTGTGCCGTACGCGCTGCTCGTACGGCGGCTCGACGGCGGCGGAGATGACGGCGACCCCTTCGGCCGCGATGGCCTCGGTCAGGTCGGCGAGGAGATGCGGTCTGCTGAACGACTCCGCCCGCAGGGTCACGCGGTAGTCCCCGCCGCCCGTTCCGTCCGGGCTGCGCCAGCGCACCTCCACCGGCTGCCGTCCCGAGGTGACCATCCGGTCCACGACGGGGCACGGGGCACGGTGGACCGTGACGGTGCCGCCGCGCACCGCGAAACCGGTGACCTCGTCGGGCGGTACGGGGGTGCAACAACCCGCCAGCCGGACGCTCACGGCCGCCCGCCCGCCCTCGCCCGCCGCTCCGGTGACGACGGCGACGGGGTCGCGCGCGGCGGAGGCGGCCCGGGGGGCGGTCCGGGGCGGGCCGGGGGCGGGCGGCGCCGCCGGGGGGCCGTCGGCGGCTGGGTCGGGGGCCGGGTGGGCGGCCAGCCACCGGTCGATGGCGATCCGGGCCGCCGGCGTACGCGCGTGCTCGCGCCACTCGGGCGAGGGGCCGGAGGCGCTGTCGGGGGACATCAGCAGATGGAGGGTGTCGCCGTCGCGCAGCACCGTGCCGAGGGTGGCCAGCCGGCCGTTGACCCGGGCGCCGATGCAGTGGTGGGCCCCGTCGCCGTACTGGACGTAGGCCGCGTCGACACAGCTGGAGCCCGCCGGGAGGCCGATGGTGCCGCCGTCGGCCCGGAAAACCGTGACCTCGCGGTCCTGGGCGAGCTCGTCGCGCAGGGAGGTCCAGAAGGTGTCGGGGTCGGGGGTGGCGCGCTGCCATTCCAGGAGGCGGGAGAGCCAGCCGGGGCGGGTGGGGTCGACGCGCTCGCCGTCCGGCGCGTCGGGGGCTTCGGGGGCCGCGTAGGGGTTGCCGAGGGCGACGACGCCGGCCTCGGCGACCCGGTGCATCCGGTGGGTGCGGATGAGGACTTCGGCCGCCTGACCGTCCTCGCCGGCGACGGCCGTGTGCAGCGACTGGTAGAGGTTGAACTTGGGGACGGCGATGAAGTCCTTGAACTCCGAGATGAACGGTGTGAAGCAGGTGTGCAGCTCGCCGAGGACCGCGTAGCAGTCCGCGTCCTCGGCGACCAGGACGAGCAGCCGGCCCAGGTCGGAGCCGGTGAGCTCGCCGCGCTTGATCCGCACCCGGTGCACGGAGACGAAATGGCGGCGGCGGACGTGGACTTCCGCGGCGATGCCCGCCTCGCGCAGGACGGCGCGCACCCGCGTCGCGGTGGCCTCCAGGGGGTCGGGGCGATCGGCGTGGGCGAGGACGAGGTCACGGGTGCGGGCGTACTCGTCGGGGTGGAGGATGGCGAAGACCAGGTCCTCCAGCTCGGTCTTGAGGGCCTGGACGCCCAGCCGCTCGGCGAGGGGGATCAGTACGTCGCGGGTGACCTTGGCGATGCGCGCCTGCTTTTCGGGGCGCATGACGCCGAGGGTGCGCATGTTGTGCAGGCGGTCGGCGAGCTTGATGGACATGACCCGGACGTCGTTCCCGGTGGCCACGAGCATCTTGCGGAAGGTCTCGGGCTCGGCGGCGGCGCCGTAGTCGACCTTCTCCAGCTTGGTGACGCCGTCGACCAGGAAGCGCACCTCCTCGCCGAAGGCCTCCCCCACCTGATCGAGGGTCACCTCGGTGTCCTCGACCGTGTCGTGGAGGAGGGACGCGGTCAAGGTGGTGGTCTCGGCGCCCAGTTCGGCCAGGATCAGGGTGACGGCGAGGGGGTGGGTGATGTAGGGCTCGCCGCTCTTGCGCGTCTGGCCGCGGTGGGAGGACTCGGCGAGGACATAGGCCCGGTGGAGGATGTCCAGGTCGGCCCCGGGGTGGTGGGCGCGGTGGACCTTCGCGACGTGGTCGATGGCATCGGGGAGGCGGCCGCGGGCGCCGGAGCCGCTGAGCGCTGCGCGCCCCAGTCGTCTCAGGTCGATGCGGCGGCCGCGCCTGCGGCCGGGAGCACCGGTGTTCGTGACCTCTGCGCCCATGGGCACCTCCGGCAGCGTCGACCGGCGGTCGGCTCACGCCTCCAGGCCGGTGCTTGATGCTACCGAGCCCATCACGCACCGCTCACCCGCTCTCGCCCAGAGTGAAACGGATCACCCATTCGAGGGAGCCGAGGCATGACACGGGCCGAGCGGCAAACGGTGGCGCGCCTCTGCGGGCGTCAGAACGGTGGCTGCGGGCGTCAGACCGTGACAGCGAAGCGGGAGGCGTCGAAGACGCCCTCCGCGACGATCACGGCGGGCCCGGTCATCTCGACGGTGCCGTCCGGGGTCTCGCTGATCACCAGGCGTCCGCCGGGGACGTCCACGGTGTACGTGACGGGGTGGCCCAGGACGGCCGGGTCGGCGCCGTCGCGGCGGGCCGTCGCGACCATCACGGCGCAGGCGCCCGTGCCGCACGAGCGCGTCTCGCCCGAGCCCCGCTCGTGGACCCGCATGGCGACGTGGCGGGGGCCGCGGTCGACGACGAACTCCACGTTGACGCCGTCCGGGTAGGTGGCGGCGGGGGCGACGGCGGGGGCGGTGTACAGGTTCCCGGCGTCGGCGAGGTCGTCGATGAAGGAGACCGCGTGCGGGTTGCCCATGTTGACGTTGCGCGCGGGCCAGTCGCGCTCACCGACGGTGACGGTGACCTCGCCCTCGGGGAGCTCGGCCCGGCCCATGGCGACGGTGATCCCGCCGGGCTCGCCCTCGGGGCCCGGCTTGGCGATGTGGGCGTGACGGACGCCGGCGCGGGTGGCGATCGCGAGGTCGCCCTCCTCGGCGAGGCCCGCCGCCTGGAGGTAGCGCGCGAACACCCGGACGCCGTTGCCGCACATCTCGGCGACGCTGCCGTCGCTGTTGCGGTAGTCCATGAACCACTCGGCCTCGTCGGCCATCGCCCGCGCCTCGGGGTGCGCGGCGGAGCGCACGACCCGGAGCACGCCGTCCGCGCCTATGCCCGCACGCCGGTCGCACAGGAGCGCGACAGCGGCCGGGGACAGCTCCAGGCGCCCGCCGTGGTCGGGGATGATCACGAAGTCGTTCTCGGTGCCGTGACCCTTGAGGAAGGCGATCTGCGCGGTGCTCACGCTTCGATGGTACGGGTCCCCGCCCGGGCGCCTTCCGCCGGTCCCGGCGCGGGTCAGCGCAGTCGCGCCACGCGCAGGACGGCGAGGAGGACCACCACGGCGACGACGGCCGTGTACCCGGCCACGTACCGCCAGTCCGGGCGCCGCCCGGAGCCGCGCGGCGGCAGGCCCGGCCAGGTGTAGCCCACGCGACGGGCCGCCATCACGCCCCAGCCGGCGGCGCAACAACTGATGAGCAGGCCGAGGACGGCGACGAGGGGCCCGCCGTCGCCGAACTCGAAGGCGAGCGGGAAGGCGAACATCAGCGAGCCGACGGCCGCCAGCACGACGATGGGCGCGATCTGCCACAGCCGGAGCCTGCGCGGCGGGCGCAGCTCGCGGAAGGAAGCGGGCGCCGTCGCGTCCGCCGTCGTCCCCTCGGTCTCCTCGGGGCCGTCCGGGGTCAGCACGTCCGGCTCTCCCCCGGCCGCCGCCGGGAGGTCCTCCCAGGACTGCGGCTGATGCGGTCTGTCACGAGGGCCGGCCTCCATCGCCACGCGCCCTCCCAACTCGGACTCCACGGCTCGATCGAAGCTTGATGATGGCACGTCGGACACGCTCCCCATGGCGTGCGGAGCGTCCCGATGCCATCACGTGATCAGGCTGTAATAGCCCGTTCGACCAACGCCAGCGCTCGCTCGGGAAGTTCCGCCCGCCGGTCGGCGGCACCGCTCAGCCAGTGGACACGGGAATCCCGCCGGAACCACGAGTCCTGCCGGCGCGCGAAGCGCTTGGTGGCCCGGACGGTCTCGGCGCGGGCCTCCTCCTCGGTGCACTCCCCCGCCAGGAAGGCGAGCACCTGCTGATAGCCGAGTGCGCGTGAGGCCGTGCGCCCCTCGCGCAGTCCCTCGCGCTCCAGGGCGCGCACCTCGTCGACGAGCCCGGCCTCCCACATCCGGTCCACCCGGACGGTGATCCGCTCGTCCAGTTCGGGGCGCTCGACGTCCACGCCGATCTGCACGGCGTCGTAGACGGGCTCCTCGCCGGGCAGGTTCGCCGTGAAGGGACGGCCGGTGAGCTCGATGACCTCCAGGGCGCGCACGATGCGGCGGCCGTTGCCGGGCAGGATCGCGCGGGCGGCGGCCGGGTCGGCGGCGGCCAGCCGGGAGTGGAGCGCGCCCGGGCCGAGCTCCTCGAGCTCGGCCTCCAGCCGGGCCCGTACGGCCGGGTCGGTGCCGGGGAAGTCCATGGCGTCGATGGTGCCCTTGACGTAGAGCCCGGAGCCCCCGACGAGGATCGGTGTGCGGCCCTCGGCGAGCAGCCGGTCGATCTCGGCCCGGGCCAGCCGCTGGTACTCGGCGACGCTCGCGGCCACCTTGACATCCCAGATGTCGAGCAGGTGGTGCGGCACGCCCTGCCGCTCCTCCATGGTCAGTTTGGCCGTGCCGATGTCCATGTCGCGGTAGAGCTGCATGGAGTCGGCGTTGACGACCTCGCCGCCCAGGTGCTGGGCGAGGGCGACGCCGAGATCGGACTTGCCTGCCGCCGTGGGACCGACGACGGCGATGACCCGGGGTGCGGGAGCTGCGTTTCTCACCGCTTCAGTCTCCCAAACCTCCGGAGCACCCCACGAACGAGCGACGTGACGCGACGCAGACGGGTTCGTTGCCTGTTGCGAGGTTCCGAGAGCCGGTTCGCGGACCGGCGTGCGTGAGCGGCGCCATGGGACGCCCCTGACGACGCGGGATTTCGCTCACACCAGTAAGGTAATGGAGTAGATATGGGCGTGTTTGCAAGGCTTCTCGGCAGGTCGTCGTCGAAGTCCTCGGCGTCAACGGAAGAGGCCGCGGCTGCCACTCCGACGGCGGAATCCACGGACGCCGACGGGACGGCCGAGGCGCAGCCGGAGGAGGCGGCCGAGGCCAAGGCCGAGGAGACCGCGGACGAGACGGCCGAGGGAGTGGAGATCCCGAAGCAGCAGTCGGCGGAGAAGGCAGCCGACAGCGAGGCCGGTGAAGGCGCCCGCAAGTAGGTTCGGCAAGGAAAGACGAGGGGCGGTCACCATGGGCCTGATGGACAATCTCAAGGCCAAGCTCGGTCCACTGAAGGACAAGGCCGGCGATCTCGCGCAGCAGCACGGGGGCAAGATCGAGCAGGGGCTCGAGAAGGCCGCCAAGGTGGTCGACGAGAAGACCAAGGGCAAGTACAGCAGCCAGATCCGGACCGGTACGGGCAAGGCCAAGGACGCCCTCGGCCGCCTGGCCGAGCAGGACGGCAAGCCCGGGGGCCCGGCCGGCGGCAAGGGCTCCGAGGCCTCCTGACCCTCGTCATCACCTCAGTCGGCGACGGCCGGGGGGGCGCGCGCCCCGCCCCAGCCCGAGGGCGGCCCCCCCCGCCCCCCCCACACCCACTCACCCACCACAGGCGCCCCCGCCGGGGCCCCGCGCCCCCCGCCCGTCGCCGTATGCGCGCCGCGACCTCGCGGCCCCCGGCTGGGCGGCCGGCGCCGCCCCGACCGGAGGGATTACGACCAGGCGGCCACGAAGTAGCCCACTCCGTACGGCGCCTCGTCGTACAGCAGCGCGCCGTTCAGCGCCGCGCCCTCCCCCGCGCCCGCCAGGACTTGCCAGGGGGCGCGTCCGGCCGCCTGGAGCTCGCGGGCCAGCCCGGGGTCCAGGGCGGCCAGGGCGGCCGTGTCGGCGGCTCCCAGGGCCCGTGCCGCCTCCGCGTCGAAGGGCTCGGCCCGCTCGTCCAGATAGCCCGGCGCCTTCACCGTGCGGCAGGCGCTGCCGTCGCCCATCACCAGGAGCGCGGTCCGCTCCGCCGCGGCTGCCAGTTCCCGGCCGGCCTCCAGGCACCGCCCGCTCTCCAGCCCAGCTCCGACGCCCAGGCCCTCGACCGGCGCTGCGGCCCACTTCGTACGCTCCAGCAGCCACGCCGCGACGGCCAGGGACTGCGGGAGCCGGCGCTCACCGGCGGGATCCGCCGCGCCGAGCCGTACGTCGAGGTCCACGCCCAGGCCGTGGAAGGACCCGGGGGAACCCTGTGGGTAGGTGCCGTCACCGTCGTGCGGGGCGGGGCCCACGACGACGAGCCGGTCGGGCCGGGCGGCCGCCAGCACGGCCACCGCGTCCAGGCAGGCGGCCCGCAGGCCGTCCAGCTCGGGCGCGGCCCCGGCGGCCACGTCGGGGACCAGCAGGGGCGGGCAGGGGCATACTGCGGCGGCGACGAGCATGGCCGCACCCTAGCAATTCGCGATCAGTGGTTGTCAGGCTTCCCGGGCCCGTTTCCCGAACCGTCGCGCAGCCATTTCTCCGCCGGGTCCCAGGGCTCGGGCACCGGCTCGGGCACGGGCCGCGGGGGCTTGGGCTCCGGCGGCGGGAACGGCTCGGCGTGCCGGTCCTCCGGCCGCCTGTCCCCATAGGCGTTCAGCGGGGGTTCCGGATCGTCCGGCTCGGGCGGTCGCGGATCGCTGTCGTACAGCAGCTCCGCCACGCTGAAGCGGGTGATGAAGGTGTCCCACACCCCGTCCACCACCTGCGCGAACCCGTCCGCGGTCCGCAGCAGGCGGGTGCGCCTGGGGCTGAAGGGATGCTGCGGCACATAGCGCCGGGCACGCGCCTCGAGCTCTCGCAGAGCCTCCTCGCGCGTGCCCTCGACGTGGGCGACGACGGCGGCCGTCCAGTGCTTGCGCTCCGCCGACCCCGTCGTCGTCTCGATGACGAGCCCCCAGGTCGTCATATCGCCCCCCCCCTGTGGCCGCTCAGTCGCAGCCGCAGCCCGGCCCCGCCGCGGGCGCCGGAGTCGGCGTGGGAGCGCCGATGCGCGGGAGGCCCAGCATCACGCCCTTGGGCTTCTCCGCCGGAGCGGCGTTGCGCTTCTCCCAGGCGTCGCCCGCGCGCGTGCGGCGGACGGCCTTCGACGGGCCCTCGGCCAGCAGGTGGTGCGGGGCGGCGTAGGTGATCTCGACGGTGACCACGTCGCCCGGGCGCACGTCCTCGTCCGGCTTGGTGAAGTGCACCAGGCGGTTGTCGGGGGCGCGGCCGGAGAGGCGCCGGGTGGCGTCGTCCTTGCGGCCCTCGCCCTCGGCGACCATGACCTCCAGGACCCGGCCGACCTGCTTCTTGTTCTCCTCCCAGGAGATCTCCTCCTGGAGGGCGACCAGACGCTCGTAGCGCGCCTGCACGACCTCCTTGGGGATCTGCCCGTCCATGGTCGCCGCCGGGGTGCCGGGGCGCTTGGAGTACTGGAAGGTGAAGGCGTTCGCGAAGCGGGCCTCGCGGACCACGTGCATGGTCTGCTCGAAGTCCTCCTCGGTCTCGCCGGGGAAGCCCACGATGATGTCGGTGGAGATGGCGGCGTCCGGCATGGCGGCGCGCACCTTCTCGATGATGCCCAGGAAGCGATCCTGGCGGTACGAGCGGCGCATCGCCTTGAGGACCGTGTCCGAGCCGGACTGGAGCGGCATGTGCAGCTGGTGCATCACGTTCGGCGTCTCGGCCATAGCGGCGATCACGTCGTCGGTGAAGTCGCGCGGGTGGGGCGAGGTGAAGCGGACGCGCTCCAGGCCCTCGATCTGGCCGCACGCGCGCAGCAGCTTGGAGAACGCCTCGCGGTCGCCCATGTCGGAGCCGTAGGCGTTGACGTTCTGGCCGAGGAGGGTGATCTCGCTGACGCCCTCGGCGACGAGCGCCTCGACCTCGGCGAGGATGTCGCCCGGGCGGCGGTCCTTCTCCTTGCCGCGCAGCGCGGGGACGATGCAGAAGGTGCAGGTGTTGTTGCAGCCGACGGAGATGGAGACCCAGGCCGCGTAGGCGCTCTCGCGGCGCGTCGGCAGCGTGGAGGGGAACGCCTCCAGCGACTCGGCGATCTCGACCTGCGCCTCCTCCTGGACGCGGGCGCGCTCCAGCAGCACCGGCAGCTTGCCGATGTTGTGGGTGCCGAAGACGACATCGACCCAGGGGGCCCGCTTGACGATAGTGTCGCGGTCCTTCTGGGCGAGGCAGCCGCCGACGGCGATCTGCATGCCGGGCCGCTTCGTCTTCATCGGGGCCAGGCGGCCGAGATTGCCGTACAGCTTGTTGTCGGCGTTCTCCCGCACCGCGCAGGTGTTGAAGACGACGACGTCGGCATCGCCCTCGGCGGTGCCTTCGGGCGCGCGGACATAGCCCGCGTCCTCCAGCAGGCCGGACAGCCGCTCGGAGTCATGGACGTTCATCTGGCACCCGTAGGTGCGCACCTCGTATGTCTTCGCACTCATCTCAATCGACCAGGGTACGTGGTCGCTCGGACAGCCCGCCCCCGCGATTCCCCGGCACCCGTCTCCCGCGCCGTGATCACCGCCCCGCGACGCCTCTCGCCGAGGCCTGGTCGGCGGGGCGGCGGACTGGCAGGATCCGACCGTGCTTCCCCGATTCGCGCGCCCGGGCGGGCGCCGCGCCGCGCGGGCGGGCGCGGTGGCGACCGCCGTGCTCGCCCTGCTGCTGTGGTCGTTGTGGCCGCCCGACCGCGGCCCGGCGCCGACCGGGGAGATCAGGGTCGCGACGGGGGTGGCGACCGGGGTGTACGAGAGGTACGGCAAGGTCCTCAAGGAGAACCTTGCCCGGGAGGTGCCGGCCCTGAGGGTACGGCTGCGGCCCAGTCAGGGCTCCCTCGACAATCTGCGGCAGCTCACGAGCGGCGAGGCCGACTTCACCTTCGCCACGGCCGACGCGGTGGCCACCTACCGGGACCGCAAACAGCCGGGCGCCGGACGGCTGCGGGCGTGCGCGCGGCTCTACGACGACTACATGCAGCTGGTGGTGCGCAAGGACTCCCCGGTGCAGTCCACCCGGGATCTGGCGGGGCTGCGGGTGGGGGTGGGCGCGGACGGGTCGGGGGTGCAGCTGATCACCCGGCGGCTGCTCCAGGCCGCCCGACTCGACTTCGAGAAGGACATCACACCGCGGCGGGTGGGCATCGACCAGATGCCGGGGCTGCTGGAGAACGGCGAGCTCGACGCGTTCTTCTGGTCCGGCGGGCTGGCCACCGACGCCGTCAGCAAACTGGGAAAGCGGCTGCCGATAAGGCTCGTCCAGCTCGGGGACCTCATCGAGCCCCTGCACCGGATGGGACGGCAGACGCGCTACTACCGGTCGGCGATGATGCCGACGGACGCCTATCCCGAGCTGAACGCCCCCGGCGTCGTCCAGACGATCGCGATCGCGAATCTCCTTGTCACCAGGGACAACACCGACGCGGATCTCACCGAGAGCGTCACCCGCACGGTGATAGAGAGCCGCGACCCCATCGGCAAGAAGGTGAACGCCGCGCAGAAGGTGGACCTCCGCACGGCCATCTTCACCGACCCCCTGGAGCTCCACGCCGGAGCGCGCCGCTATTACCTGTCGGCCAAGCCGTAAACATCCTTTCCGGGGACGGTCGCGGTCGCGACGCGGAACGCCCGCGCACCCGGGACGTGGTGGGCTCAGCCGCCATGGCGCGGGACGGTGATCGTCGCGCGCAGCCCGGTCGGCCTGTTCGGCTCGTACGTGAGCGTGGCCCCGCCGGCGGCGAGCAGGGCGCGGGAGATGGACAGCCCGAGGCCGGAACCGGAGACGTTCTGGTGGCGGCTGCTGCGCCAGAAGCGGTCGCCGACGCGGGTGAGCTCCTCCTCGGTGAGGCCGGGGCCGCCGTCGGCCACCGTGATGTCGACCCGGTCACCCGAAACGGCGACGGTGACCTCGACACGGGCGTTCTCGGGTGTGAACTTGAGCGCGTTGTCCACGATCGCGTCGAGCGCGCTGGAGAGGGCGACGGGGTCGGCCCAGCCGGTCGCCGCGGCGGGCCCCCGGTAGGTGAGGGCGATCTTCTCGCGGTCGGCGACCGGGGACCAGGCGCCCACCCGGTCGGCGACGATCTCGGCGATGTCGGTGAGCTGGGAGTCGCCCGGGTCGTGCTCGGCCAGGGCGAGGTCCAGCAGGTCGTCCAGGACGCGGGCCAGCCGCTTGCCCTCGGCGCGCACCGAGGTGACCTCCCCGTGGCCCTCGGGCAGGTCGAGGGCCAGCAGGTCGATGCGCAGCAGCAGCGCGGAGAGCGGGTTGCGCAGCTGGTGCGAGGCATCGGCGACGAAGGCGCGCTGCTGCTCCAGGACGTCCTCGACGTTGTCGGCCATCTCGTTGAACGAGCGTGCCAGTCTGCGCAGTTCCGGGGGGCCGCTGTCGGCGACGACCCGGGACTTCATCCTGCCGGTGGCGATGTCGTGGGCGGCGACGTCGAGGGTGCGTACGGGCTTGAGCACCCACCCGGTGAGCCGGAACGCCGCCGCGACAGCGACCAGCATCGCCGCCGTCTCCCCGGCCGCGATCAGCAGCCAGTCGCGCAGGATGAGGGAGCGCAGCCGGCCGGTGGGCGAGTCCGTGACGACGACGGCGACGACGTCGCTGTCGCGGATGACGGGTGAGGCGACGGTGAGCCGGTCCTGGTGCCAGGGCCAGATCTGTCCGGGATCGCGGCTGCGGCGCCCGGCCAGCGCGTCCTGGAAGGCCGCCCAGCTCTCGCCGCTCCGGGGCAGCACCCAGCCCGCGGGGGCGACCGTCAGGGGCTTTCCCTCGCGGGAGAAGACGCCGGCGCGGATGCCGTACAGCTTCTCGTAGCGGGCGAGTTCGTGCTGGAGGCTGAGCTGCCGGTCGCCGCTCTCGCCACCCTGGGACGGCTCGGGGGTGCGGTAGCCGGCGAACTGGGCGAGGGCGGCGAAGCGGGCGGTGTCGTCGATGCGGTCGACGACGACGTGCTGCTGGCGCACGGCGGCCAAGCCGGCGGCCAGCGGAAGGCCGAGGGTCATCAGGATGCCCGCCATCAGCACGATGAGCAGCGGGAGGAGTCGGGCGCGCACGGGGTGCCGCGACTACCGGACCGGAACGACGATCTTGTAGCCCACGCCCCGGACGGTCTCGATGAGGGCGGGCATCCGCAACTTGGCGCGCAGCGAGGCGATGTGCACCTCCAGGGTGCGTCCGGTCCCTTCCCAGCTGGTGCGCCACACCTCGCTGATGATCTGTTCCCTGCGGAAGACGACCCCGGGGCGCTGGGCGAGCAGTGCCAGCAGGTCGAACTCCTTGCGGGTGAGGGCGACGGCCGAGCCGTCCACGCAGACACGGCGGTTGGGGAGCTCGATGGTCAGGGCGCCCAGGCTGAGGACGCCCGGGTCGCCCTCGGGGGCGTGCGGCTGGCCCTGTGCGCTCTCGTGGGGCGGGTTGCGCCGGGCGACGGCGTGGATACGGGCGAGCAGTTCACCGGTGTCGTAGGGCTTGACCACGTAGTCGTCGGCGCCGAGGTTCAGGCCGTGGATCTTCGAGCGGGTGTCGGCGCGGGCGGTCACCATGATGACGGGCGTGGTGGTGCGCTTGCGGATCCCGCCGCAGACCTCGAAGCCGTCCTGATCGGGCAGTCCGAGGTCGAGCAGGACGACGCCGAAGGGCGACCGTTCGCCCGGGAGCAGGGCCCGGAGGGCCTCCTCACCGCTCCGGGCGTGGGTGACGTCGAAGCCGTGCCGGGCCAGGACGGCGGACAGGGCCGCGGCGACGTGGTCGTCGTCCTCCACGAGCAGCAGTCTCATCGGCCCCCTCCACGCGGCTCGGTGCGGTATCACCGCATCCACGCCGATGCGCTCCCGGTACGTCAAGGGGTTCTGCCCACGCGAGGGCATCCGTTATCCAGCCGGTACTCCGGACCGGGACGTTCCGGCGATCTGACGCTGTGTGTCCGTTTGAGTCCGGATCGTTATGCTCAATTTCAGCTCAGATGTAATGACGCTGGTCTTCGCCGCTCATTAGGGTCCTCCCCAACCGAGGAGGACGGAGCGAGGAGCGCCGATGAACGAGATATCGGTGACCAAGGACGTGGCGCCCGCCGCGGACGCCCTGGTCGTCCTGGACAAGGTCAACAAGCACTTCGGCGCGCTGCACGTGCTCCAGGACATCGACTTGACCATCGCCCGCGGCGAAGTGGTGGTCGTCATCGGGCCGTCGGGGTCGGGCAAGTCGACCCTGTGCCGCACGATCAACCGGCTGGAGACGACGGACTCCGGTTCCATCACCATCGACGGGAAGCCCCTGCCCCAGGAGGGCAGAGAGCTGGCGCGGCTGCGCGCCGACGTGGGCATGGTCTTCCAGTCGTTCAATCTCTTCGCCCACAAGACCGTGCTGGAGAACGTGACGCTGGGGCAGGTGAAGGTCCGCAGGAAGGACCGGAAGTCGGCCGAGGCCACGGCCCGTTCCCTGCTCGACCGGGTGGGCGTGGGCGCCCAGGCGGAGAAGTACCCCGCCCAGCTCTCCGGCGGCCAGCAGCAGCGTGTGGCGATCGCCCGGGCGCTGGCCATGGACCCGAAGGTGATGCTCTTCGACGAGCCGACCTCGGCCCTGGACCCGGAGATGATCAACGAGGTGCTGGAGGTCATGCAGCAGCTCGCCCGGGACGGCATGA
The DNA here is from genome assembly GCF_040636475.1 of Streptomyces sp. NPDC037389. Lineage (NCBI taxonomy): Bacteria > Bacillati > Actinomycetota > Actinomycetes > Kitasatosporales > Streptomycetaceae > Streptomyces > Streptomyces sp. NPDC037389. Next base: position 634,191 of record NZ_JBEZUS010000002.1, read on the forward strand.
CCATGGTCGTCGTCACGCACGAGATGGGCTTCGCCCGCTCCGCGGCGAACCGCGTGGTCTTCATGGCGGACGGCCGCATCGTCGAGGAGGCGCGGCCGGACCAGTTCTTCAGCAACCCGCGCAGCGACCGGGCCAAGGACTTCCTGTCGAAGATCCTGCACCACTGAGCGCACGACCGCGCTCCTCTCCGCACCGCCCTTCCCCGCCGCTCCACCGCCACCCGAGGTCCCGCAGACGCAAAGGATGTCCTCCATGAAGCTCCGCAACACCGCAGCGGCGGCAGCCGTCGTCGTCGCGCTGGCCGTCTCCGCGACCGCCTGTGGCAAGTCGGGCAGCCCCGACGACAAGAGCGACAAGTCCAGCGGCGGCGCCTCCGCCGCCGCCGAGCTGCCGAAGTACCAGGTGAACTCCGCCGCGGACGTCAAGGGATCCTCGGTCTTCGAGAAGATCAAGGGCAAGACGATCACCATCGGCACCAAGGCGGACCAGCCCGGCCTGGGCTTCGAGAACCCCGGCACCAAGAAGCGCTCCGGCTTCGACGTGGAGATCGCCCGGATGATCGCGGCCGATCTCGGCTTCGACGAGGCGCACATCAAGTTCGTCACGGTCCCCTCCGAGGCGCGGGAGACGCAGATCGCCAGCGGCGGCGTCGATCTGTACGTCGGTACGTACACGATCAACGACGAGCGCAAGAAGCAGGTCGGCTTCGGCGGCCCGTACTACGTCGCCGGGCAGGACCTGCTGGTGAAGGCCGACAGCTCCATCAGGAGCGAGGACGACCTCAAGGGCAAGAAGGTCTGCTCGGTGACCGGCTCCACCCCGCTGAAGCGGATCAAGGAACCCAAGTACGGCGTGGCCGAGGCCAAGGCGCAGCAGGGCTACCAGCTGTGTGTGCAGGAGCTGGTCAACGGTTCGGTCGACGCGGTCACCACGGACGACTCGATCCTCAAGGGCTACGCGGCCGAGAACAAGGGCGCGCTGAAGGTCGTCGGCCACCCCTTCTCCAAGGAGCCCTACGGCGTCGGTCTCAAGAAGGACGACACGGCGCTGCGCGAGGCGGTCAACAAGGCCATCGAGGCGCACGAGAAGAACGGCGACTGGAAGAAGGCCTACGACGCCACGCTGGGCCGCTCGGGCGTCCCCGCCTCCACCCCGCCCGCGATCGAGCGCTACTGACCGGCGAGCGGTGCCGGACGACCGCCTCGCGATACCCGGAGAAGTGACGTGAACGTTCTGTCGGACAACTTCGCGATGTTCCGCGAAGGTTTCATCGGCACCGTCGAGCTAACGGTGCTCAGCGCGCTGCTCGCCCTGGTGCTGGGCACCCTCGTCGCGGCGTTCCGCGTCTCTCCGGTGCCCGCGCTGCGCGTCTTCGGCACCACGTGGGTGACGCTGCTGCGCAACACCCCGCTGGTGCTGCTCTTCCTCGCCGTCACCCTGGGGCTGCCGGCGCTGGGGCTGAAGGGCTGGGACTCCTTCTGGCTCGCCGTCCTCGCCATGGGCTGCTACACCTCGGCGTTCATCTGCGAGGCCATCAGGTCCGGGATCAACACGGTGCCGGTGGGCCAGGCGGAGGCCGCCCGGTCGATCGGGATGACCTTCGGGCAGACGCTGGCCGGGATAGTGCTGCCGCAGGCCGTTCGCACCGCGATACCGCCCATCGGCAGCCTCCTGATCGCCCTGGCCAAGAACACGGCCATCGCCTCGGGCTTCAACGTCACCGAGCTCGGCTCGGTGCAGAAGACCCTCAACGCCGCCTCGGGCTACAACATTTACGTGATCTTCCTATGGATCGCGATCTGCTACATCATCATCACCTTCACCATCAGCGGCCTGTTCCGGCTGCTGGAGAACCGACTGGCGGTGGCCCGATGAGCGGCAGCGTCCTCTACGACGTCCCCGGCCCCCGGACCCGGGCCCGCAACCGCCTCTACGGCGCGCTGTCCACCGTCGCGATCGCCGGGCTGATCGGTTTCGTGATCTACCGGCTGGACGCCACCGGGCAGTTCCAGGCCGGACTGTGGGACGACTACGAGTACACGGAGACCCAGCAGCGGATCGTCGACGGCCTGCTGACCACCCTCAAGACCTTCGCCGTCGCGGCCGTCCTCTCGCTGGCGCTGGGCACCGTGCTGGCCACCGCGCGGCTGTCCGACCACCGGCCGGTGCGCTGGGCGGCCACGGCGGTGGTGGAGTTCTTCCGGGCCATGCCGCTGCTCATCATGATCTTCCTGCTGTACGCGGCGGTCTTCACCTCCGAGCCGATGTGGGCCCTGGTGATCGGGCTGACGCTGTACAACGGCTCGGTCCAGGCGGAGATCTTCCGCTCCGGGATCAACGCCGTCCCCCGGGGACAGAGCGAGGCGGCGTACGCGATCGGGCTGCGCAAGACCCAGGTGATGACGTCCGTGCTGGTGCCGCAGGCCGTGCGCTCAATGCTGCCGTCGATCATCAGCCAGCTCGTGGTGACCCTCAAGGACACCTCGCTCGGCTTCATCATCCTCTACGAGGAACTGCTGTTCGTCGGCAAGGCCTTCGCCCAGCAGACCCCACCCGTGAACGGCGTCTACGCCTTCATCCCGATGGTCATCGTCTTCGGCTCGATCTACATCCTGCTGTGCCTGGCACTGTCCTCCGTCGCCACATGGGTCGAACGGCGCACACAGCGCTCACGCAAGGGGAAGCCGCCGGCGCTGCCGACCGCCGGAGCCGTGCCGGGCGCCGGGACCGTGGGCGCCTCCGGCGCGGACGGCGCCGGGAACGGCTGAACGGACGACGGTTGACGCCCCGTCGGTCGCACCGGACCGGCGGGGCGCACGCCTTCGGCGCGCCGTGACGGCGCCTCTGATCACTTGACGCACGCACCGGCAATGGGTTGCATACGTTCTGTGATCGCGCACCGTTTTCCCCCTGCCAGTCCCCGTACGTCCCGTACGCGCCACGCGTACGGCGAGGTCACCGTCCGTTCCGGGGGCGAGGGGGCCGCGCCGTGGACCCGGTGATCGTCGTCGGGGGCGGGCCCGTCGGGCTCACCCTGGCCCTGGCCCTGGCTCGGTACGAGGTGCCCGTCACCGTCCTGGACGAGTCGCCCGACGAGGCCGGTCTGCCGCATGAGCGCCGCCTGGCGCGTACGGTCGTGCTGCGGCCGGACACCGCCGCGTTGCTGGAGCGGCTGGGGTGCGTCACCTCGGAGGGGACCCGCTGGGCGGGCTGGCGCACGCTGCGTCGCCGGACCGAGGTGGCGCGGATCCCGTTCGCGCCGCCCGGCGGCGCCGGAAAGGCCGTGGAGCCCGCCGAGTTCGAGGACGCGGAGGACACCGAGGAGCATCCGGGAGACGAGGGGCGCGCCGGCCCGGCAGCAGAACCGTCTCCGCTGCATCTGCCCCAGCACGCCCTGACGCGCGAACTACGGGCGGCGCTCGCCGGCGAGGCGGACGTCCGCGTCGTCCACGACAGCCGCGTGGCCCTCCTCAGGCAGGACTCCTCCGGTGTCACCGCGCACACCCGTGGCGACAACGACGGCGACAACCACACGGTGTGGCGCGGCAGTTATCTCATCGGCTGCGACGGCGCCCGCTCCGTCATCCGCAAACTGCTCGGCGCCCGCTTCCCCGGACGCACGGCGGTGGAGCGGTACGCGGTCGCCGCGCTCCGCGCCGAGCTGCCCTGGCCGGGCGAGGCCGTGCTGCACCGGTCGCCGCCGCGTGGCGACGAGGTGACGGCCCGTCCGCTGCCCGACGGGGTGTGGCGGCTCGACTGGCCGTTGCCACCCGATGGCGGGCTGGTCACTCCCGACGCGCTGCTCGCCCGGGTCGGCGACTCCCTGGCGGCGTGGTGCGGCGAAGCCCCGGCGTACGAACTTCTGGACACCGGTGTGTACGCCGTGCACCACCGACTCGCGCGCCGCTGGCGCTGCGGGCGCGCCTTCCTCGCGGGCGATGCCGCGCATCTACTGGGCGCGCTGGGCACCCAGGGCCTCGACGAAGGGCTGCTGGACGCCGAGAACCTCGCCTGGAAGCTGGCGCTGGCCTGGCACCACGGCGCTTCCGAGGCCCTGCTCGACAGCTATCAGGCGGAGCGCCGGGAGGCCGTCGCCGCCCGGCTGCGTACCGCCGACCGGATGCTGCCGGCGGTACGCGGCGAGGGCGGCTGGCGGACGGTGCGGCGCACACTGGTGCCGGGCGCCGCGCGCTCCCATGACGCGCTGCTGACGGAAGGCCACTTGGGGCACGGGCTGCTGGGCGCGCCGGCCGTCCACTCCCGTACGCCCCTGCTGCCGGCCGCGCCCCCCGCGAGCTCGGTGCTGGTGGGCACGGCCGTGGGGGCACCGGTCGTGGACGTGCCGGTGACCGCGCCGGACGGGTCGGAGGTGTGGCTGCGCGACCGGCTGGGCGGCGATCTTCTGGTGGTCCTCGTGGCCCCCGGTACGGGGGTGTGGGAGCGCCGCCACTGGCTGGGCGCGGGCCTCATGCCCGGGCTGGCGGCGGCCGTCTCGGCCCTGCCCACGGCGGCGGAACTGCTGGTCGCCGAGGGGTATCCGGGGGCGGACGCGCACACCGTGCTGATGGTCCGGCCGGACGGCCGGCTGGTGGCCGCGCTGGCGGGGGTGCGGGCGGCGGAGCTGTACGCGTGCGCGGACGCGGCACGGGGCGGTGCCGCCGGTGGCACCGGGGCGCCGGCGGAAGCGGTGCGCACGGGCGCGGCGAGCCCCGACGAAGCCACCAGTGAGGCTACGGCCAACCGTTGACCGGCACTTGTCGCCATGGTTGACTCCGCGACGTGACTGACAGCGGCTCGCATTTCTGGCGGAGGGTCCATCTGGACCTCGTCCGCTACGCGGGCTGTGTCTGTCGTCCGTCCTGCTGATCCGCTCTTCCCTCTCGCGCTGCCGGGCGCTCCGTGCGCCGCGCGCGTCCTTCGCGATCACTCAGGACGGTTCGACTGTGCCCTCTTCCGTTGCGCCCGATTCCTCGGTTGCACCCGCTTCCGTGCGTACGACCGCTTCGCACGCCGCCTCGCCGGACGCCCCCGGGGCGCCGTCTCAGGCGGATCTCCTCGACTTCGCCGACCGGACGGCCGCCGACACCCGTCTCGTCGCCTCGCTCCCGCTCGACCTTCACGGACGGACCTGGATCCGGCTGGAGGGGCCGGCCGGCAGCGAGGCATGGCTCATCGGCTGGCCGCCGGGCAGTGGCACCGGATGGCACGACCACGGTGGCTCGCACGGCGCGTTCGCCGTGGCCGCCGGGGGCCTGACCGAGCAGTCCCTGGCCGCGCGGCTGCCCACCGAGGGATGGAAACTGCTGGAGCTGGCGGACGGCATCGACCGTGAGCGGCTGCTGGCGGACGGGAACGGCAGGGCCTTCGGGCCCCACCATGTCCACCAGGTGTTCAACGCCTCGCGGGAGCGGCACGCGGTGTCCGTCCACGCGTACTACCCGCCGCTGCCGATGATGCGCCGGTACAGCCGCAGCGGTCAGGTGCTGCGGCTGGAGGCGGTCGAGTGGGCGCGGGAGTGGGCATGAACGACCGGGAGGGGATGAGGGTGGAGGAGCTGCTGGCCGAGGCGCGCGCACAGCTCGACCGCCTGGGGCCGGCCGAGGCGGCCGCCGTCCAGAGGGGCGGCGGGCTGCTGGTGGACATCCGCTACGCGGCGCTGCGGGAGCGCGATGGGACGGTCCCGGGTGCGCTCGTCGTGGAACGCAACGAGCTGGAGTGGCGGCTCGACCCGGCCTGTGAGCACCGCGCGGCGCGGGTGACGGATCACGACCTGCGGGTGGTCGTATTCTGCGACGAGGGGTACGCCTCGTCGCTGGCAGCCGTCTCCCTGCGCCGGCTGGGCCTGTACCGGGCCACCGACCTGGTGGGCGGCTTCCAGGCCTGGCGCGCGGCCGGACTGCCGGTGACGCCCCGGCTTCCGGGCGGGTCCGGGTCGTCCGCGCCCGGCGGGCAGGCCGCTCAGGCGTCCGGCAGGTAGTGGTCGAGCAACTCCGGGTCGTCGCCCTCCTCCTCCAGGGCCCGCCGCACCACGCGCAGGGCGAGCCCTTCGGGGTAGCCCTTGCGGGCCAGCATTCCGGCGAGGCGGCGCAGCCGCTTCTCCCGGTCCAGGCCCCGGGTCGGCCGGAGCTTGCGCTGGACGAGCTCACGGGCCGTGCGCTCCTCCTGCTCCGCGTCGAGCTGCCCGACGGCCTCGTCGACGATCGCGGAGTCGACGCCCTTGGTGCGCAGTTCCCGGGCGAGGGCGCGGCGGGCCAGGCCCCGGCCGCGGTGGCGGGACTCGACCCACGCGCCGGCGAACGCGGCGTCGTCGATCAGGCCCACGTCCTCGAACCGGGACAGGACCTCCTCCGCCGCCTCGGCCGGTATGCCGCGCTTGGTCAGGGCGTCGGCGAGCTGTTTGCGTGTGCGCGGGGATCCGGTGAGCAGGCGCAGGCAGATCGCCCGCGCCTGCTCTTCCGGTGACGGTGGTGCTCCGGCCCCGGCCCTCGACGGGGAAGCGGAGCCACCGCCCGTTCGGTCGTCCGCGCGCGGCTCATGTGGCACGGGCCCGTCGCCGTGCCACGGCTGTGCATCAGACATGACGCGGCTTAGCTCTTGGCCGCGGCCTTCGCCGCCTTACCGGTGGACTTGACGGCCGGAGCGGGCACCGACTTGGCCGGCTCGCCCGCGGCGGCACCCGCGGCGTCGGCGGCGGGCTCCTCCGCCGTGGCACCGGGCCGGACGCCCACGCCCAGCTTGTCCTTGATCTTCTTCTCGATCTCGTTGGCGAGGTCGGGGTTGTCCTTGAGGAAATTGCGGGCGTTCTCCTTGCCCTGACCGAGCTGGTCGCCCTCGTAGGTGTACCAGGCACCGGCCTTGCGGATGAAGCCGTGCTCCACACCCATGTCGATCAGGCCGCCCTCGCGGCTGATGCCCTGGCCGTAGAGGATGTCGAACTCGGCCTGCTTGAAGGGCGGCGCGACCTTGTTCTTGACGACCTTGCAGCGGGTGCGGTTGCCGACCGCCTCCGTGCCGTCCTTCAGCGTCTCGATGCGGCGGATGTCGATACGCACCGAGGCGTAGAACTTCAGGGCCCGGCCACCGGTCGTGGTCTCCGGGGAGCCGAACATCACGCCGATCTTCTCGCGGAGCTGGTTGATGAAGATCGCGGTGGTCTTGGACTGGTTGAGCGCGCTGGTGATCTTCCGCAGCGCCTGGCTCATCAGGCGGGCCTGGAGGCCCACGTGCGAGTCGCCCATCTCGCCCTCGATCTCCGCACGCGGCACCAGGGCGGCCACGGAGTCGATGACGATCAGGTCGAGCGCGCCGGATCGGACCAGCATGTCGACGATCTCCAGAGCCTGCTCGCCGTTGTCCGGCTGCGACAGGATCAGGTTGTCGATGTCGACGCCGAGCTTTCTGGCGTACTCGGGGTCGAGGGCGTGCTCGGCGTCGACGAACGCGACGGTGCCGCCGGCCCGCTGCGCGTTGGCCACGGCGTGCAGCGTCAGGGTCGTCTTACCGGAGGACTCCGGTCCGTAGATCTCCACCACGCGGCCGCGCGGCAGGCCGCCGACACCGAGGGCGACGTCGAGAGCGGTCGACCCGGTGGAGATGACCTCGATGGGCTCATTCGGCCGCTCGCCCAGGCGCATGACCGCGCCCTTGCCGAATTGCCGTTCAATCTGCGCGAGCGCGGCGTCGAGCGCCTTCTCGCGGTCGGTTCCTGCCATGGGTTCCACCCGGTTCGCTTGAGTCGATCGCTTCACGTCCACGACGCTAACGCCTGCCACTGACAATGCGCCCGGGCGTCGCTCCGGGCCTGTGGATAACTCGGCCCCAGCGGCCCGGGACACCCATGAGAATGGATGTTCGATTTTGGTGTCAAGCGCGCCACTCCGCGCGCCGGACAGCGGCGGAACCACGGCGGAATCAGCGCTCCCGCAAGGCCTTGATCACCCTCGCGAGCAGCGAGGGCGGCCGCCCGTCGCCGCCCCGCTCGTCCCGGCCGTCCGGGCCCGCCGGGAGCCCCGCGACCTCGTAGCGCTTGACGTACGCGCCCAGGAAGGCCTGGAGCGTGGCCGTCGCCGGGATGGCGATCAGGGCGCCCACCGCACCCAGCAGCGCGGCGCCCGCGATCACGGAGCCGAAGGCGACCGCCGGGTGGACGGCGACGGTCCTGGCGGTGATCCGGGGCTGGAGCACATAGTTCTCGAACTGTTGCCAAAGTGAAAGACTGCTAAACATAGGGCCATGGCAACTGAAGCGGACATACCCATTCCCTCTGGCGCGTCCGAGACCGAGATCAGCCTCGAACCCAACCGCTCAACCTGGGGCGCTGGCGACCTGGCAGAGCTGGACCGATGGCGCGAGATGCAGGCGGCTCTACCGAGCGATGCCCCCCGAGGGCTGCTGTCGGTACGCCTCTCCGTCTTCAAAGATGAGACGACATCGCCCATCCGGCAGGAGCTAGACCTGTGGGCCCTGGCCACCTCGAAGGGGATCCGGGTTGTAGGCGTTGCCTCCGACCTGAACCAGTCAGCCACCAAGATCCCCCCGTGGAAGCGAAAGATGCTCGGGTACTGGCTTCACGAGAAGGCCCCTGAGTTCGATGTGATCCTCTTCTGGAAGCTCGACCGCTTCATCCGCCGCATTTACGACCTGCACCTAATGATCGAATGGTGCAAGGATTTCGGCAAAAACATGATCTCCAAGGTCGAAGAGCTGGACTTTAAATCGACCTTCGGCCAGATGATGGTGACCATGATCGCCGGTATGGCGCGCATCGAGGCGGAGAACCTAGGCATCCGCCTCACCTCCCTCTGGCAGTACGCTCGCACAACCGAAAGGTGGGTCGTTGGTAAGCCGGTGTTCGGCTACCACACAGTGAAGGATCCGGAGACCAAGGAGGTCTCTCTAGCCATCACACCTAATAGGGCTCTCATGCTTCGCTGGGCTCGACTCATGCGAGTGAGGAGAAAGCGATCCTATGGGTTCATTTGCCGAGTATTGAATCTTGCGGGATTTAGGACTGCGCAAGGGAAGCTGTGGAGGGTCACATCCCTGGTCCGGATCATGAGGAATCCGGCACTAATGGGAGTAAGGATCATCTCCGACGGTAAGCCCGGAAGATACAACCCTCCCCGCATCTTCTATGGATCGGACGGAAATCCGGTAAAGGTTGCGGAGGCTATTTACACAGAGCTGGAGCACGCCGAACTCATTGAGTTCGATATGACCAAGTCTCAGGTCCACCCGCCAAAGAAGAAGAAGTCCACGAATTTCCTGGACGTAATCAAGTGCGGCTATTGCCTGGGGAACATGATCTACCAGGCGAACAAGAAGATACTGAAGAGCGGGATGGAGAAGATCAACGAATACGTCCGCTGCTTCTCCACGGTAAGCAAGCCGTGTGACCACAGGCCTTCCGCCAATCCGGGCGATCTCTACGGCTCCCTTGTCCAGGCCGTCTTGGATGAGATCGGAGACTACGAGGTAGTTGAGCGGGTCTACCAGAAGGGCGAGGAGACAGCCAAGCGCCGGAAGGAGCTTGAGGAGTCCATCCAGTTTTACGTGACTGGCCTCGCGCCTGGTGGACAGTTTGCGGTCGGCGGCTTCCTTCAGAAGACGGCAGAGGATGCCGTACAGAAGCACAATGCCGAGCTGGGCAGCCTGCCGGAGGCAGCCTCTACAGACAGCTGGAAGTACAAGCAGCTTGAAGGGACATACCGGCAGCGCTGGCTTATGGGCGACACGGAGCGCATGGAAGAAGACCTCAAGCGCGGCGGCATTCAGTTCTTGGTCTACGACGACCACGCGAAGCTCATGGTGCCCGAGGACGTGAAGGCGAAGCTAGTCCTACGGGACAGCTATTTCTCCGAGGGGAGACTTCGAAATAAGATAACACCCGCAGCCTAAGCATAGGAAAAGCCTCCGTCATCCCCATTTCATGCTGGGGATGACGGAGGCTAAATCCTGCCCTCACTCCGATACGTCGGAGGGTTCCGGGAAGCTATACACCCTTTCTCTAACAATCGTCTCATTGCCATCTGCGTCGACTCGAACAGTAATCACACGCATAGAGGGGCCCTCGCTCCTACACGTGTCACATCCCTGGAAAGCACCCGGCCCCTAGTCGCGCACACCTACAGCCGTCATGAGTCGACTCACTCGCTGTCGTCCACCAGGACGACATCAGAGGGGCGCATCTCGGATGCCCAGTAATCTTCGGCCATGGTCAGGGCGAGGCTGTGAGGGGCGCCCCCGGTGACGGCTGCCTGGTAGACCAGCCCGGTGATGCGGGTGACAGCGATGGCGTGGACGCCGCGCTTCTCCACCAGCCCAGCGTTCAGCTCCTCTTCGAGGCCGGCCACAATTTCGTCAAAGGGGTTGCTGTCAGTCATCGTTAATCTCCTTTAGTGCTTGCTTGCTTCGAGGTCAAGGACGCTTCCCCACGACCGTCCACCGATCTCTGAGTCCACAGGGATGAGAAGTCCGTTGATGGCCGTTTCCATGATCCGGGCTGTCTTCTCGGCTAGTTCTTCTGCTTGGTCGGCGGGGAAGCTGAATACGAGCTCGTCATGGATCGGGACACGAACAAATTCTGCGTATCCGGCTCGGTCGAGCTCAATAAGGGCGCGGGCGGTAATGTCGCGACTGGTGGACTGAATAAAATAATTGAGGGCGGCGTATACCCGGTTGCGGTCGACTGGAATGCGTCGGCCGGTGCCTGTGTAGATGAATCCGGTGCGGCGGGCCTCGCGTTGGAGCCGGTCAGCGAATCGCTTCACTCCGGGGTAGGTCTCCCAGAACGCCTTGACGGCCTTCTTGGCTTCGGCCTCAGCCACGCCGTACTGTTCGACGATTGCCCGCCATCCGCCGCCGAAGCAGACGGTGAAGTTGGTGCCCTTTCCGGCCTTGCGGTCGACACCGGCGGCGTCCGCCGTGATCTGGTGGAGGTCTAGGCCCTGATGGAAGGCGTTCAACATGGTGGGGTCGCCGCTGAAGGCGGCCAATACTCTGAGCTCCATGTTTCCGTAGTCGGAGCTGACGGTGACGTGGCCCGGCTCGGCGAGGAAGCAGTGCCGGACGTAGGAGTCGCCGGCCGGGAGCGTCTGCGCTGGCAAGGCCCCAGTGATGGTCATGCGGGCGCTGCGGGCCTGGCAGCTGTTGATCGTCGCGTGGACGCGGCTGTCCTGGTCCTGGCCTTCGAGGGCCCGGTCAAACCAGGTTGCTTTCCACTTCTTTGCCTTCTTGGCCTGGATGATGGCCTCGGTCAGTGGGATTCCGATTGAGGTCAGTACCTCATCGTCTACGCATACGTTGCCTTTCTTGGTCTTCTTGGTGAGCGTGATCCCGCGCTCCTGGAGGGCTGTGATGATCTGTGCGTTCGCGTTGACGTTGTCGACGCCTTCGAGGCGTGCGACTGCTTCCCATTTCAGTTGCTGCTGGTGCAGCTCGTCAGACTTGGACTGCGCGTAAGCCTGGTCTAGGAGGTATCCGGTTCGTTCGATCTTTGCGGTGATGTGTGCGAGCCGGTGTTCCCAGGAGATAAGCCCGCGTCTCCGGCTGCGATGTGGGACTTTCGGTTTGAGAATCTCAAGGAGCCAGACGGTCAGGACCGGATCCATCCCGGCGTACAGGTTGTAGCCGTGATGGTCGACGGGAACAGCTGACCAGACGTCATCCTTTTTTACTTTGAGTTCCTTAGCGATTGCCGCCATGGAGCCCTTGACCTCCGTGGCGACGGTCTCGCATATGTAGTGCTTAACAAGCTCTTCGAGCTTGAGGCCTGGCCCGCTTTCCTTGGCGGCCCGGGGGTCAACGAGGTGGGCGTACAGCTTGGTGTCCCAGCTCTTTGGCGCCAGCTCTTCCAGCGGAACGCCAAGACAGTTCTCAGCTACGTGCATGTCGAAGGTGCCGTTGTGGGCGACGAGTCGGCGGGCGGTCTGGAGTGCCCATCGGGCCGCCGCCTCGAAGGCTGGACCCAGTTCGACGGGGAGGACGTAGGACTCGGTGGCGGTGCCGAACTGGGCGAGGCGGCAGCGAAATCCGCGGCTGGCGTTCCACCAGTCGAGGCCGGTGGTCTCTGTGTCCCAGCCCAGCAGTTCCCGGTGCTCCTGGACGAAGGCCTCGAAGGCTGGCAGGTCTGCCTCGGTTTCCACTACGTGGATGCGGATCTGTTGCCCGTTGATCGGGTGGGTGATGAGGCGCATGCACCTCCCAGGTGGGTGGGGGCGGCTGCCCGCCCCCACCGTGCGGTCTCACAACAACTTTTTGGGTATAAAAAGCGCTTAGTTAGCGCGGAAGGTGCCGTCCTTCTGGCGCCAGAGGGGCGGGCACTGCTGCGGCTTGTCGAGTCCTCGGCCTCCGCAGAAGTAGGCGGCCCAGCTCCCGCCGTCCTTGAATGTCCGGGGGCCGTGAGTGCAGCTGTACCCGGTGGTGTCGGCGCTGGGGGCGGCGGGGACGACCTTGCCGTTCTCGAAGCGCTTCGGAGCCACGGCCTGGCCCTGACCACCGCGGTGCTGCTGGCGCATGAACTCCGCTGCGGCTGCGTGCTTCTCCATCACCCGCTCCTGCTTGATGGCGTCCAGCAGTTCAGCCATGCGGCGGGCCGCCTCGGTCGCCGTGTCGCCGGACGCCCGAGGGGTCAGCCACTCGCCGTCGAATGCGGAAGACGCCTTGAGGGTGCTGCCGATCTGGAAGGGGGCACGGCCGGCCGGGGCGGACTCAGTGGTGGGGGTAGTGGTCAAGGGCTGCTCCTCGGTAATGGTGGTGCGGCTGCTGGGTTCGTCCCACGGGGAGACGTCGGCGAACGGGTCGTCAAGAGTCATCAGTCACTGGTCCCGGTTGTCAGGCAGCTCGGGTACGGAGGCTGCGGTTCATCTGCTGGGAGAGGGCGACGACGGCACGGGAGAGGGCTTTCCGGTCGGCCAGGTCAGCGACGGGGAGGCCGTAGACGAACCGTCGCATCAGGAGCTGCTGGTACCTGGTGCTGAGCTTCTTCATGGAGGCCGTGGCGTCGATCCGCGCCGAGATCATGTTGTCTGTGACGCGAGCCTGGAGAAGGTCATCCTTCTTGCCCATCATTTCCGCGAGCTCGTCGTCCGTGTACATGAAGGACCTCAGCGCAGCCTTGGCTTCGTCCGGGGTGTAGTAGTACTGATCGTCAATCAAATCGCGGTAGTTGCGCTCCCGGCTCGCGTACTGCGTTCCGGCCTTCTGGAAGATATTCCAGAGGATGTCTTCGCTCTCGTAGTTGGCTTCGATCGCTGGCCGCTGCTCGTAGGCGTGCGTCAGGATTTCCTGCTTCACGTCGTCCTTTTCGACGACGCTCCACTTTTGTGCGATGGAGTATGCGACCTTATCGGCGAGGCCGGAGAGGTATGCCCAGTCGAGCTCGACGGTCTTAGGCTGCACTAGTGAGATCCTCTCTGCGGACGAAGTGCCCACGGCTGTTGCGCTTGATGGCCCCGTACCGGGTTCCGTCGACGACGAAGGAGCTGTCCCGTTCGACGTAGACGGGTACGGGTACGGCGGAGTGCTGGCTGACCAGGAGCCGGCCGAAGCCTTTTTGCCAGTTGACGACGCCAGCGGACAGGTATTGGGCCTTGCTCTCCGCCATGAGGTGCCCGACTTCGAAGCCGAAGAGCGTCCGGCGGTTCTTGCCGACGCCGACGGTTTCCGGGGAGACGGCGAGTTTGTGCGTGTGCCCCATGACGACGCTGCCGTCCAGCTTCTTCACCTTCGCCGCGGCCGTGCGGCCCGGGATGGTGTTCAGGCCGCGAAGCTCGTGTCCGTGCATGGCTACCCATCCGGGTGCGACTTCGCTGAAGGGTGGCAGGACCTCGATACCCAACTCCTCGAAGCCGAGAAGGACATCGACGTCGAAGGCCCGCGTCGAAGCCAGTGCTGGCGCGTACTTGCGGAGGTAGTCCGCGGGTCTCGCGTCGTGGTTGCCGACCACGAACTTGATCGGGCCGCTGTAGCCCTCACGAAGGTCTGTCAGCAGGGCCTTGCCGCCCTCGGACTCCCGGAAAACGTCGCCCTCGAACTCAGCGCGTGTGTCCTTGGACCAGCGGCTCGGGGCCGGGTAGTCCATGAAGTCACCGATGATCAGTACCCCGGCCGGCTGCGTCACGTGGATGTAGTGCCAGAGGTTTCGGACGGCTCGGGCGTCGTGCAGCGGGTATTGGACGTCAGGGACGACCACGATTTCCATGATGCTCACATAGCCTCCCTCAGACGCTGGATCCGAACTTCGATGTACTGCTTGACGTTTTCGAGGTGTTCAATCGTCGCGCTGATGTCGAGGCTTTCTATCTGTTCCTGGCCGGTTACCGCGTATTTCATGATGGATTGGGCTGCGGCGGTGTCGATCCCGTGCGGGAATCCTGGCGATTCGGCGAGATGGCGTCTGCCCGGGTTCTCTTCGGTGTGGGCTAGTTCGTTGTCGCTGAAGCACACAAGCCCGTGGCTTGGGATTTTCACTTCGTTCGGGTAGCGCGAGCCTGTGTGAACGGCATAGACGACTCCTCGCTTGCCGTTGTACAGCCAGGACGCCTCTTGCCCCGGTACCCCTGTGATGACGACCTCGTCACCTTCCTTGAACTTTCGTGTCACTAAACTCCCAGCTTTGTTCGGTATGCCTCATGTCCGAAGTCGAGGATGAAGCGGTTGACGTCGCGCTTGTCCCCAAGGTCGATGGGCACGGCGTTTGAGAGCCGTTCACAGTTCTTTTCATTGAACTGGCGCCCGGCGTGGTCACCGTCCCCGAGCGAAAAGACGGCTCTAAAGCCCGCGAAGGCAGGGGTGAAGTGGTCCTTCCAGCTCGACACTCCCGGGACGGCGACGGCAGGGACTCCGGCGACCTCGGAGGCCATCGCGTCAAACTCCCCTTCGGCCAGGCCCACGTGATGGCTGGGGTGAATCAGGGCCCACGTGTTGAACAGGTGCGGAGGGTGCCCCGGGATTCCCAGATATTTGGGGTGGCCTTCGTGATCCTCTTCATGAGGGGCGCGATAGCTGCCGTCCGGGTTCTTGACGCAGGCGTCCGCGATGCAACGGAAGCGGATGGTGGCGACGGCGCTGTCTCCGCCGGCCGGTCTCAGGTAGGGAATTGCCAGGCGGCCCCGGTACTGGTCATGTCCCGTGATCGGCTCGGAAACGAAGCCGAGTTTGAACCTGTCGGCCACGGACCCCAAACCGCGGTTGACTATGTATGGTTCGGCTGGGCTCTCCTCGTACCGGCTGTGATAGCGCTTGGCTGCTACCACCAAATCGGCTTTCGGCGAGGCGTGTTGCTTCAATGAACTTCACCCCCTCTTCTTTCTGGATGACGTCGATCGAGTCCAGGGACAGATCACAGGCGAAGCAGTGGACTCGGTTTTTCTCAAAGTTGATGGATGCGGACGGGGTTCTCTCGTCATGGAACGGGCACAGGCACTTGGTCCACCCACCACGCTGCGCGGGCGGTTGCCAGTGGGGGTAGTAGCGGGTCAGGACAGCGACGATGGGGGGCTTATACGGTGTCCTCACGACGAGCCTCCGGTCTCACATCAACTCTTGGGTCGAGGGTGTTTCACTTCGGTTTCTTGTCCTGGTGGTAGCGCAGCCCTATGTGGCGTTGAGCGGGCGGGTTTTCGAGGTAGTCGGCTGCGGCCCGGAGGACGTCCGGGCGGTCCTTCGCCGCAGTCAGCAACCGTCCGTTGCACATGCGGCACAGCAGCCCTCTTACGAGCCCGGTCGTGTGGCAGTGGTCGACGGAAAGGCGTTGCTTTCTGGTTCCGCCGCAGATGGCGCAGCGTCCTTGCTGGAGCTGGAACAACTGCTCGTACTCGCCGGGCAGGAGTCCGTAGGTTGCCTGCACGCGGGTCTCATGGCTGGCCCGGCTTCGCGCTACCTTTCGGCACGCGGTGCAGATTCTGCCGCGCGGGGAGGTGAAGAACCGTTCTGCGCGGCGGCGTTGACATCTGCCGCAGAGTCGACGGCTGTTGCGTGAGGAGTTCTTCACCCTCACTTTCCGATCTTACACATAAAAACGGTCTCACCACAACTTTTTAGGTAAATTAAAAGGCTGTTGCGTAGTTTTCGGCGTCGGTCAGGCGGACGTTGCGTGTGTTGAAGTTGAACGAGGCGTAGGTCTCTCCGCTGGAGTCCTCGAAGCCTTCGCGGTTCTTCACAGGGCTGATGTGGAGGGTCCTTCCGTCCATACCGTCAACTTCCTTGTGGATGGTGAGGATCAGGGAGGGGACTCGTGAGATCTTCCCCTTGATGCCGGACTGCGGGATGGGTTTGAGGCCATCGGAGTACTCGCCGATGACATGGTGCGTGGCCATCACGTGGGCGTGTGTCTCGCGGGCCATCTCCGACAAATAGTCACAGAGCCCTTCCAGGCCAAAGGTGTAGCTTTCGGCGCTGTCCGCTGCCCCGGCGTCGATATTTGTGAGGTTGTCGATGACGATGAGGTGCGGGTAGATGCCGAACACCTCCTTGTAGGAAGCAAGATGGAGTTCGATCTCTGCGGGCGTTGGGCGGGCGCTGTAGTTGAAGCGCTGCCACCAGCGCTTGGCAAGGACGGATTCGTATTCGGCGAACTTGCCCTCGTGGAGTTTCGCCTTGACCTCTCTGGCGTCGTCGCCGGTGAGGATGGCTGTCGCCCTGACGAGCTGGGTTGCGGCAGTGGAGTCAGCGGAGAAATACAGCGTTGGCACGTTGCTCTGAACGGTTTCATTGAGGGCGAAGACCGATTTCCCGGTTCCGGCTGCCGCCACGGCCACGGAGAGTTCTCCGCGCCGGAGCTCGACCTCCAGCTTGGCGAGGCCTTTGAAAGGCGATGGTAGGGGTTCGCCGGCTGCCCCCTTCATTCTTATCGATTGGCTGAGCGAGTACATCAGGCGCCGATCTTCCGGACGATGGTCTCGAAGCCCTTGGCGGTGATGCGGCCCTGGACCGGGCGCGCACCGTACTTGGCCTCAACAACCCGGTTGGCCATCCAGCCGCCTTCGCGAGCCTTGGCGGTGGCGGCCGTTCCCAGCTTCTCCATCCACTCCCACTCGCGGAGGAGCGTGGTGAACCGTCGCTCGCGCATGTCCAGGAGCCGGGCGACGTCGCGGCACGATGCCGTGTCCGCAGTGTCGGCGAACTCCTGGAAGGCCGCGGCCAGCGGGGAGAGTTCCTTCACCTTGGCTTCAGCCGTCTCGGCCCGCTTGGTGAGTTCGGCCATGCGCATGAGGCCGGCCGCCGGGTCGGCTACGAGCTGCTGCATCGCGGCCTGGATGGCGTCACCACCCTGGTATCCGCCGGTCTTGCGGATGGACGGAAGCACCTCATGGGTGACCCACCGCTTGAACTGCTTAGCGTGTTCGGCCTTGCTGCTCAGTATCGCGACATACAGGCCCGGCTCGCTGACGACGTTCACCGTCTGCCGCCCACCAGGGGTACTCACTGAACGAGTACCCCTCTCATCCGCGTCCAGTCGGCGCGTCATGTTTGCCGCGTCTCGGTATCCGAGGGCCTTCGCCAGTCCAGAGGCTACGAACCAGGGGTTACCTTCCTCGTCACGAATGATGCTGATCTCGAAGTTCTCACCGTCGTTGCGGTGGAAGAAGTGACTGAACATGCGGTCTCACAACAACTTTCTAGTCAAAAAAGAATCCCGCCTTCGACGGGTGGCCGACACTACGCCAGCTGCGGTCTCACAACAACTTTTTACTTAGCCGAACACGCGTGGGACACGTCACAGAACCGGCAGGAGAATCCGGGGCGGGCCGGGAAGTCGCCCCGCTTCACTCCGGCGTCCATGGCCGCGAACCGCTCGCCAACGGATTCTTCGGTGACACCGTCCAAGGCGACGGGCCGCGACAGCCGCCCGCCCTTGGCGAGGTACCAGTCCCCACAGCCGACGGGGACGTCATAGGCCCGCTCGACCGCGACCCCGTATGTCTCAAGCTGGAAGCGGCTCTTGGTGCTGCCGGTCTTGAGGTCGCGGATCCTGAGTGTGCCGTCGGTCTCGACGGTGACCTGGTCGATGAAGCCGCGAACGCGCACGCCGCCCAGCTCGACTTGGAAGGCGAGTTCCAGGGCCGGCTGGCCGCTGGGGGTCACCCAGATTTCCGGCTGATGCTCCCGGGACCAGGCAACATAGTGGGCCGTCTGCTCCTGGCCCAGGCGGTATCGGCGTTCGATGTCCTCGGCCGGGGTGACACCGGCGGCGAGCCAGCGGTCCGTATCGGGCTCCGCGTCCAGCGAGGCGTTCACCGCGGCGCTGTAGTGCTCGGAGAAGAGGGTCACCGCTTCTTCCGCCGCCATGGTCCGGCCGGAGCGTTCGACGGCTTCGGCCGCCGCATGGAACGCGGTGCCGTGGTGCGACCAGGCGGCCGGGCGCGGCACGACGCGTTCGACGCGCTGGAGGTAGAAGCGCCATGCGCACTCCTCGTACTGCTGGGTCTGGGAGACCGAGCGCGGCTGGGTTTCGATGCTCATCGCGCCGCCTCGGGGTGGATGACGTACAGGGTGCTCTCCTTGCTGCCGGGGAAGTGGCGGTTGGGTCGGGGCATGTGGAGGATCTCGATCACGCAGTCACGCCAGCGCGCCAGCCCCTCCTTCATGAAGGCCCGTTCGACGGCCTTTTCGCAGGACGGCGTGGCGCGGTCGGTGACGACCAGGTGGTAATAGGTGAGGCCCTTGCCCACGAGCCTGGACACCATGACGCCAGCGCCGATCAGGAGGTAGGCCGGCGAGTCCGTCAGGGAGGTGTCGTTGACGGTATGCACGAGACTCTTGATCACATGCGGCGAAGCCGACGCCATAGCGCAGGCCAGAGTCATGCGGGAGTCTCCTCATGTAATGCCCCGAACAGGTGGGTCCTGCTCCAAGGCGGTCTCACAACAACCCGAGGGGTAAAAGGCTGCCCGGTGCCCCTGTCGGCACCGGGCTTGGAGAGTGGGGTCAGTGGCCCATGCCGACGCCGCCGTCGACGGGGATAACTGCACCAGTGACATAGGTTGCCTCCGCTCCGGCGAGAAAGAGGACTGCCGAGGCAATTTCCTCGGGGCGGCCCATGCGGCCGAGGGGGATCTGCCCGGTCATGGCGGCCTTGCGCTCCTCGGTCAGCACCGCGGACATGTCGGTGTCGACCAGGCCGGGCGCCACCACGTTGCACGTGATGTTGCGGGAGCCCAGCTCACGGGCGAGGGAGCGGGAGAAGCCGATCAGGCCGGCCTTGGACGCGGCATAGTTGGACTGCCCGGCCTCGCCGAGCATGGCGACGGCGGAGGCTATGAAGATCATCCGGCCGGAGCGGGCGCGGAGCATGCCGCGCGAGGCGCGCTTGGCGACCCGGTAGGCGCTGGTGAGGTTGGTGTCCACCACGCTGGTGAAGTCGTCTTCCGACATCCGCATCAGGAGCCCGTCGCGGGTGATCCCTGCGTTGGCCACCAGGACCTCGACGGGGCCGTGGGCCGCCTCGATCTCCTTGTACGCCTGCTCGACCTGCTCGGGGTCGGTGATGTCGCACTTGACGGCGAGGC
Source organism: Streptomyces sp. NPDC037389 (assembly GCF_040636475.1). Classification (NCBI taxonomy): domain Bacteria; kingdom Bacillati; phylum Actinomycetota; class Actinomycetes; order Kitasatosporales; family Streptomycetaceae; genus Streptomyces; species Streptomyces sp. NPDC037389. The sequence continues at coordinate 653,699 of NZ_JBEZUS010000002.1, forward strand.
AGCCCAGCTCCAGGAGCTCGGCCGGGGGCTCGCCGGTGCGGTAGGTGAAGGCGACCTTCTCGCCGACCTCGGCGAAGGCGCGGGCGACGGCCAGACCGATACCTCGGTTGCCACCGGTGACGAAGACGCTACGACTCACGGGAAGACCTCTCAGTGGGGGGGGCATGCGGACGCGCTTCCGAAACAGCGCGTCCGGTTTGCTCGTGGGCACTACTTTGCCTCGGCTTGGCGCGGCGTTCGCACTCTTTTCGATCATGGGATCGAAACCGACACTGTGAGTTTCGGTACCGGATGGCCGGATTCCGGCCCCGAGAAGTGGATCTTTGTCCATTTTTGGGGGATTTGAGAGCGTCTGAAATGTGCACACGTGGCACCAGAGAGGGGATACGGTTACCGCCAGACACCTGCTTTTTTTGCGATTCATTTACTTAAGGGTGGTGGGTACGACCTTGTCCGACCTCATGCGATTTGCGCTCCTCGTGCGCGACCTGCGCGCCTCGTGTGAGCCCCTGGCGGTTCCCGGCCTCGTCGCCAGAACCAACCGGAACGCCGGGTTCGGTATCACGCAGAAGGACCTCGGTGCCCTGACGGGCGTCTCGGAGGGATGGGTCCGGCAGCTGGAGACCGGGCGCCACGCGCCCTCGGCCGACTGGATCGAGACGGTCGTCCGCGCCCTGGCCCTGACCGAGGGCCAGCGGCACAGCCTTTACGTCTACGGCCTCGGGCAGGAGCCTCCCCGCCGGTGCCGCCCGGACGCCAGCCTCCTCGACTCCGCCACGGAAGACCTCGTCCAGCAACAACAGCAGACCGCGTACATATCGGATTACGCCTGGGACGTCGTCACCTACAACAAGGCGGCCGGCCGTGAGTGGCCGTGGATGCGCCACGGGGTCAACGTCATGGTCTGGGCCCTGGCCTACCCCGAAGCACGCATGCAGCTGATCGACTGGGAAAACTCCTGGGCCAAGCCCATGGCCGCACAGCTGCGCATGCGGGCCGAGGCCGACCCGGGCCACCAGCGCCTGGCCGAGGTCGTCGCGGAGATCAAGGAACGCGACCCGGGGCACGCACGCCGCATCCTGGAGACAGACCTGACCGCGGTGCACCACCCCGACGGCCACCGCCGCCGCGCCTACCTCCCCGGCCAGGGAGACCAGATCTTCGAAACAACCTTCCTGTGCTTCACGCCCATGGCCGACCAGTCACTCCGCTTCATGGTCGTCCCGGCAACCCCCGTCGACGACAGCCCTGATACCGCCTGACCTTGCCGCAGACAGACACAGCCCGGCACGCCCCTTGAAGGGCATGCCGGGCTGTCTTCACTCCCGGGCCTCGGACGCCCTCTCAGGCGGATGGCCCCTCCGGTGTCTCCTCGGGCAGGTCCATGGCGCGCAAGAGGTCTTCCTCCTCCGGCAACGGCACCCCTTCGGGCCAGCGCAGGACCCGCCGGCCGTCTGACGGCAGCCGGGGCGGGTAGACCCAGCCATCAGCATTCGTCGGGTCGTAGTGGATGACCTCGTTCTCCCGCACCAGGCTGCGGATCAGCCGGTCAGCTTTCTTCCGCTCAGTGGGGCTCACCGTCTCGTCACCGAGCCGAAGCCGCAGGTAGACCTTCAGGTAGCGGATGGCGTAGGCGTTGTGGTGCGTGTCCCCGCCGGTCCTGTCGGTCTTCACGTCCCAAATGCCGCCCAGCAGCGCGTTGATGCGCCGGTTGAACAGCGGCGTACGGATCAGCCCCATCTTCTTCATACGTCTGTTCACGCCCTGCTGAGACGCGCGATAGCGCGTCGCGATCTCCTGCTCACTCACACCGAGGTGGAAGAGCTTCGTCAGCTCCGCGTCTGGGGGCAGCTTGGTCATGGCGACCTTTCCAGCAGGTTCGGGGGTTCGAGGGACCACCCGCTTCCAGGGTCGCCGCAGAACAGCCCGGACGCTATCAGCCGGGCGGTCTCACGACAACTTTCAACTTTACCGGCCGGTAAGTCTCTTTGTGGCCTGCGTCTCATTTTGAACTTTGAGGGTGATCCTGGACGTACATGACACCTACATACTTAGTGAGAAAAGATCCAAGAGAGAAAATAAATTTCCTTCCTGTAGATCTCCTGAATACCAATTTTCTCAGTTGAGATCCGAGAAGGCCCAAGGCCCCGGCTGCCAGATCAGCAACCAGCCGGGGCCCCTATTCGATCCACCCCGGCTGATCCCCGGAGTGGCCCAAGGGCGGGTAGCTCCCGTCTGGAGTCGCAGTGTCCGGCGTGCACGCGCGTCTCAGAAAACCCCCAGCGGGGGTGAGTACCGGACGGAAGAGCGGGTTCGAATCCCGCCGACTCACCACGTCACGGAAGGGAGGTCACGATGCCCCGAGCCAAATCGATCTGCATGTCTGTGGGCTGCACTTCCGTGACGGTACGCGCCGGCCGGTGCGAGACACACGCACCGCCCAAACGGACCTGGAAGACCTCCGCGAGGAACCGCAACCGCCCTGGTGACGCCCACAAGCGCAGGGCCGCAGTCCTCGCCCGCGACCGCTTCACCTGCCAGCGCTGCGGCTCCCGGGAGCACCTCGCGGTTGACCACCGGGTCCCCGTCTCCCGTGGAGGCACGTGGGAGCTGTCCAACCTGTGGGTGCTCTGCCGAGAGTGCCACTACCGCAAGACGTACTTCGAGGACCGGGCATAGCAGGAGCCCCGCCCGAAAAGGCGGGGCCCTGCCGTCCTCCGAGATTTCGCCTCAGAGGCGCATGGCGGTCCCGGCCGTAATCCCTTTTCCGCGAACGGTTGGGTCCGGAACCTTGGCCAGCCACGCCATTTCGGACTGCCCTGCGAAACCCTACCGTTCGGGCGCCCTTCCCGGCGCCGCTTTTCAGACCATCGGCCTGCCAGTGATTCCAACGAGGGGGTGATCAGATGCCGTCTCGCCGTGGCCCGGCCCCGAACCCGAACGCCCGCCGCCGGAACACCAGCCACGCCCTGGGTGAACACGAGCTGACGCCCACGGCCGGCGAAGGCCGCGCCCTCCCGAAAACCCTCGGCATCCAGACCGGCGGGGCGAAACGCTTCTGGAGGACCTGGTCAAGCGCCCCGCAGACACAGCACTGGCTTGAGACGGACTGGGCCGAGCTGGAGATCACCACCCGCCTAGTCGACGAGTTCTACCAGGGCAACGTCCGGCTGGCCGGTGAGATCCGCCAGCGGGTGGGCCGGTGGGGTGCGACCACCGAGGATCGTGCCCGCCTCCGCATGAACTTCGACGAGCAGGCGGAGCAGGAAGCCGCCCAGGCCGCCAAGGAAGCGGCGGCGACGGACCTGGACGCGGAGCTGTTCAGGATGCTCTCCGAATCGTAGAAGGGATCTGCCATAGCGACTTGGACTGTTGCCGGGACGCGATGCGATGTGTCAGGCGAAGCCGACGCCCTCGTCGTCTTCCCGGGCTTCCACTCCCCTGATCTCCTCGGCGGCACCAAGGAGACCACTGGTTGGGTCCGCATGGTCGAGGCCTGTGACGCCGATGCGGCGGCCCACGCTGCCGCACGCCTCGCGGAATTCTTGGACGACGACATCGAGTAGCCCGAAGGGGGTGAGGGGTTGCCCCTGACGGGAAACATGCCGCCCGGTGTCCCCCACCCTTCGCGGAGCCTTGGGTACGGCATCATCCGGTGGGCCCAGAAGTACATCGTCCAGCCGGACGGCGAGAACGCCGGCCAGCCCTGGCGATTCAGCCCGGAACAGTTGCGCTTCGTCTTGTGGATGTACAGCATCGACGAGAACGGGAGGTGGTTGTACCGGTCTGCCGCGCTTCGCCGCGCGAAAGGCTGGGGCAAGACACCTCTTCTCGCGGCCCTGGCCATCGTGGAGTTCATCGGCCCGGCCCGCTTCTCCCACTTCGATGAGGATGGTCTTCCGGTGGGCAAGCGGGTGCCGCTGCCGCTGGTGCAGATCGCTGCCACGTCGCTCGATCAGACGGCCAACACGAGGGACATGATCCGCGGCATGCTCGCCGAGTCGCCTGCCGAGCGGGAATTCAACCTGGACATCGGCAAGGGCCTGATCCAGTTCAAGGACGGTCGCCCTGGCCGTATCGAGCCCGTGACCTCGTCCTCTCGTGGTCTTGAGGGGGCGAGGCCCACCTTTGCCCGGCCCCGGCAGAAACGTTCCTGCCGGGGCCGGCGCGGTGCCGCTTAGTCCTATGCGACGAGGTCCACCATTGGGTTGAAAACAACCAGGGTGTATATGTCTGGGAGACTTTGGACCGGAATGTCCAAAAGACAGCTGGCGCAGGCTCCCGACTGATCGAGACGACCAACGCCTTCAACCCCCTGGAAGACTCGATTGCCCAGCGGACCTACGAGGCCGCGATGGAGCTGGGGGCCAAGGGGCTCCTGTACGACTGCCGTGAGGCGGTTCGGGACATCGACCTCAAGGACGAAGCCGCTGTTCGCGCGGCAGTCATCGACGCCTACGGCGATTCGCACTGGGTCGACGTCGACGGCATCGTCGCCGCAGTCATGGACCCGCGCACCAGCGCGGCCGTCGCCTACCGCTTCTACTTGAACAACATCCAGGAGAACGCGGACGGCTGGTTGGTCAAGTCCGAGTGGGACGCATGCTTCCACGACGAGGATCCGATCCTCCCTGGCGACCAGATCGCGATCGGGTTTGACGGGAGCATCCGCGGAGACAGCACAGCAATCTGCGGCGTCCGCCTCCGGGACGGCAAGCTTTTCGTCCTCCACCTCCAGGAGAATCCGCGAGATCCAAAACAGCCGGACTGGGAGGTTGACGTCCTCGCGGTCGAGGCCTCCGTCAAGAAGGCCTTCGAGACCTATCGAGTTGAATGGTTCTACGGTGACCCGCCGTACTGGCAGGAGGCCCTAGGCAGGTGGGCCCTGGAGTACGGAGATGACCGGGTTTACGAGTATTGGACTTCCAAGCCCACGCGGATGTGCGAAGCAACTGAACGCTTCCATTCCGCCGTGGTGGTCGGCGACCTCAAACACGATGGCGACCCCGACCTGACACGCCACTGTCTGAACGCCGTGACGCGTGAAGTCCCGCAGGGAACCCTGATCACGAAGGACTCTCCTCGCTCGAAGAAAAAGATCGACTTGGCCGTGTGCGCGATCCTCGCTTTCGAGGCACGAGCCGACGCCATCGCGGACGGCAGGCTTCGTATCCAGCGCCGGCGGGTTGTCGGCTTCTGATTCCCCTTCTCCCCAAGACCGGGCCAGCCGGGTGAGTGTTGCTCCCCGGTCGGCCTGCGCACGCTGGCCCGTGCTGCCGTGCACCTGCGCGGTTACCGGGTGATCGTCGGACCGACGTGAGGCCAGCATCCCGAGGGGGCTGTACCGCCCATTAGTAACCGGCGCCCGCATGGGCGTCAGCCGAACGGGGTCGAAAGCCCGTGCAGCCCCCTCTCCCGCCCGCCTAGCCCAACTGGTACGAGGCGCACGGCTCAGACCCGTGATGTTCCCGGTTCGACTCCGGGGGCGGGCACCAAACCAAGGAACTACCCGGGGAGGCGCCGCTGATTGTCCCGCCGAATGGCTATACAGCTGCCGGTCCGCCGGAGACACCGGTCGACTGGCTTGCTTATCTTCACGGGAAGCTGACGAATCAGCTCCCGGACATGTGGCGCTATGCCAAGTATTACGAGGGCGACCATCAGCGTCTTGCCTTCTCCCAGGCTCGCTACAAGGCCGAGTTCCGAGAGGTCTTCGAGACCTGGCGGGATAACTTCTGCGGGCTGATCATCGACTCTGCAACTGAGCGCATGGTCGTCGAAGGTTTCCGCCTGCCGGACTCCCCAGGATTCGACACTGACGCCCGGGAGTTCTGGCAGCGCAACAGCCTTGATGTCCTGTCCAATGCTGTGCACCTGGATGCGATGCTACAGGGCAGGGCCTATGTGCTCGTTTGGCTGGGGGACGACGGGAAGGTGCGAATCACGCCCCGGTCTGGTGAGAACATGGTGGTTGAGTACAAGGCGGGTAGCCAGACGGAACTAGAGGCCGCGGCGCTATTCTTCACGGACTCGTGGGGCCGCCCGTCCGCAACGCTGTGGACCGAGGCCTATGTGTACGAGGTCAAGGCCGGAACAACTGAATGGGAGAACGGCAGTCGCCGCCCCAACCCTCTCGGAGTCGTCCCCGTTGTTCCCTTCCACAACCGCTCTCGGCTTGCCGGTGAACCGTATTCTGATCTCACCAACGTCATCCCCATCCAGGACGCGATCAACAAGACCGTCTCAGACGCGCTCACCGCATCAGAGTTCGCAGCTTTTCCTCAGCGCTATGTCACTGGACTTGAAATCGTCGAGGACGCGGAGGGCAACCCAGTAGAGCCTTTCAAGGTGGCTGTCGACAAGCTCTTGCAGGCGGAAGACCCGGCCGCTAAATTCGGCCAGTTCGAAGCCGCGAGTCTCAGCAATTACTGTGATCTCGTCGGGCTACTTCTCCAGCACATGAGTTCCCTGTCCCGGACCCCGAGCCACTATTTTCTCGTCAACGGGGGCACCGCTCCGTCTGGTGAGGCGATCATCAGTGCAGAGGCTGGCCTTGTCGCCAAGGTCCGCGAACGGATGCTGCATTTCGGCGAAGCATGGGAAAAAGTCATCCGATTGTGCTTCGCGTGGGAGGGCGACAAACGGGCAGAGGCTTTCTCCATGGAAACGGTGTGGCGTGACCCAGAGTACCGGACGGAAGCACAGCACATTGATGCGCTACTGAAGTTGAAGCAGCTCAACGTTCCGGAGGAGCAGCTGTGGAGCGACGCGGGCTATACGCCTTCACAGATTTCGACGTTTCGCGCGATGCGGAAGGAAGACGCCAAGGCCGCTGCGGAAGTGCAGAAACTTGGCCCTCAGCCTGACCATCCGGGTACAGCTGAAGGGGCCAAGGCGGCTCAGATAGCCGCGAAGCCACCGCAGGGCAATTCCGGGAACGTCAGCCGCAAGATTCACGAACAGAAGTAGACGGAGTGGTGATGGACGAGAAGACGAACCCCCCTGCCCCGGATGACGCTCCGGCGCCTGCACCAGTCACCCCGGCGCCGGATCTGTCGGCAGAACTGGAGCACTGGAAGCAGCTGAGCCAGGAGCACGAGCAGCGGTGGCAGGAGACGTCACGGGAGCTGGAGCAGGCCCAGGAAAAGGCCCGCACCGCCGCTCTCGCAGAGATGGGCACTGCCCTGGTCGAAGCCGAGCTACGCGCATCGGCCGCCGCCGCTGGTGTCGCGGTGCCCGGTCACCTGGACCTGCCGAGCTTCCTCGGTGAGGACGGCCGGCCGGACCAGGACACGATTTCGGCATTCGTCGAGTCGCTGCCGAAGCCGTCGACCAAGATTCGGGGCTTCGACCTGGCGGCAGTCACGGAATACCGGCCCGGCACCAGTCCCATGCCAACCACGATGGACCCGGTGGAGCTCGCCGACCTGATCGAGGGCCGCAAGCGCAGCTAATCCTTCAACTCCCCTTTCCATAAGAGTCCTTCGGAGGTCCGAGGGGCTTTTTTCATGCTCTTTGGAGGTTAGCCCTTGGCTCTCACCACTCATCATTTCAATCTTGACCCGGCGCAGACGACGATCGCGGCCCTCGGGCTGCTCGACCGCCAGCTAACGCTTGGCGGCATCCCCGCCCGCTACTCGGAGCTGAATTTCACCGGCGGCCTTGGTGACGTCATCAACGTCAACCGGGAGTCCCGGGGAATTCCCGTGACAGCCGCCGGGATCACGGCTCCGATCCAGAACCCGATCAAGGGCGACAAGGACCGCCTTGCCGCGTCCTCGGACCGCCCTCTCCCCAGTGATCCCCGCCTGGCCCCGCAGGGCTTCATTCGTGAGTCCCGGTTCCCGGTGCAGCTGTCGACGCTGGCCCAGAATGCGACCACGCTCAGTATGGAGCAGGTGGCTTTCGATCTGCGGCAGTTCGGCTCTCAGGTTCTGAGCAAGCTCACCCGCGGATTCGCCGAGTACTTCGACGACACTACCGCCGACTTCATCAAGAACAACATCACCCGCGCCGGTCTCAGCGCGGCGGCCAAGAAGGCCGTGGGCGGCGACGTCGCGGTCACCATCCCGGCCGCAGACGGCACTGCCGAGAACATGAAGACGCGCGCCCTCGGGCTACGTACCGCGCTCGTCGATGCCCGCATGGCGATGAACCTGGCCAATGTCCCCGTTTCGGAGCGGTATCTGATCGCCGGCCCCGAGGTAGAGGCGATCCTGCTCAAGGACCCCGAATTCGTCGCTGTCGACTACTCCGGCGACACGAATGCGCTTCGCCGGGCGATCGTCGGCCGTATCTACGGCTTCGACATCGTGATCCACAACTCGTTCGGTCTTGAGGCGTACCTGTTCCACAAGTCGGCGATGATCCTGGTCTCCGCCTGCCCTGCTATCCCGATGGGCGCGGTGAACGGCAGCATCCAGAACATCAATGGAATCGCCACCCGCATGCTGGTCGATTACGACTACGCGAAGAAGGCGGACACGATCGGCCTGGACACGATGTATGGCCTGTCCACCGTCAAGGAGGATCCGGACTACTCGGTTCGTGGCGTCGGCATCGGCGAGAGCTTCGTGCGTGGTCTGAAGATCGCGATCACGGAGAAGCCGGCCGGGGCGGGCTCGTAATGACGTGGGTGTCCCTCGAAGACGTCACAGCCCGGCTGGGCCGTCCCCTCGCCGAGGATGAGCGACCACGGGTGCAGGCATTCCTCAACGACGTCACCGCGCTCGTGCAGGGCTACTGCGGCAGCCGGTACCGCGAAGGCTCGCCGGCCATCCGCGCCGTGATCTGTGGCGAGGTGATCCGGTGGCTGGCCGTGCAGCCCGGCATCGTCGCCGAGAAGGTCGGCGACATGGAAGTCCAGTGGGGAACCGCTGGCACTCAGACGCTTTCCGCCGCTGCTCAAGGGGGCCTTCGTCCCTTCCGGCGGCGTTTCGGGTCCATCGGCCTGTACCGGGTCTGAGGGGCGCACGACGCTCTTCAACGATTCCGTCGAAGTACGCCGGGCGCCGCTGACCGCGACCGCCTACACCAATCACCGCGACTGGCAGCAGTCGGTGACGGTGTGGTCCGGGCGGGCCAGCGTCCAGCCGGACCGGGCCTTCGAGGTCCGTTCACCAGCCCGGGAGACCGCACAGGAGCGGCTGATCATTTTCCTGCCCACAGAGGCGGACGTCGATTCTGCCGACCGCGTCGTCTGGCGGGGTCTGACCTACGAGGTCGATGGCGAGCCCGCCCGCTGGACGCAGGGTTCTCTTCGTCATGTCCGTATCCGTGCGTGGAGGGTGGTGAGTTGAGCAAGTTCACGTTGCGGCTGACGCCTGAGTGGGAGCGGGGCATCTTCCTCTCTCCCCAGATGCGGGACCTGGTCGAGCTGCACACGGTCAAGCTCACCGAAGTGGCCGCCGCGGCGGCACCCCGCCCCAAGAAGCCGACAAAGGACCACTGGAACTCCGTTCCCGACCACATTCGGGCGCGTCTGGCCCTGGACCGCTACGGCTGGTACGGCCTGGTTCTCGTTGAGGAGGACCGGCGGATGCGGCACGCGATGTTGCAGGAGCGGGGTTGGAAGGACCGCAAGGGCCGTGCGCACGCGGGGCGCTGGTTCCTCAAGCGGGCCCTGGAGAAGGAAAGGATCGAGTGAAACAAGACCCCGTCACGGTCGTCGTCGAGTTCCTCCGCGCCGTCCCCGGGCTGTCCGCGCAGTACGTCACGGGTGATCACGTCGGCCACCAGGCCGGCGAGCCCATGATCTACCTTGAGCACAGCGGCGGGTTCCGCATCGTCCGTGACCGCCTCGACCGCGCTGACATCACCGTTGACATCTACCACGAGGACCGCAAGGCCGCGGTGGACCTGGCCTACCGCTGCCGTGAGGCGCTCCTTGAGGAGCTGCCCGGCCTGGTGATTGGTGGCGCGGAGGTCCTGGACGTCGGAGAAATCTCCGCGCCCCGGTACGACCCTGACGCCGTCAGCCGTGAGCACCGCTACAGCGCCGAGGTCGCGGTCTTTTTCGTCGTCTGACCCTTCCCCCCTTTCCTGAGCCGAGCACCTGTCCGTGCTCGGCTTTCGTCTTTTCCCAAGGAGCCCCATTGGCCGACGCTTCCAAGATCCGCTTCGCCCCCAACGGCAACATCTACCTTGCACCTGCCCCGCGTACGGGCACGTCATCGACGGTGCTGCCGACCGATGCCGGTGACGGCAAGACCGCCCCGGCCGGCTACCGGAATTGCGGATTCATTGATCAGAGCGGGGTCACCATCACCCCCTCCATTGAGACAGATCCGGTCAATGTGTGGCAGTCCGCTGTGCCAGTGATGTATACGGTCAAGTCGGCCAGTTTCAAGATCAAGGCCACGCTGATGGAGACCAACGATCTGACCACCAGCCTCTTCTTCGGTGCGGAGTGGAAGCCGCTGAAGGACGCCGAGGGCAAGAACAGTGGCACCTACCGGCTGGACCTGTCCTCGACGCCGGAGCTGAACGAGCTCAGCATCGTGATCGACTGGGCCCAGAAGGGCGTCCCTTACCGGTGCGTCATCCCCCGGGCCATGATCTCCGACCGGGGTGCTATCCAGCTCCAGCGCACCGAGAACCAGAAGTACGAGCTCACCATCGATGCCCTCGATCACGAGGGTGGTCTGGGCTACGTGCTGACCACGGACGACATTCTCGGTCTGGGCCGCCCGTCCGTCCCGGTGGAGCCGGAGCAGCCGTTCAAGGCGGCTGTGTCCGTGCCGGGCTCCGCTACCAACGACAGCTCGAAGGCCTCGTGGACCGCGAAGGTCGCGGTGACCGGCACGACCGGGCCGGCGGTGGTCTCCCTCCTCCGCGCGGACAAGACCGGGTACGAGGACCAGGCGACGGCCACGAAGGACGGCACCGTCGACGTCACCATCCCGCAGGGCATGAAGACCGCGGAGATCAAGGTGACCCACCGCGGCGTGGCGTCCTGCTTCCAGGTCACGGACACCGTTCCGACGGGCACGTCGAAGGCCTGCTTCGTCCCGGCCGCCTAACCCTTCTCTCTTTATCTCCGTCCTGTCGTCAACCCTCTGGAGGGTCTTCTGTCTACTGCAACTACCAAGAACGAGTCCCCGTCGAAGACCGCCGCGAAGGGGGCCGAGGCCGCCGAAGCTCCGGTGGTCATCGAGCACCGCGACATCCGGTTCACGATCCCGCATCCCCTTGATATGCCGATCGGCCTGCTTGAGGCCAAGGACGAGGTGGAGGCGGTCAAGCTGATCCTGGGCGCCCCTCAGTGGGATGCCTACAAGGACAGTGGTGCCACGATCCGTGACTTTCAGGTCCTGGCGGACAAGGTGGCCGCGGCCCAGGGGTTTGACGACGCGGGAAACTGATTCAGACCGTCCGCACAGTCCACGAGCTCTCCGATGAGCTTGAGGCCGATCTCCTGGAGCATTTCGGGGTTGATCTGCTGGACCTGTGGCGTGGACGGCTTTCCCTGCGGCGCGTCAGCGTCCTCATCAAGGCACTGACGCACAAGGCGGGCCGTTCACAGCTCCTGGTCGCCTTGGATGAAACAACGGTGTGGTCCACGCAGGATCACCTCATGGCACGTATCTCCGATGCCATGGAGCTAAGCAACTACCTGTTCCTGAAAGCACATTCGGAAAACGCCAGCACTCTGGATCCCCCCGATCCCCTCCCCCGCCCCGGGGCTCCTCCCACGGCTCCCGAAGAGCCAGTGGAGGACTTCGCCACAGGCGGCGAACTGGCCCAGTTCTTCCAGGAGATGAGCACTATGTAGGAGGCGCCCATGGCCAGCGGCGGCCGTATTCCCATCAAGGTGGGCTCCGGCTACATCGACATCGCCCCCACGCTTTCCCGCGAGGGCACGGCGCGGATGCGGGCGGAGCTGACCCGCCAGATGGAGCTGGCCGGCGCAGCCGGGGGTAAGGCTTTCACCGCCGCCGCGTCGAACGGCATGGCGGCTTTGCCGAAGAGCGCGGCAGCAGCCGCGAAGGCCGCCAAGGTGCACACGGAGAAGGCCGCTGTCGACACTGCGGCGAAGCTGGCGGCGATCGAGGCCGAGCTGACCCGCGAGTACGGGCAGCAGGCCGGGCAGCGCTTCCGTGCCTTCCGCGACCTGGAGGAGCGCAAGCGCCAGGCACTCGAAGGCACCTCGCAGGCGACCCGTCGCGCGGTGCAAGAGACGGTGCGGCTGGAGACGCAGGGTGCACGGGATGCCGCCCAGCGGTGGCAGACCGCCGAGCAGGACCGTCTCCGTCTCCTGGAGGAGCGCCGTCGTGCCGAGGCGCGAGCGGTGGCCGAGCGGGAGCGCGAAGAGCGCGCCGCAGCAGCCGCCCGCCAGCGGGCCCTGGAAGACGCGGCCCGGATGGATCGCGAGATCCACCAGACCCAGACCCGCCTTGCCCGCGAGTCCGCGCGCGAGCAGGCGCAGCTTCTCGCCGAACGGCAACGGCAGGAGAAAGCCGCGGCGGCGGAGCGGCAGCGTGCCCTTGAGGGCGAAGCGCGCATGGATCGGGAGATTCATCAGACTCAGCTGCGCCTTGCTCGGGAGGCTGCTCGTGAGCAGGCGCAGGTTCTTGCTGAGCGGCAGCGTCAGGAGGACGCGGCGGCAGTGGCTCGCCGGCGGGCCCTGGAGGACGAGGCCCGGATGGACCGGGAGGTCCACCAAACGCAGATCCGTATGGCCCGGGAGGCGGCGAAGGTCGCTGAGCAGGCTGAGCGGGACAAGCGCGCGGCGATCCGCCAGACCATGGCCGAGCGGCAGGCGGAGCAGTCCCACGCGATCGGTGCGCAGCTGGCTATTGCTCAGGCTGCCCGGCAGTCCTTGCGGGAGCAGCTGGCCGAGCATGAGCGCACGATGGCGGCGGTGCAGTCGACGCAGGCCACGGCGTGGGCGGCGATGCGGTCGGGGTGGAAGCGCGGTTCTCATGCGATCGAGACGACTGGTACGACGGCGACGGAGACCGGTCATCTGATCACGCGTGGCCTGGTGGCCCCGCTCGGTCTCGCGAGTGCCGCGGCGACGACGTTCGGTATCAAGTCGGCGGATGCGATGCTTCAGGCCCAGGCTGGTCTGAAGGGCATGGGCATTGCCCTGGACGACGTCAATAGTCTGCTGGAGCAGATGACGAAGTACGGTATTGAGACGCCGTATTCGGTCAATGACATGCTCAAGTACGGCACGCGCTATGTGCGGGCGAATACGTCGCACGATGCCGACTTTCAGTCGAAGGATCCTGCCCGTCACGCTCTAGGGTCGGCGAAGGCGTCGCAGCGTGCTGTGGACATGGTCAAGATGGTGGGTGACTCCGCCGCTTATGGCGGTGTCATGGATCCGGCGATGGTCTCGCGAGGCATGTATGCCATCGAGGTCATGCAGGACATGGGCCGCACCAATCTGCGTAACGTGAAGCAGTTGGAGGCCGCCACCGGTATCCCGGCCAACGCCCTGGCGCAGATCCTCGGCTTCAAGTCCCGGAAGCACACCGCCAAGGAGATGGCGGAGCTAAAGGCCCGGGATGAGAAGAACGGCATGGTGCGGAAGGTCCCCGAGACCTACGAAGCGTCGGCCCAGATGCTCGACTTCATGCAGAACGCCAAGGACACTGGCGGCATCTCCGGTGAGCAGCTTATTGAAGGCCTGCTCGACCGGTGGAAGAAGGACCCGCGTATGCGGGGTGCGGCGCACCGTATGGGTAGTGCCACGATCAGCGGTCGTCTTGAGCAGATGAAGGAACAGTCTCAGTTCAATCTGGGCAAGATCTTCTACTCCCAGAACGATCGCGGTGAATACGAGTACACCGGCCTCGGTGCCGCCATCATGGGCAAGAAGGTCTCCGACGAGAACGGGACCCGCTTCGAGGGCGGCCTTCTGAAGGACGCTGGTGAGATCGGCACGAAGTTGCTGCCGATGGGCAAGGAGATGCTGGTCGCATTCTTCGACACCATCGGGACGTTCACCGACTGGGGCAAGGAAACCGTCGATTTCCTGGAGAAGCACCCGGGGCTTCGGAAGCTGGTGCTGGAAGCGGCGAAAATGGCCGCGGTGGCGGCGCCGCTCCTTCTGGCGCTCGGTGTTCTGACGAAGACAGCGGGCAAGCTCGGCAAACTCCTGGGCTTCGCTGCCACGCCCGTGAAGATGCTGGCTGGCACGGTCACCGGCGCGAGCCGGGGTGTGCGTGGCGCCACCCGCTACGGCCGCCAGGTCGCGGGCGGCATGCGCTCCCGGCGTGAGGGTGGCCGGTTCCTTGAGGGCTACGACGCCCAGCGCGACCAGTTCCGGGAGCGGGACCAGACCCGTCGCCGCAATCGCCAGCGTGTGGGGCAGGCGGGCCGGGAGAACGGCCGCTTTCGCACCGCGGCGGGCTACGCCCGCTACGGAACTGCGCGGCTGACCGGCTACGACGGTCCCGGCGACTGGAGGCGACGGCGCAGGAACCGGACCGCCGATATGCACGATCTCGACCAGCGCAGCCGCCAGGCCCTGGCCGGCGGGCGCATGCGCGAGGGCATCCGCCTCAACCGCCGCCGGGACGAGGTGCGCGAGGAGTACCGCGAGAACCGGCGTTCCACCCGCCGCAGTGCGGCTGAGCGGCTGCGCCCGCAGGACAGCACCGACCGCCGGGATGCCGCTCAGCGCGGCATGCGGGAGGCGGAGCAGCAGCTCCGCCAGGTCGACGAGCGCGTCGAGGCTCTCAAGCGGGCCCTTCGCGCAGTCAACGATGCGCCTCTGGGGAGCCTGATTGATCACCTGGGTGGCTCGGTCGGACAGAGCGTCCGGTCCTCGGCCGACCAGGCGCAGTCAGCGGTGCGCCGCATCGTCGCCGACGGCACCTCGCACGTCAACGGCGCCAGCCTTGGCGAGATCAGCAGGAAGCTGGCCGATGTTCAGCAGAAGGCCGACGCGCTTAAGGCGGCGATCCGGCAGGCGGGCCAGGAGGTCAACGATCTCGACGGCCGTCGTCTGGGGTCGCTGCGGGTGCAGCAGCTTGAGCCGACGGAGAAGCGCGCCGACAGCCTCAAGCGGACCATCGGCGACGCCGCCGACCGCGTCGAGAGCCTCAACGGCAAGTCCCTGAAATCGGTACGCGGAGAGTTCACTCTGACCGTGCCGGAGGCGGGGGCGGTCGAGGGCAAGGTCAAGGACGTCATCGCGTCCGTCAACCTCCTCAACCGCAAGTCGTTGAAGCCGATCCGGGACGAGTTCAAGGGCGGCAAGACCAGCCTCTATTCGGCGATCGACGCTGTGTATGACCTGGTCGGCGCGGTGAAGACGCCGGGCTCGGTCAACGGCCGTATCGCCAACCTCAACGGCCGGTCGCTGGCCTCGGTGACGAAGCAGGTCGAGCAGTTGTGTGACGCCCTGCGTGACGCTGCCAAGGCCGCCCGCGACCTCGATGACGGCATCGGGGACGTCAACCGAGACACCAACGGTGGCGGCGGTTCTGGCGGGGGCGGTGGGAAGGGAGGCCCCAAGAAGCCCAAGGGCAAGTTCGCCCGAGGTGGCGTTCTTCCCGGGTACGCCCCGTGGCAGGACTCCATACCGGCGATCCTCAGTCCCGGCGAAGCAATCTTGCGCCCCGAGGTCGTACAGCACCTGGGCGCCCCACGGATCCATGCCTGGAACGAGCTGGCGGTCCGTGGCCGGCTGTCGCGTTTCGCGCGCGGCGGCATCGCCGGCCGGGGTGGTCCGCTGGGGTTCCTCCTCGATGATCTCGACAAGATCGACATGGCGCCGGTCATCAGCCTCTTCGGCAAGACGGTGTCCTTCGACGCCCGTGCTGCCAGGATCGGCGGCCGGACCAGCCGGAACCTCATCAGCTGGGGATCTGAGCGAGGCGGCGGCGCAAGCGGCGAGGGCGCGGCACGGCGCTTTCGCGGCACGCTGGACTTCGCCACGAAGAACATGCCCAAGCTGCTGCGACGGGTGCCGACCGGTGCCGGTCAGCTGGTCGGCCTGGCGGCCGGGGCCATCGCCCCCACGGCGGGCGAGTACTTCTGGGATGACGTCTGGAAGGGCTCCGGCAATATCCTCCAGCGCGGTGAAAAGTTCGCGACGGACCTGCTGAAGCCGGAATCCATCTGGGCGTACGTCAAGGGTGCTCTGGGCGGTCTCGAAGAGGCGATCAAGGCCATCGGTTCCTCGGCCGTCGGCCTCTTCAAGGACCCCATGGGGGCGCTGAAGGAGCCGATCAGCCAGCTGAAGCAGCTGGTCATGGGTCTGGTCGACAGCGTCGACGAATCCGTCCAAGGCGTGCAGGAGATCATCTCCAACCCGTCCGGGTACGCGAAGGAAGTCCTGGGCGAGTTCTGGGGGCGGGCGAAGGATGCCATGCCCAACACCGAGGGTCTCCTGAAGTTCAAGGACGGCGGGATCGTCCCAGGGTTCGCCCCGGGACAAGACTCGCGGCGAGCGCTGGTCGCCCCGGGTGAGGCTGTACTCGTGCCGGAAGCCGCGCGAGCGCTGGGGCACCGGACGGTGCTGGCCCTGAACGCTGCCGCCAAGCGCGGCCGGCTCCCACTCACATCTGGTGACGGTGCTGGCACAGTGGGCGGGACTGCGGCCCCTGATGCTCAGGCCGTTGAGGAAGCCGTGCAGCGGATCCAAGCCGCTCTGGTGTTGATGGTGCAGGCCCTGCGCGACCATCAGGCAGCAGCCCAGGCGTCGTGGGCTGGTGTCGGCGGCTCGGTGCGTACGGCGGTCGACGGGCAGATCATCCCGGCACAGGAACAGTGGATCTCCCGCCTCTCCGGCCCGCTCACCGCTGCGGAGCGCGCGTTCCAGTCCGCTCATGAGGGTGTCTGGACGAGCGTGCAGGCTCGCGTGCTGGCCTCCACCGCCACCATGCTCGGGACTTTCGCCCGCCTCCACGCGGGCGTGTCCGCTCTTCAGGTCACCTTCGAGTCCAGTGGCGGGCGGATCCGCGAGTCCTGGCGGGCCTCGATGGCCATCGTCGACAGCTCCACCCGCAGCACCCTGGCCGGCCCGTACAACTCGGGCGCCGTCCCGATGATGTCGGAGATGGCGAAGCTCGCCGGGACGCCCGCACCGCTATCTCCGGTGCAGTTCTCCCTTGGTGGTGTGGTTCCCGGCTACCGGCCGGGCGTCGACAACGTCCCCGCACTGCTCAGCGAGGGCGAGGGCATTCTTCGCCCGGAGGTCGTACGCGCCCTCGGCGCAGAAACGATCTACCGGTGGAACGACATCGCCCGCCGCGGGGGCAACACGTTCGCGAACGGTGGTGTCGTCGGCGGCGGAGACTGGGTGCACAAGCACCAGAACGATCCCCTTGAGGGCTACGAAGAGGCGGTCCGTAAGGGCTGGGACGCGGCGATCACACCGCACTTGAAGTCGATCAGCTCGAAGTTCGGGCAGGTCGGCCGGCTCAGTTCGGACGGTTTCGGCAAGGCCGAGCCGTGGCTAACCCGGTGGGGCCGCTGGGTGGACGAACATGCCACCGGGGGCGGCGGCCAGGTCGTCAAGCTCGCCCTCCAAGAGGCGAAGAACGGTGACCTGTCCGGCCGGAAGTACATCGGATCGGACGCATACGAATCCTGGTGCGCGGACTTCGTCAGCTGGATCGTCGACCACGCGCAGGCAACCGTCGCGTACGGCGGTTCGCCGACCGGGACACCGGGCAACCGGTGGCCTGCGGTGGCTACCTGGGCCGAGCACATGCCCATGGTCCCGACCGCGTCGGCCCGCCCGGGTGACCTCATGGTCTACCGGGGCTTCGGCCCCGGCGACTGGGGCCACATCAACATTGTCACCGGCCGCCAGGGCACCCAGCTCGAAACGGTCGGCGGCAACGAGTCCCGGTCCCTGCGACGCCAGCTCGGGTACGGCAACAGGGCCGACGGCGCACTCCGCCCACGTGGCGGTGCTCCTGGTGCGGGTGAGGGCCCGTTCCTCAACCCGTGGCCGGGCTCCCTGGCCCGGTTCTCCGAGGGCACTGGCGAGTTCGCCGGGCTCGTCGGCGACGCCGTCGGCCGGTGGAGTCCGCTCGTCGAGCGGATCATTCAGGAACTCGGCGGCCGTGGCGGCATCAACCTCGCGGACGTTCCCCTGGTGCTTCACCGCATCGATGTGGAGTCCGGTGGCGACCCGAACGCCGTCAACAACTGGGACTCCAACGCCCTGGCCGGGGACCCGTCGAAGGGCCTGCTCCAGGTGATCAAGTCGACCTTCGACGCGTACGCGGGACCGTACCGCTCTCTCGGGCAGTACCACCCGGCAGCGAGCCTCTATGCCGGTCTGTCGTACGCGATCGACCGCTACGGCTCCGGGTGGCGCCGGGCCCTGAGCGGCACGTCCGGCTACTGGATGGGCACCCTCTCGGCCTCACCTGGTCTTCGCCTGGTGGGTGAGCAGGGGCCGGAACTCGTGGACTTCCGGGGCGGTGAGCGGGTCCACACCGCGCGCCAGACCCAGGAACTCCTGGGCGGCCGGACCTACGAGATTCACGTCCACGAGGCCAAAGCCGAGTCGACGACTCAGGCGGTGCTGCGGGCCATGCAGTACGCGGAGGTGATGCACGGCGGCATGTAATTGACAAGGAGGGTGCGCACATTCCGATACCGGCAACCCGAGACCGGGTTCTCGAAGACCGGCCTCATCCGGTACCGATCCCGCCCCATGCGATGGCGTGGGGGCACACCTACGTGTCGATCACAGGAAGCGACGGTGAGGGGGAGGAAATCCCCCTCACCTCCTTCACCGACCGGCGATGGCCCGGAATCCTGCTCCAGGCCGGCGCCACCGGCCTGGACACGCCCCCCTTCGAACTGCACGCCGACAGCAGCCCGAACCTCGACGGCTCGATGTTCCGGTCGGCACGTGCGGCGGCCCGCGAGGTGATGCTGCCCGTCTATCTCTACGGCGTCGACCGGCGCTCACTCAAGGAACTCAAGCGCAAACTAATCTCCGCGCTGAACCCCACACGCGGATACTGCGTCCTGAAATTCGTTGAGGCTGATTCTCAGGTCCGCAAGCTCTACTGCTACTACAAGGCCGGGATGGAGGGAAACGAGGCCGCTGACAATGCAGGGTTCCGGTGGATCAAGTACGGGATCCAGCTGACGGCATTCGACCCGTATTTCTACGCGGATGATCTCCGCGTTGCTGAGTGGACGTTCAACCAGGGGAAGGCGTTCCTTCGCAAGAAAGAGGCGTTCTTCCCCGTACCCCTCAGTCGCGGGTCCATGGCCGATCAGAGTATTCCCGTGCTCAATCCCGGCGAGGTCGACGCGTGGCCTGTGTGGGAAATCCGGGGGCCGGTCCGGGGGTTCACCTTCACCAGCCCGGACGGCCAGTCATTCGGCATCACCGCACCGGCCAACGGTGCCGACACCGTGGCAGCGGGGCGGGTGCTGACGGTGGACACCCGTCCCGGCCGCAAGACACTGACCGACGACCAGGGCAAGAACTACTGGCCTCTACTGGACGCCTCCCCGTCCCTGTGGCCGGTCCAGCCCGGGAGGAGCAGCGTCGGCGTGAGCCTCACGGCTGGCAGCGGCCCTGCTTCCCTGAAGCTCACTCTCCGGCCCCGTTACGAAAGCTACTGACATGAGGTGTGTGTGGGATATCGCGTGGAGGTCCGGGACAAGGATCTGAACCGGATTGGAGAAATTGACACATGGATCAAAATGGATCTGGTCATCCGGTTCTGTCAGCAAGGTACATGGCAGATTCTTGTGAAGGACCGCACGCCCCAAGCGCAGCTCTTGCAGCGCGGTGGTGGAATCATTGTCTGGCAAGACGGCGTCAACTTCCCGATCTTCAGCGGTCAGATCGAGTTCTTCCAGCGGTATTGGACGGTTGAGCAGCACACCGGTGCCGGTTCAGTGTTCGTCGGGGGGAAGTGTGACAACAAACTTGCCTACGGTCGGCTGGCCTTTCCTGATCCGTCCAAGCCGGTCGGTCAGCAGTACCAGGCGAAGGACAGCCGCAGCGCAAGCGGTCCCGCCGGTCAAGCCCTGTGGTGGGAGCTCGACCACGCCATCGGCTCCAAGGCCCTGCCCGACCGGCAGGTTGCAGGCGTGGACGTCGGCGTCAACCCGCTGGTCGGGGACACGGTCGCGGACAACCTCCGCTTCGACGTGCTCGGTACCAAGCTCGAAGAGTGGTGCAGGACCAAGAACGTGGGCTACCGCTTCGTGCACGACCCCGACCGCAAGCGCATCGTCCTGGACGTCTTCAAACCGCACGACAAGACCAAGACCGTCCGCTTCGCCCCGGAGCTGGGCAACCTCCGCGAGTACACCTGGACACTCACAGCCCCTCGCGTCACCCGAGCCATCGTGGCCTGCCAAGGCGAGGGAGCCGACCGGTATATCACTCAGAAGGTCGATGAGGAGGCCGAGAAGGAATGGAACCTCCAGATCGAGCAGTTCATTGACCGCCGCGACCTTCCCCTCAAGACGGACCCGGCAACGGGCAAGCCGGTGAAGGCGAAGACAGAGGTCTCGGATGCCGACTTCGAGGCGGCGAAGAAGGCCGTCATCGAGGCGGCCGAGAACGCCCTGCGTGAAGGGGCCCGCAACGGAAATTTCCAGATCTACCCGATCGACACCGAGCAACTGAAGTTCGGCCGCGACTACTTCGTGGGCGACAAGGTGACCGTGGCTGTCGATGGCGAGGAGTACACGGACGTCGTCCGTGAGGTCAACATCTCTGTTGAGGACGGTGGTCGTGTTTCTGCGGTCACGCCGAAGATCGGTGACCAGGGCACCGGTTCACCCCTGAATCTCTACAAGACAGTTTTCGACATGCGGGAGAAGCTGCGGAAGCTGGAAGCGAGGATGTGAATGGCAGAGATCAGCTACCCCTTTTCCCAGTCGAGTAAGACCGGGGGCACCGAGATAGTGTCCGAAGTCCAGTGGCAAGCCATGGCCAATATGTGGGGCGGGGACCGGGTCGATTTCCGGCTCACCAGTGAGTCGTACGCCTCCGGCGCCCTGCCGTTCTCCGCCGCTGTCATCAACGGCCGCACGATCGAGATCCAGCCCGGCCGGGCATGGGTCGGCGGCTTCTACTACCAACTGACCGCCTCCGCATCCGTCACCGTCGAAGCCAATCCCACGGACAAGGCCCGCAAGGACACCCTGACCCTGCGCGCCGACCTGGCGCAGGGGTCGGTGAACCTGGCGGTGATCAAGGGCCAGCCCAGTGCTTCCCCGATCGCTCCGCTGCCCCGGCGAGTACCGGGCCAGCAGTGGGAAATGGTGCTCTACGAGATCGACGTCCCGGCCAAGGACGGCTCACCGCAGCTCTCTTTGCGCGCCCCCTTCGACATGCCGCCGGCCGTGGGCACCCCGTGGAACACCCGAGCCTCCGCGGACTTCCTTCCCATGGGCTCGTTCCTCTACGACATGGACAGCAACGGCGGAGACACCCCCTATGAGGCCTACCGGGGTCGCGACGGCTACATGGTCACCCGCCATCTCGGCAAGTCCCGCACCTACACCCCAGGACTGGCCAACGCGGTCAACGTGCCCACCAACGGAATGATTTTCAAGGGGCGTTGGCGGTGGATCGCTCCGAACGTCGTCTACTACTCGATCAGCATCTCCAACACCACGACCACGAATATCAGGAACCGGCAGGACGATCCCATCGGCTTCGCTCTGCCCCAGCAGGCCAACGGCGATACCGGCCAGATCCTCGCCGGCCACATGCGCAATATGGAGTACCGGGGCGGACTCGCCAACTTCATCCAGCTCCAGGCCCTTTGCTGGCCCGGTGGCGGGTCCACGCACGCCAGCATCTTTCACCAGAACAGCGAGCGGGTCTCTGAGGGGATGGACGCGCTCCGGGTCTTTCCCGGACGGTCGACCATCTTCTTCTCCGGCACCTACGAAACCAACATCTACAACGAATAGGGGGCCTCATGGCGCGGAATCTTTTCGGCGGTACGGCCTCCGATGTCGCTGAGGACATCGACGGCCGGCGCGTCCCCGGCGCGGTGGGAACGGTCTGGGACGGCCCCTCGGACGGGGCCCGGCAGATCACCGACCTGACCGACGCCGACGGCGCACCGATCATCCAGCTACAGGCCGACGTCCGGGGATTCATCCCCGCCTTCTACGGCCCGGCCAACGACGCCGAGCGGGTCTGGGTCGACTTCGGTGTGGGCCGGATCGCTCTGGTCTCCGTGACGGTGGGAGACCGGCTCCGCAAGCACCTGGTGGACGTCGACCCGCACCAGTCGCGGGCGTACACCGATGAACGCCTGGCCTCCTACCTGCCCGCTCGGGGCACGGAAGTCCAAGTCCCCACCGGTGATGCATGGCTGTCCGCTGTGGTCACCGACGACCCGTCCGGCAACGTGCTCCGGCTGCGTACCGCCGACGGGGCGGAGCGCACCCGCCTTCGCAGCACCGGGGCTCTCTACCTCGACAGCATCGGCAAGAGGACGCCCCTGTGTATCGGTGCCCCCGGGTTCGGGCCGGGGCAGACGGTGATCAATGTCAGCTCCACCGCGGCGAGTCCGTCGAGTGAGGGAGCGGTTTTCCAGGTGAAGGGGGACGGGTCCGTCATCAGCAGTGGCACCGTCACCGCTGCGAACCTCGGCAACGCCCGGGTGTTCTCCGGCCCGCTCGCGCCGTCCGCCCCGCGAGCGGGGGACGTGTGGGTGAAGTATGGCTAATCAGCTGTTGGTCTTCGACGGTAAGACGTGGGTCGACCGGACGCTCCAGGTCTTCGACGGGACCACGTGGCGCGCGGTACCACCCTTGTACTGGGACGGTGCCGAATGGCGCTCCGAGGCCCCGTCGCCGCGCGAGTTCCCGTCCTACTCCAGCAGCGTTTCCGGGATCGTCTCCGGTGACCTAGCCGAGCTGCCGGTCCCGGCGGACGTACGGACCGGTGACCTGATGGTGTCCATCTGTGCGCAGTACGGAGGGCAGTCTCCGATGGCGCCGCTGCGGTCGCCGGCCGGGGTCCTGCCGACCGTCTACACCCTACGATCCGGGATCCGTTTACTCGTTGCGGTGTGGCCGTGGGAGCCCTCCCGGGGGCCCACCACCGTGTGGGACACGGCAGGCAGCACCACCACGGCGGTGATGAACCTCGCCTACCGGGGCGGGGACACTAGCGCCGTCTCCCTGACCCCGGTGGCGGGCATCACCGAGCACCAGCGCGTGAACACCGTCCCCTTGGGCTCCTCTCAGGACTTCACGACCTTGTACGCCGTGCTGACCGTCTCCGACTCCCTGACCGGAGCGGCCTGGCCGGACGGAGTCATTCCGCGCGCACAGCGCCTCGGCCAGTTCGGCACGCAGCAGATCAGCCTTCTGACCGCCGACACCCCTGGTGCTGGCGCCTCCCCCGGCTCCCTGCGCATGGACACGACCGTCGACACAGCCGCAGTCGCGGTGATCACGGTGCCGGGGCGGAGTGACGGCAAGCCCACCTGGATCCTGGGCGACGACCGCGCCTCGATCCTCGGGTCCACGACTTTCTTGGAGTGATATGGCAGCACCCCCCATAGCCACGTGGGCCCGGCGGGAAACCGTCACCGCCCGAAAGCTCAACGACCAGGTGCGCGATCCCTTGCGGTATCTCGCCGACCCGCCGCGGATCTCGTTCCGGGGAGCGGCACCCGGTCAGTCGGTCACCCGGGGCTCCTCCAGCGTCATCCGGTGGTCCACCGCCGACACCAACGCCTTCTCCGCCGACGCTGACCGCCGCTGGTTCACCGTCCCCGACACCGGCGTGTACGTCCTGTCGGGCAGTGTGAGCGTGAAATCCGGCGCCACCCAAGCAGCTGGTGACGGGGTCATCCTCTACCTCTACCGGCGCACCGCGAGTGGCACCGTCAGCGTGGCCACGGTCCGGGAAATCGTCCAGCAGCCCGGCGACGTCCAGACCGTCTCGGCCGCGACGATCACGCACCTGACGGCCGGCGACGCCCTCGCGGTCGCGGTCTACCTCGAAAGCGGCTCACCCAGCACGGCCTACGCCGTGCAGACCGGCGAGACGGAGAGCCATTTCACCGCGCGGCTGACCGCCCCAGTACCCGCCTTCTCAGCGGCACCCTCACTGTTCGTCGCGGCTGGAGAGTGGCGCGACAGCGAGCAGGCCACGCCCGCCATGATGACGGCCCGCATCAGCGACCCCATCCGAGGCCTGTACAGTCCGCCGCGGGTCTCCGTGGCTCGTCCGCTGTCCTACAGCACACCGCCGAACCAAGCGGTGCGTGTCGGCTGGTCGACCGCCGGGTTCGAGGAGTCCGGCGGGTGGGTGCTCAGCAGGGACGGCACCGCGCTCACCGCACCGGCCACGGGCGTCTACCTCGTCGCCCTCACCCTCGCAGTCCAGCGCGACGGCCCCGAAGGCGCTTTCGGCTCCTACCAGGTGAATCTTCTGCGCAACGGCTCGCTCCTGTCGCTGCGGCAGCGGCAGAACACAAGGTCGACCTACCCGACCGGCATCAGCGGAACGGACCTCGTCTTCCTGTCCAAGGGCGACTTCCTCGGCGTCGACTTCCTCGGCACCGGCGCCGAGGTGACCTGGCAGGGCTACGGGGCCGACATCCGAACCGAGCGGTGGAACGGGCTGTCCGCGGTGATGCTCGCCCCCGGGGCCACCGCAATGAAGGGGTGAGGAATGGATTTCTCTTCCTGGTCCCCTCGGGATCTGGCCGACGCCGCCACGATGAACGCCCGTGTGCGCGACGTCCACCGGCAGCTGGCCAGCCCGCCTCGCCTGGCCGCAGCAGGCGTCAGCACGATCGCAAGCGTGCCGGACTCCGGAGTTTTTAAAACCCTTAAGTGGGACGTCATCGACGAGGCCGGCGGCTGGACCACCACCGCGGACACCTTCACCGTGCCGACGAGCGGGACCTACTTCGTGACCGCCAACTTCACCGCCCTGTCCCCACGGGACACCACCCGACGACCCGCCCTCCACCTCACCCTCGTCACCCAGACCGGCCAGGCCGAGAAGGAGTGGCTCCGCTCCCACAACCCGATCGTCGTGGGCGGGACCTACCTCACATGCTCCCTGCGCAGCGAGCTGGTCGCCGAGAAGGGGGACCGGATCAGTCTCCGGGCCTACGCGGCGCCGGGCACGGGCTCTTGGGAGGTGTCGGCCGGCTCACGGACCAGCCCCCAACTGAACCGTTTTTCCGCGGTGCTCATGGCACCCGGCACCAGCAGATAGTCAGGTGACCCGTATCGCTACATCCACCCTGATCCTGGACCTCTTCGGGATCGTCGGGATCCTGGCGACCGTGATCGGCGGCTACGTCGTCGTCAAGGCCTCCAAGGAAGCCAAGACCGCCGAAGTGTGGCGAGATGAAGCCGAGGCCCAGAAGGCAAGGGCCGACCGGCTCCAGGAGGATCTGGCGGAGATCAAGGAACGTCTGAAGCGCATCGAGGCGGAGAACGCCCACCTGATCGCTCTTCTCACCGCCCTGGACCCGGCCCGGATCCTCCGCCCCACCACCGAGCGTTCTAACTAACCCCTCATCCGAAGCCCGCTCATGCGGGCCTTTTTCATGCCCAATTACAGGAGGCTGCATGTCTGTTGCACAGAAGGTACTCGACACCGCCCGCAGTGAGGTGGGCTATCAGGAGGGATTCTCCGGCGGCCACTGGGACAACTCCCAGAAGTTCTCAGGGGCCGTGCCCGGCCTGGCCTGGTCCGACGAACAGCCGTGGTGCTCGACGTTCGTAAGCTGGGTCTTCCAGGAGGCCGGGGCGAGTGACCTCGCGCCGGTCACCGCATCTTGCTTTGAGGGCGTTTCGTGGTTTGAGGACCAGGGCCGCTTCTCGGAGTACCCGGGTATCGGCGCCGTCGTCTATTTCGGTTCCGGTGGCGGCACACACGTCGGCATCGTCACCTCCTACACCGACGACACCATTTACACGGTCGAGGGCAACACGAACGACAGCGGCAGTGCGGAAGGTGACGGCGTTTACCGAAAGGCCCGCCCTCGAAAGTCGAGTTACGTCTACGGCTACGGGTACCCGGCCTATCCGGAGGGCATCGTCGTGGCCGACCCGGAATGGAAGGGTCGTGACAGTGTCGTCTTCTTCGGCCGTGAGGCGTCGGAGGACGACATCCCGGCCGGCGGCTCCCGCCCGGCCACCCCGACCGATTCCGGCCGCCAGGTCGTGATTGATGGCCTCGCGTACGGCCCGGGAGCGAAGGGCGACCACATTACCCGCCTCGGTCGCATGCTCGTCGCGGCAGGCTGCTCCGCGTACAAGGAGGGCCCCGGCCCGGTGTGGACTTCTGCGGACACCGAGTCCATGCGGAAGTACCAGATTAAGATTGGTGACCGTGGCGCTGATGCTGACGGCATTCCGGGCAAGCTCCAGCTGGACCGGCTGAAGCGCGACTTCGGGCGGGCAGCCTAATGGCGTCGATACCGAAGCGCGGTCGGCATCGAGGACCGGCCGCCGCCTCCCCATTCATTGAAATAGCCCGGGAGCATCCGGCCCGGCTGTACAGCATCGCCGCTGCGGCCGTCTATCTGATCGCCCAGTACGTGAGCATCCCCCAGGAGGCTGTTTTGGCCCTGGCGGCCGCGCTCCTGGGCGCCGGTGAGGTGACCCAGCGGGTGGAGAACTCCAAGACAATGGAGGCGTTCGAACTGCTGGCCCAATCGGCTGTACGTAAGACTTTCCAGGCCGCCGACAGCCCAACTAACTAACCCAGCCTCGAAATCGCAATCAGCCTCTATATTCCAGATAGCATTCTGAGTAAATACAGCAAGCCCCGCCCATCCGTTTCTTGGATGGGCGGGGCCTTTTTCGTTTCAGGCTCTTACAGTACGGAGAAGAACATGTTCTCCGATCGTGCGGGCCGGGGCCTGGCCGGCTGGACCGGTGCCGGTTTTTTCGCGGGAGCCGGGACCGTCCGCAGGCGGGTCGGCGGCGTGGCCTTCCGGGGCTCGGGGGCCGGTACGGGGTCCGGTTTCACGTCCGGCTCCGGCTCGGCGGCCGGTGCACGGTCGTCGGCGTCGTCGAGGGAGAGGATGACGGTCGGACGCCCCCCGGTGCCTTTTCCGTGTTCGACAACGATGCCGGGCAGGGCCTTGACCTCTGCGGCGGTCGCCCCTACGTACGGGAGGACCTGAGAGGACGTGGCCCGGCCGCCGTGCATCAACACCCGGGCGCGGACCTTGTCGGCAAGGCTGAGAGGCTGCTTCTTCGCCCTCTGCTTTGCGGCCCGTGTCACGATCTGTACGGCGTCCTGGACAGAGCGGCGTACCAGGTTGAACGCGGCGTTGAGCCGTCCGGCGGTGATGAGTTCGGAGCGCTCGGAGGCGGCGAGGCAAGCCGCGACGCGCAAGGTCTGTTCTGCGGTTCGTTCGATGAAGACTGCCTGGTCCTCGGGGAGCGTCTCACTGAGGATGCGGGCGTACCGGCGCACGATGCGCCACAGGGGCTTTGCGTCCTCGGAGAGGGTGACCACCCGGGGTTTTGCGGTGGCCCACTTGTATGCCTCGGTCAGCGCCTCCCCCTCCACCGGCGGGAACTGAACCTCGTCGTCCATCATCGGCACGGCTGCGAGGAGGAACGGCAAGATGCGGTTGTAGGAGCCGCCTGCCGCGTCGGACTGCGCCACGTAGGTAGCCCAGTCCGACGGGGTGATGTGGGCGTGCAGCACCATGGCCGGAGCCTTGACCTCCTGCGGCCCTTCTTTGGTGGTGTTCCGCAGTGTCGCCCCGTCCCACGCGGTCCGGAGTTTGGTGGTGAAGGAGGTGTCGCGTTTGGTGCGCTTGAGAATCTCCGACCATTCTTCTTCCAGGACCAACGACCGTACGTCGCGGCCTTGTTCGGTCTCGGAGGTTGCCTCTTGCTGTTCCCACAGATGATTGACCAGGCTGGCCCCGGAGGTGATGCCGGAGATGGTGTGGGTGTGGAGGAACCGGTCGAGGGCCTGTCCCACGACGTGGTGAGCGCCTCGGAGGGCTTCGCCCTTTCCTCGGCCTGACCGGGCCACGAGGGCCGACCAGACCAGCACGGGGCGGGTGCTGCCCCGGGAGGCCACGCGGACCGTGCCGCTGATAGCGGCGGACCACAGGGTGAGGGCAGCAACGTAGATCCCGAGCGGGTCGGTCTCCGCGAACGGCGCGATACGGGCCACAGCAGCCCCGATGGGGCCGTAGAACATCGGCTCGGTGTCCTTGATGATGCGCATGTTTGCTCGATCTCTCAAAGGTCTCGATAGGGTTGGCTAGGTGGGACGGGCGCGCTTACCTCGCGCCCGTCCCACGCTGTTAGGCCGCTAGCGTGTGCTGTTCCGGCTCGTTCCTGTGGGCGCGCTCGTACGCCTCTTTGATCCGGGCGGAGAGGCGGCCCCGGGCCGTGACCGTATATCCGTGGCTCCTGGCCCATGCCCGGATGGCCTGGCCACGTTCCTTCTCGCTCGTTCCCGAACTCGCGGCCTTCACCGGCTGCGGCAGGCGGTCACCACCTTCGAACCGCCCGGACCTCACCGCGTCGCGGAACCGCCCGGACTCGCGCACGTCCATGCAGGGAATGCCCCGCTCGCGGGCGTCCTGGAGCTTCTTGGTGTTGTACTCGCCGTCCTCGCCCAGGACCAGGAGGACGGTGGAGTCGTCGGCCCTGCCGACCACTTCGTAGCCAGCGCGGCGAAGAGCGTCCCGGGCGTCGTCCCAGTGGTATCCGGGGACCCTGCCGCAGAGCATCACCGACGGCCGCGTGCCGTCGACCGCATCGAATTCCGTGGGGGCTTCGTCGTCCTGCTCGCTCTGCTCCTGGTCGTCGTTCTCGCCCGTGTCGGCGGGCGGGGAATCCGCCTCCCCGTCGCCGGCCGGGCCCTGGTCCGGGATTTCCGCCACGTCGGCGGCGGTGCCGGGCTCGCCGAGCGCTTCCACCAGGAGCCCGGCGAACTTCTCGGCGTGCTCGCCGCACAGGTCCCACGAACGGCCCCCGAGGGTGAGCTGCTCCGTGGCCTCAACTTCCGACCCGTCGCGCGCCACGTGCGCGTCACACAGGGTCTTCTCCACGGGGACAAGCACGGTCTTGCGCATGGGGTCTTCGGTCCTGTCGTACGGGTTCGGGATGGGTTCCTGGGAGACCCAGACGTCAGCAACCTGGCGCGCCATCCGCTCCAGCAACCGGGACGCAGGGTCCTTGTAGGCGCGCTGCCTGCCCAGCTCGCGGCACAGCTCCAGCAGCTCGTCAGCCGTGGCACAGCCGCCCTGGACAACCGGCTTCAGGTCGCCGGGGATCGTCGCCCCGCCCACGCCGGTCCCCTCCTCCAGGCGGGCGAGCCCATACCAGCGGTCCGACCGGTGCGCTATCTCGTACCCATAGCCGTGGGCGTCCCGGAAGAGCCACCACTCCTGACCCCACCCCGGGTTCATGGGGGTGATGGACTCGCCGTCGGCAACCGCCGGGGCTACCGGCTCCGGCGTGCTGTCCTGCCGTCTGCGCTCCTGCTGGATCCGTTCCCCGGCCAGCCTCCACACGGCACGCCGCTGCTCGTCGTTGATCCGGTATGCCATCTGCGTACGCACCTGCTTTTCAAGCTGGGCCTGGATTTCGCCCGTCTCGGCGAGCGGGGAATCCTGGCCCCCGTCGCCGGCCGGGACATCGGCCGGGATTTCCGCCGTGTCGGCAGGGGCGAGCGCGGCCGAGTGGTCCCGCAGGATGCCGAGCATCTGCGGCCACTGCTGCTCGTAGTGCTTGGTGGTCTTGCCGACGAACACGAGCTCGTCACCGTCGATGTGGTGGACGTGGAGGTCGTCACCCCGGTAGGTCAGCCACTTCCGGCCGCCGCTGGTCACCTCGTACCGGTGCCCCTGCACGCTGGTGATCGTCCAGAAGTTCTCGACGTGGTACGTGATCGCCTCGCCGTCGCCGACATCCGGCAACAGCCACTCACCGGAGGCGTAGCGCATGCGCACAGCCACGGTGCACGCGTCCTCCGTACGGGATCGGCGCCAGTGCTCCCGGATCAGCTCCTGGGCTTCCTCCCACGTTGAGGCCAGGCCCAGCGTCCACACGTTCAGCTCGTCACTCTCGCCGTGCGCCCAGTACGCCCGGAAGGACTTGTGGGCTGGCACACCCCGGGTGACCTTGCCCTGACAGTCGCCCGTGATGCCGTAGCCGTCGTCCCCGCCGATCTGGGCAGTCCAGCGGTAGGAGAACGTGCCGCCATGCTCGGGCGGATTCTGGGCCACGATCAGTTCCGGTTCCGGTTCCGGCTCCTGCCACGTGCGGGCGGGGACGATGCCCAGGTCAGCCAAGAGCCCGTCATGCGACCCGTTGTCCTCGACGAAGGCCCAGTCCTCCCCTTCCGTGCCAGGGTCGGCCGTCCAGCACAGCATGTGATTGCGGCCCGCCGAGCGATCGTCCGAGCAGAGTCGCATGGCCTCGGCGCGGGTCATACGCCACAGGACACGCATCTTCGTAGGCGCGGTGTTGCGGCTCGCGGTGAAGACGGCCACTGGCGCGGACGCCTCCTCGGCCTCGGCAGGCGTCTGCTGATTTTCGCCCGTGTCGGCGAGCGGGGAATCCTGGCCCCCGTCGCCGGCCGGACCCTCGGCCGGGTTTTCCGCCGTGTCGGCATCCGGGGCAGCACCGGCCGCCACCGCGCGCATTACTTTCGCCACCTCGGCCGCTGTACGGCCCTGGGCCATGCCCCACTCATCGACCGGGCGCCAGTAACACGCCCGTACCGCAGCCGAGTCGGTCAGCACCTCCATGGGCTGTCCGGTGACGTGCTCGGCAAGCAAGCGCAGCGCCTCGCGCTCCGCTGCCCGGATCGCATCGTGATCGTAGGTGCGACCCGAGGCTATCCGGCCGAAGCCCGCAGCGACGGACAACGCTCCACGAGGGCGGCATGCCAACGTCACCGTACGCCCCGGCCCGTTGAACAGGCGCTGCCCCTGGTGGAGGCCGACGTTTTCAATGTGGCAGGCGGCCCACCGGAGGATTTCCGGCGCAGTGTCCGGAACGATCACGCTGTTGGGCGTGTAGCGGACCGCCGGGACATCCGGGATGCCCTCCGCGTCGGCTGTCTCCTTTGGCTCCAGGGTGTCGCCCCCATCGGCGGGCGATGTGTCCCGAACCTCGGTGGGCTCAACGCCGTGGACGTTGGGGAACTGCTCTGCGAGGTACTCCCGTAGCGCCGGTATCCACGCGACGCCCTGAGCTGCCCCGAGCAGGGCGACGGCGGCCACGGGCATGAAGACGTCGCCGAGCTGCTGGCAGATGGCCGTGCGGGAGCCCTGTGCAGGGAAGTCACGGGGCATGGTCACCAGGGCGGCGACCTGTTCGAGGGTGAAGCGTCCACCGTGCTCTGCAACGTCCCAGGAACGCACCTTGCTGGTAATGGCGGTGCACGGCTCGTCGGTGATGGTGAAGGCGTTGCCGCCGGAGGTCTTGCGGTTGCCCCGCGTCCACACCGTTGTTCCCTGCGGGAGTCCCGTGGCCTGTGCCGCGCCCGTGGTCAGGTCTCCGGGCGCCTCCATGCTCATGGCGCCGCCGTCACGGCGGGCGTACAGCAGAGCCCGTACACGGTGCGAGGGGCCGCCATAGTCGGCCGCGTCGGCGATCTTCCACTCGGCGATGGACCACCCGAGAAGCTGGAAGTCAGCGACGACTTCCCCGCGTATCTCCTCGGGCAGCTTCGAGGACTGCTCGACGGCCACCCACTCCAGAGGTGCCCCAGCGGCTTCCAGGCCCAGGGACCATATGGCAATCTCCAGCATGAGCCCGCCGGTCTCGCCCGAGTAGCCGTCCAGGTCGCGCCGGACGTCGAACCACGTGGCGCCGTCGGGCAGGCGGCGCCCCACCTCCTTGCCGAAGTCGGGGTGGTCCCCACCACAGAGGGGGATCGTCCCTGCCGCGCGCCGGGCGCAGTCCCATGCCTCCCCGAGGATGTCGATGTTCTCGGTAAGACGGCCCAGCCGCTTCCCAGCGTCGGTGTAGTCGATGCAGGGCGGCGTGATGATCAGGCCGTGGACGTCACGGAAGACCGGGTCCGACGGGTCCAGGGTCGTCACGTCCGCCTGAATGGCCGTGCATCCGGCGGCGTTCTGCGTCGCGACACAGCGCGCGTTGCTGTCGACACAGATCATGTCCACGTCGCTCCGCAGCATCCTGCGCAGCGCCACACAAGCACCCCCAGGGCCACAGAACAGGTTCAGGACCCGCTTGCGGTCACCCTCCTGCCACCGCGTCAGCCACCGCCGCAGCTCTGGGTAGGTCTCGGCCGCATGGCTTTCCCTCGTCTCCGTCTCGGGCTGCGGCGCGTCCGGGTCCCAGCACGCGCACGGGGACTCCTCACAGTCCTCGCACTCCTGGGGCTCGTCGTCGACGATTTCCGCGTCCACCACGTCCGCCAGCTCAGCCTTCGGGGCGGGGGCAGGCGTGAGTGCCTGTGGAGCCTCGGCCCGCTCCACCACCGTCACCGGCACGGACACCAGCGTTCCCGACCACTGCTCGTAGGGGACCGGGTTCCGGCCCCAGCGGACGCCCGCTATCTGCTCGCCGTCACCGCGCTCGCGCACGGAGGCCACCACGCCCGTGCCCTCCTCTGCACGCGGGTGCCCCGGGCGGACCACGTCGCCGATGGCAAACCGCTGGCCGTACAGCTCCCACCCGTACTCGGGGGCCGACTCTTCCGGCGTCGTCTCCACCGCCGTCGACGGGGCCGCGACGGCGACCTTGACGACTGCCCCGGTGATCTGCCGCTGGCCGCGCTCCACCGCGTCCGTGAGGATGGCCCGCTTCATGGCCGGGCGCCCCTGAACACCCTTGGCGATCTCCACACCGCTCTCAAGGTGCTTCACGAAGTACGTGCCCGCCAGCATCGACACCCAGTAGGCGTGACCCAGGAGTTGAGCCCGCTCACGGCCCCGCTCGCCGTCGAACGCGATGCCGCTGACCTTCGGGGCCTTCACCGTCTTCTCCTCCGCCTGCATCGTCTGTGAGCCCGCCTGCACGGCCGCCTTCTTCTGCTTGTCGGCCCGAGCCGCCTTCGCCGCGACCGCTTCGCCGATCACCCGCGCTTCCGCGTACAGGGCCGACACCACGTCGGGACGGGGGTTGTACTCGCCTGCCTCCAGGGCGGCCGTCACCCTCTCCGCGACGAGCTCGTATAGCCGTTCTTTCCAGTCCACCCAGGAACCCCACTGGCCGGACGTCTTGCCACAGAGCTTGTGCGCCTCGTGCCACGGGTCGCCCGTGTGCCCGTGCGCTTCGAACAGACGGCGGGCCAGGTGCTCGGCACAGACACCGATCCGGTCCATGACGGAACCGTCCTCGGCAAGGATGTCCACGAGGAAGCGCCCTGGTGACTTCCGGGCACGGCACCCGCCGTGCATCCACCCCCCGGGACCGCACTCCGTGGCGTTCTTCCCGTGCGGGGCGTCTGTGCCCGCGATCACCCAACGTTCCGTGGGGATGTCGTCCAGCCCGCCCACTGTCAGGTAGTAGGCGGCCCGCTTTCGAAATGCCCCATCGACGTTGCTCCCCGAACCTGCCTCAGCGAACCTGCCATTGGGCCGGTACTCCCAACCCCACCGGTACGACGCCATGATGCCGACGCGCCCGTACCTCTCCACCCGCCACACCCGGTCCTCCAACCGGGTCTCCACCAACTCCGCCGACCAGGCCACGCGCTCCTTGTTCATGTGCCCATACCGGGCCCACACGTCATCGGCCCACGCCCGCGAAGCCGAGTCCTTCCGGCACCAGGCCACGGCCGCCGCGAGATCAGTCGGCTCGTCGTGCCCGTCGTACGGCTCAGCCCACCAGAACCAGCCGCCGGAAGAGGACCCTTCGGGGGAGAACGGGGCCCGTGCGACCTGCCAGCGCTTCCGCTCGTACGACCGGGCGCACAGCCGGAACTCGTGCCCGGCCGCCGTGGTGAACGCCCAGTCATACCCGTCATCCTCGGCGTGGTGGTACTCACCCTCGAACGGCTGCACGGACTCACCCGGCAGGAGTCCCCCGGGAAAGGCAACGGCGCCGTCCGTGTCCATCGACTCCGGAGAGCGCTCTCCGGGCAGGGCGGCGCGTACCGCGTCAGCCGCGACGCCGAGCGTCTCGGCCATGCGCTCCGGACTGTCCTCCCACTCGTACGAGTCGCCCTCACCGAAGCACAACATCACCGGGTACGGGGGGCAGGTGCACACGTCGTCACCACTGCAAGTGCAGTGCGCCCAGGACGAATCCGCGTAGTACCCCGCGTAGCGCACCTCCACAGTGCCCTTGGGCGTCTCGACCTTGATCGGGTCACCCGGCACCGCGTCATGCCACGGAGCGACCGGGGACGACGTGACCTCAGCCTGCCGCATGGCCGCGTCAGCCTCCGCCAGGGGAACACGCACCTGAGCCACCGGCTCTTCCTGGACAGGCTCAGGCTCCGGCACGGGCCCACCAGCCACCACCACGTTGGCAGTCTCCGGGACCTCACACGGCACCGTGCCGAACTCACGCGCGTGTGACCGATCAAGGGCATAGCTGACGGTGTGCGAGCCGCGACCGTCCCGGACGATCACCCAGCCCATGCGCCGCACCCCGTCCAGCTGCACCGTCGCACCGCACGAACAGTCGTAGCCGTACATGCCGCGCGTGCTGATCCCAAGAGCACCTCGACACGTCCCCTGTCGACGCTGCCCGTAGCGGGTAACCGCGAACCGGCCGTTGTGCCGGACCGGCTCCAAGATCACCAAGTCATCAGGACGCAGCACTGCAACGTTCTTCCGCACGTAGGTAGTGACCGCACCACGCGACTTGTAGCCCTCCACACCAGGTATCACCCAACGGCCGTCCAGGGTGACGACGCTGTACCGCTCCTTCGCAGGGCAGTACACCGAGTAGGCCACCGCGCGAGGCGTCACGCTCCGCCCCTGAAGTTGGGGGTACAGCTCAGCGTCCGAGCCGATGATCAGCACCGCGTCAGTGAGGCCGTGCCCCTCCATAGCGGCCTGTGCCGGAGTCGTGATCAAGACCCGCTCCTGCACTGCATCCATTGCTCTACCTCTCAACTCGCAACACTCATCACCCGCACACGCATCCACCAACCGGCCTTGCAGTCACTTGGGCTCGCACTCGGCGCAGAGGTTGCCAGCGCCGTCCACGATCCAGCCCCCGCCGTCCGTACGGTCGTTGCCCTTCCCCGGAGCGCACAGCGCCGTGTCGAACCCCTCGTTGAACGCGTCCACCGACATGCGCTCAACCGCCGCCCGCTTGCCCGACACACCCACAGCGAACCCCGCCGTCCCACCACCCACCGCCAGCACCACAGCGGCAAGCACACCGGCCACGAAGCGACGCTTCGACATATCCACCCCACAGGTATCCAGACGCGGCACCAGGCCGCACCACACGCGATTTCTGGAGGCGCTGCAACCCACCACCGTGGGGAGCGCCAGAAGCCTTAGTTCGTTAGCGGCCCGTTCTCTCCAGCCGCCCGGTTGAGCCCACCCGATCAGGTAAGCAAAAAACCGTGATCCCTTTCTACACGAACAAGAATTCCCCGCACCATTAATTCGGAGTGATGCGCGTCACAATCCATGAATAGAGGGCCATTCCCAGGGCCCCCTTCACACCCCTCTAAAAACCACGTTTCCGCAGGTCAGAGGCCCTTTTAAGGCCCGGGGGTAATCCCTAGAAAGAAAGAGAAAGGACCCACCGGGGGTGCCTCTTTCCGACCGTGTACGGGTATGAAGATTCCCCATTCCAGGAATTCATGGACGGCTTTTACCGCCGACAGGATCGGGAGGGGTGCCCTGATGGGGAGATTTACGTCGTTCTCAGCAGGGGCCCCAGCCCACCGAGCCGGCGGGAGCCTCGAAAGGGCCCTCATTTGGTGACCCCGACCACACTTGAGTCAATGGGCGTCACCAAGCCGCCTGGATCTCACCTACATTATTTGTGAGGGGGTTCTATATAACTAATCAAGAAGTGAAGAGGCCCCTCCTTAAAGAGGGGCCCTATTGAAGAGTGCGGTCCACTCCTGGGCCTTCTCATAGGTTGTCAAGCCCTTGCCAGCACCTGACGGTGATCGCTACCCCCCGCATGCCCGGCCCTGCCCCCGGCCGGCTGGAGCGTGCACTCCTTACGAAGGTGTTGCGGCCAGGAGCTTCGAGAGCAGAGGGCAGGCACCTTGGGGGTACCGTTCAAGAACAGACATGTTCCAGAACGGAGTTGCCGGACATGCAGTGGAGCGACTACACCACCGGCCAGCGGATCAAGTTCCTACGGGGAAGGGCTGTGACTCAGTCCGCCCTGGCCGAGATGACGGGGCTGTCCATCGTCACTGTCCAGAAGGCCGAGCAGAACAGGGTTCTGACGCTCACCACGCTGATGCTGATCGCGGACGCATTGGGCGTGGACATCTCGGTAGTTCTCGGGGAGCAGGCGCCACGCCGAGCCATGGACCAGGCCGACCGCACGATGGTCCGCACGCTCTCGCAGGTCGTACACGACACAGCCGCTGGCCTTCTACCCGCCCAGCTTGAGGACACCGACGGGGCTCCCGGAATCCGGGCAGCCATCGATAGGTGCTGGCGGCTGTACTGGAAGGGCCACTATGTCGAGGCCGGCGCCCTGGCTGCTCCGCTCCTCCAGCAAGCAGCCATGCACCGGCACAACCAGTCCGTCGGCAACGAGGATGAGGCATGGGGCCTCCTTGCCGACGCCTACCGCCTTTCCGCGTACGTGGCGAACCTGATGGGGGCCCGTGATCTCGCCTACGCGGCCATCGGGCACGCCCAGTTCGCGGCAGAACGCAGCGCCGATGAGCTTCAGCCGGCCATCGTAGCCTCGGGTCGTTCGTGGATCTACCTTCGGGACGCCCGACTCCCGGCGGCGCTCCAGCTCGCCGAGAAGGCCGCGACCGACACCGAGCCCCGGTTCTCGCAGGCCACCCCGGAACAGCTCACCGTCTACGGGAGCCACATCAACTTCGCGGCGGTTGTCGCCAGCCGCCTCAAGGACAAGGAGCGCACCGCGGACTACCTGTCCCAGTCACACGCCGTAGGAGCTCGAATGGACTCTGAGCACAAGGCATACGGAACTCTGTTCGGCCCGGTTACCGCGGTTACCCAGGCCGTCGGAATCAATGTTGCGCTCGGGCAGACTGGGAAGGCGCTGAAGTTGATCAAGGGGATCAGGGAGGTGTCTCAACTGACGGAAGCCGCTCAGAACCGGTACGCCATGGATAAAGCGATGGCGCAGGCGGACGCAAGCCTCTGGGATGCCTCCCTCGACACACTGGAGGAGACCCTCACCAGGGCACCCCAGTGGGCTCGCCACCAAGCGCTTCCGGGTGTGATTGTGGCCAAGGTCGGACAAGCATCCACGGCCCGTCTGCGGCGGGTCACAGAGCTCCTTGGGGGACGCCCCAGTGCAGTGCACGGGTTCCCGCCCGCGACCGCAAGGACTGCCCTCTGAGCTGACCACCCAAGCCCCTCCACTGGTACGTGGCGGACGACTCCCTGACGTCCAAGCTTGAACTGTCGTCCGCCACATACCAGTTCACATCTGAGTCCTTTGCGGAGTCGTCCGCCACGCTTCTGTACCGCCGGGCTCGGTCGCGGGACGGTTACGCGCATGAACCGTACGCCGAGCGATATCAACCGTCGCCGAGCCCTGGCCACAGCTTCAACGGGCTGGGGCGACCGGGTGTCGGTGGTTCTCTACACCTGCGCGCCTTCGGACCTCTACCTCGCTGCCACGATGAAGGCCCTTCAGGAACAGGCTGAAGCCCGTGATTGGATCGTGCACGCCGAGTTCCACGACACCGTCAGCGTCACCACCACTCGCACGGACCGGCAGTCGTGGCCGAAGGTCGAGCGGCTCATCACGAACCACCAGGTGACTGGGCTTATCGCGCCCGACGAGTCCGTGATCGCTTATCGCCCCGCCGCGAAGGCCGTCCTGCGTGACTGGCTGAAAGAACGCGACGCCTTTGCCCACTACTTGGTTCCCGCCGGAGGCTCGTCGGGGGAACCCCGGTTCAAGGTCGACGAAATTGTTCGAGACTCCCGGACGAACCGTATCGGCGTAGTAGAGAACTGGGACGGGTCCCTATACAAGCTGAGGGCGCCTGCGGCCGGCACAGAGTGGGAGGCAGAGGCCGCGGATATCGGTCCGGTATCCGTGGAGACGGAGATTCAGGCCAGCGTGGCGGACAGGAGTTGGCGGACGCGACACCGGGGGCTCCAGTGACCGTGAAGCCCAGTAGTCACGTACCCTCCGGCCGCCCCAGGCTCGGCTCCCTTGTACACGACAAGCGCAGCGGCCGGGACGGCAAGCTCATGTACATCGGCGATGACGAAGACCCCAGCACCGGCCGCAAGAAGCACAACGTGGCTTTCCTGAGACCCGAGCAGGGCGGGGTGGAGTGGACGACGGCTGTGGACAACGTGGAGCCCATCTCCGGCAAGGGACGGTCCCGGTGACGAGCCTCAAGTACCGGTTCTGGTGCGAGCTGGTTGTCGCCCTCGACGGCGAGGCCGCCATCAGCCTTGCGGCGGAGCCAGCCACCACGCCTCGTCTCGCCATTCGCTGGATGCGGTGGCACGCGATCCACGCCGCCGAGCAACTCGATCTCGCCCCGGAGGACCCCCTGCACCTCGGCGCCCTTCGCATCGGCCTGTCGGCTGACACCGATCCGACTCAGGCGCTTCGCACGTGGGAAGCCGACGGCCAGGAGCACGAGCGGGCCATGGCCGCCCTGCGGGACGGAGAGCGGTGTGAGCTGATCTTCGGCTTTCCGTTCGTTTCCCTGACCGCTGTCCCGCTCAACGTGGCGCCCCGTCGCCTGCGCGAGCAGCGCCCCCTCGTACCCCCGCGTCCACCGGAAGACTCTGCCGCCCTGGCATGGAGCCCGGCGGACGCGGGGCACGGCTCACTCCGAAGAACAAGGTCTTGTCTTCACCCGCCGACCATCTGCACGACCGAGAACGGCGTCATTAAGTGTCCGTGCGGCGCGCAGCAGTACCCCGCTTATGACGCTCTTGGTGGGTTGGCTCTGGGGGTCGGGGACCGTACCCCGCCCAGGTCGTCCATGCGTATCACCCCGGTCGCTGTACTGACGCGGTGACATCGCCGCGCCTGGCTTCTTGGGCCCCTTAGCTCCTGTCTCCTCGCCGGGTGCGCATTCCCCCCGGATAGGTCCTCGGTGGGGAGGCAGGGTTCGAAGCCCGTCCGGCCGCCAACCGATGCGGCGGCCGGACGGGTCCGTCACCGTGCATCACTCCATTTCGCAGAAGGAGAAGCACATGAGTCCCACCCTGGCCTCTCAGACCGAGACGGCGATACGAGTCCGCCCCTTCGGGCTGACCAAGGCGGTCCCCGTCGTACCCGAGAACGCCCCCCTGCCGCGCCTGTCCCTGTGCCCGAACCGGCAGGTCGCCGTCCTGGAGGACGGCACCCCCTTCATCCATGAGCCGTCCATGAAGTCGAAGTTCAAGACGAAGGTGCAGACCCGGGAGGACAGCAATCTCGACACCGAGACGGAAAACGACGAGGACTGACGTCCTGATTGGAGGCACTGATCGATGACGGTCCTGGTGCTGACCAAGGCACTCGATCCAACCGCTGACCTCGTCATATCGGAGCTCAACGACCGCAGGGTCCCGGTGTGCCGACTGGACCCCGGAGACTTCCCGGAGAACCTGACGGTCTCAGCCCGTATCGGCGGGTCGACCCGCGAGTGGACCGGTAGCGTGCGTGGCCAGCACCGAGGCCTTCCCCTCGATCAGGTCCGGTCCGTCTACTACAGGCGCCCCTCGGCGTTCCGCCTCAGCCCCGACTTGTCGGACACTGATGCGCGATGGGCCCGAGCCGAAGCGCTTGCCGGGTTCCGCGGCCTGCTGGCCTCCCTGGACTGCCCGTGGGTAAACCACCCCGACCGGAACGCGGCGGCCGGCGTCGGCCCTGTCGCTCTCGCCACCGCATCCCGGTGCGGACTCACCGTCCCCGCCACACTGATCACCAACGACCCCGACGAGGCCCGGTCCTTCATCAAGGACCTGCCCGCCCAGATAGCGGCCTATAAGGGCCTCGGAGACGCTGATCCCGGCGAGATCGACGGCTGGCCGCAAGCTCTCTGGACAACGCAGGTCACCGCAGCGGACATCACCGACACGGTCACGCTCACGGCCCACTGGTTCCAGGAGTGGATCCCCAAGGCGTACGAAGTCCGGTTGACCGTCGTGGGCGACCAGTTGTTCGGAGCCAAGATCCACGCGGGTTCGAAGGAGTCCCGCATCGACTTCCGCAAGGACTACGACAGCCTCACCTACTCCCCCTGCACGATCCCCTTCGGCATCGCCGAAGGCGTGCGCAGGCTCATGGCCGCCTTCGGCCTGCGCTACGCCGCAATGGACTTTCTCGTTAACCCTGACGGGCGCTGGTTCCTGGTCGACCTCAACCCGAACGGCCAATGGGCATTCGTCCCCGACCTGCGCCCGGCCATCACGCACGCCCTCGCCGATCTACTGGAGGAACCCACCCCGTGACCATCGAGACAGTGTCCGCCAAAGACCTGCGCCGGGTGATGACCGAGCGCCTCGTGACCAACGGGGCCTTGCGGAGCGAACCGTGGAAGCGCGCCTTCGCCAGCGTGCCCCGCGAGGACTTCGTACAGGGCTTCGCCGTACGGGCCAAGGGCACCAAACACGAGTACAAGCCGGGCGACCCCGCATGGCTCCCCGCCGTGTACACCGACGCGTCCTTGCTGACGCAGACCGACGCGGCCGGCACGACCACCAGCTCCTCCAGCCAGCCCACGGTCATGGCTCACATGCTCGAAGCCCTCGACGCGGAAGACGGCGACAGCGTCCTGGAGGCCGGGCTCGGCACCGGGTACAACGCCGCCCTCCTCTCCCACCGGTTCGGGAGTGACCGCGTGTTCTCCATGGACGTGGACCCGGTTCTCGTCGGGACCGCCGCAGCATGCCTGCACTCGGCCGGATTCACGCCCACGGTGACCACCCGGGACGGCATGACCGGCTGGCCCGAGCACGCCCCATACGACCGGCTGATCGCGACCTTCGGCGTCCCGCGAGTACCTACCGCCTGGATCGACCAAGTCAGGCCTGGTGGTGTCATCGTGGCCAACCTGGGGTGCGGCATCGTCCGTCTGAAGGTCGACGATAAGGGGCGGGCCTCCGGCCGCTTCCTGCCGATCCTCGCCACCTTCATGGTGGCCCGGCCTGCGGCCGACACGGTCAGCACGAGGGCGAAGCAGCACATCGAGGCAATCATGTCGGCCTGCGGCGAGTCGAGGGCGATCGACCTGCCCAGCAATCTGGGCTCGCAGGAGCAGCAATTCCTTCCCGCGCTCGCGCAGCCCGGCGTCACCGACATCACCCTTATCAACGACGCGGGAGAAGAGACGCTCTGCCTTTTCCATGCGGAAACCGGCTCGTGGGCCCGCCTGTCCTCCCTCGGCGTACGCCGGGCCAGGCTCGACCACGGCGGCCCCCGCGACCTCTGGGCCGAGCGGTACCCGCTGCTCACCCACTGGGCGATCAACGGTCGGCCAGGACCACAGCGGTACGGCCTGACCATCGAGGCCGACGGCGCTCACACTCTCTGGCTCGACGACCGCGACGGCGAGTCATTCACCCTGGGGGCCTGAAGCCCCTAGTTCCGTCCGCGCCAACTTGGAGGGGCAGTTGGCGCGGGCGGCTTCACGTGTGCTTCTCACCACAGCGGGCATTCAAGATCAACTGGCCTCCGTAAGGTCTCGATCATGACCGTGACCAACAACATCAGCGGGGGCACGATCGGCGGCCCCGTAATCCAGAGCGGCGGCAACGTGGTCATCCACCACGGCACGCCCGCATCTCCGCGCAGGACCTCAACAGCGGCCACAGGCCAGCTCCGTGCCCAGATGGACCGTGAGGGGCCCCGGCTCGCGCTCACGACGCGAGGTGAGGCGGAAGCTCTTGCCATCATCCTGGCTCGCGTGGCTGAGGAAATGCCGGACTTCGCGGCAACGGCCGTCGAACTGCGCCGGCGCCTTCTCGGTCGGCTCGCAGAGCACGTCTGAGAATGCGGGAGGCCCACCATCACATGGCGATGGTGGGCCATCCATCCCCGCTAACGCGGGGAAAATCGCAGACAGAACCCATGAGGCTGTCGACGGGCCATCCCCGCAGAGGCGGGGAGCAAGGTGATCTCCCTTAAGAGAAACCACCGGTACGGGACCATCCCCGCTAACGCGGGGAACAACTCAAGCGACGCCTTCGACGCTGTCGAAGGGCCAACCCCGCATGCGCGGGGAACAAGAGGTGCAATGCACCTCCCTCGCGATGGTCTCGTGGACCACCCCCGCAGAGGCGGGGAGCAAAGCAGGCTCCAAAGAAAATTCACACACTCCGGGGCCATCCCCGCTAACGCGGGGAACAGGTTGTGCTGTGCTCACAAACAGGTACATCCCCACTGGCGCGGGGAGCATGCCACACCTGGCCGATATGGCTGCTGTAAGCACTAGGCCGAGCCATCCCCGCATACGCGGGGAGTGACCTCCGCTTGAGAGAAGCCACCAGTACGGGTCCATCCCCGCGTACGCGGGGAGCAAAGCGTCCGTGAATTGACCTAACTCCGCATCACGGGGCCATCCCCGCATGCGCGGGGAGCGACGACTCTGGCTAAGGCAACCAGCCGGAGACGCAGCACTGACTTTAGGGGCGCCAGGCAAGGGGCCGCAACCGGTTCGTCAACATCGCGCCATCCATCGGCCCTGGCGCCCGTAGCGCAGGTTTTACAGGGCCTACACCGCCATAAGAGACAGCACGAAGACCGCTTCGCGCAGACGTCTCCGTCACTCGTCGGCGGTCCCGCAGGCCTTCACGTACGTCCCCCGCTTCGGAACCGTGTAGGCGTACCCCTCCTCGACAAGG
Source organism: Streptomyces sp. NPDC037389 (assembly GCF_040636475.1). Taxonomy (NCBI): domain Bacteria; kingdom Bacillati; phylum Actinomycetota; class Actinomycetes; order Kitasatosporales; family Streptomycetaceae; genus Streptomyces; species Streptomyces sp. NPDC037389. Next base: position 696,553 of record NZ_JBEZUS010000002.1, read on the forward strand.
TGGCGAAGCGCCTTCTGCGCAGTCGCCAGGGCCACGCCATGGCGCTTCACGAGATCCGGCGCCGAGGGAACAGGGCGGTTGACCTCCAGCTTTCCCGCCTTGATGTCCCGAATGATGTCCTCTGCGATCTGCATGTACAGGTAGGTCGGGGACCTGCGATCGATGGCGCGTTCTTCCATGCGCTGAGCGTAGGCAACCGCTTCCCGCACCACCTAGCTAAGTAAGGCTAGGTAAGAGCGGTAAGGATAGACAAGGGCAGGTAAGGGGCGTAGCGTCGCGATCACAAAAATGACCCCGACGGCCGGTGCAACGGCTGTCGGGGTCGCACGCCACCAGCTATATGGGAGCTGAGACGCATGCGTGACCCTATCGCGCGCTTATTCGTATGGATCCGTCGGCTGCTCGCGCCACAAGGCCGCCACGCTGCCCGGTCCAGGCCCCAGCAATACAGGCCGTCAGCAGCACCCGCAGTCACACAACCAGCGAACCGGAGCCACCGGGATGCCCTCGGGGACGAGGTCTTCTGGCTCGACGAGCCATTGGTCCGCGCCTTCGTAATCGCCCAGGAGCGGGAACGCGAGGCGGAGCAGCAACTGAGGGCTCACCGGCGGGCCGCGCTGCTGGCCGCCGAGGACGGCCGCGACTATCCCGACATGCTGTACCTCAGCCCTGACACGAGGATCACGCCTGTAAGGGCCTGGGCCGCACGGGAGCGGGTATGAGATGCCCCCGGTGTGGCGCCGAGCTGGAGAGGTACGTCGAACGCGCTAGCGGCCCCGGAATCGTGATCAAGGTGCAGCACACTTGCCCCCGCCCCCCTCCCGAGGCCGTCTAACTAAGAACTACCCACGCAGCCCCCGCCGGCCAAGCCAGCGGGGGCTTCCTCGCGTTCCGGGCCAGAGAGTCAATTTCCCTCCGAGCGTCTCGGTCAGCGTCGCGCAACAGGTCGGCCTCCGGGTACACCACGATCGTGAAGAGGAGCCCCTGCTCCCCCGCCGTGATGCGGAAGTCCACTCTTCGACCGTAAGCCGTCGGGTGGCCGCCCACCCCACCGTTGGCATGCCCGCCACGCGCGGACTCATCAGGTTCGTACAACACGCACAGGGATGGCCCTCCTAGGCGCGGGAAGCGGGGTGCTTGTGCGAGGCCTCGGGGTGTCACTTCGTCGCGGCCCGTCCCCTAACTGGCGGAGGACTTCACCTCGCTCCTCGGGACGCAGCTTGAGCACCAGGGCAGCTAGCTCGCGGTACGTTTCCGCAGGTGAAGACATGTTTAGTAGCCTTTCGATTTGCTGATAGACCACGACGAAGCCCAGTACCCACACCGCGTACCAGGGGTCGACGGTGAAGGCGAGCAGCGTCGGCAGGGCGCCCGCGAGGTAGGTGCCGATCGTCGGGACGAACTGCGACACCAGCCCGACCCAGATCGCGAGCGCCGGGGCGTAGGGCACGCCCAGCGTCTGGAGCAGGACGTAGTGCGCGATTCCGGAGACCAGCGCCATCAGGGCGCGCGAGTAGAGGTAGCCGCCGGTCTTGGCGACGGCGATCTCCCAGGCGCGCAGCACCTCCGCCTGCCGGCGCGGCGGCAGCACCGAGCACAGCGCGCGGCGCAGCCGGGGCCCGTCGGCCGCGAAGTAGAACGCGAAGAGCACCACCGTCAGGGTCCGGAACAGCCCGCCCAGGACGGCGGCCGACACGTCCAGCACGCCGCCGGCGCTGCTGCTGACGTACTTCCGCAGCCAGTCCGAGTGGACCACGCTGCTCTGGATCTCGACGCGGGAGAGACTGGTGCGGAAGGTCCGGTTGATCCAGCTGATCACCGAGTCCAGGTAAGCGGGGAAGTTCTCCACCATGGTCTGGATCTGCCCGGCGAGCATCGAGCCGAGGAGGGTGACGAAGCCGGTCACGGCGGCGGCCACGCCCAGGAAGACCAGAGCGGTCGCGAGGCCCCGGCGCATGCCGCGCGCGGCCATCCGGTCCACGGCCGGCTCGATGGCCAGCGCGAGGAAGAACGCGACCAGGATGTCGACGAGAAGGCCGGTGAGCCGGTGGAAGGCCCACCCGGCCAGCTGGAAGCACGCGAACAGGGCGAGGGTGACCACCACCGCCCTGGGCAGCCAGCGCGGCATCCGCACGTCGTCGGGCCGGGAGGGCCGGGAGTCGTCGGGGGCGGTGTCGTCTGTCGCTGCCACGGAGCAAGTGTGGCTTATCGGACGAATTCCATGAGGCGTCCGGTCGGCGGTCGCCGTCCGGGCACGGTCAGCGGCGGTCCTCGGGGATCTCCACCGCCCGGCATACCGCGCGCCAGACGTCCTTGGCGTTCCAGCCGGCGTCCAGCGCTTGGTGCACGGTCCTCCCGCCGAGTTCGGACATCACATGATCACGAGCGAAGGAGTCGGCGTACACCGCGCCGAAATAGTCAGCCATTCGCTGCCAGAAGACCGTCAACCGCATGCGCCCAGTATCCCGCCCCTGAGAGTGCAGCCGACCATGAGCCGCTGACCGGCGGCGCTCCGCGCCCTACGGTCTTGTCCATGGCACCGTCCGGAGCATCCGCCACCGCCCGCGCCGAGCGCTTCATCTGGCTGACCGCCCGCGTCCTGGAGCAGCGGAGATTCGCGTTCCACTTCCTGGGCGGGCACGCCGCCGCCGTCGAGGCCGCCCTCGACGCGTACACGGGCGACGACGGGGGCTTCGGCCACGCCCTGGAGCCGGATCTGCGCGGCCCGGTGAGCCAGCCGCTGCACACCGCGCACGCCCTGCGCGTGCTCGACGAGATCGGGCGCTGCCGCGACCGGCGGGTGGAGCCCGTGTGCCGCTATCTGACGGCGGTCTCCACCCTCGACGGGGCGCTGCCCGCCCTCCACCCCTCGCTGCGCGGGTATCCGGCGGCCCCCTGGATCCCGCTGGTGGACGACCCGCCCAGCGATCTGCTCGCCACCGGCCCCGTGGTCGGCCTGCTGCACCGCAACGAGGTGTGGCACGCCTGGCTGTTCCGGGCCACCGACTTCTGCTGGGCCGCCGTCGACGCCCTCGGCCGGGGAGCGCGCACCCACCCGTACGAGGTCGAGGCGGCCGTCGCCTTCCTCGACGGGGCGCCGGACCGCGCCCGGGCCCAGGCCGCGGCCGAGCGGCTCGGGCGGACGGTGCGGGAACAGCGGCTGGCCGTGCTCGATCCGGACCGGGCGGCCGACCATCCCCTGCCGGAGGGGTACGCGCCCGGCGAGTACCACTTCCCGCACGACTTCGCGCGCACGCCCGGATCGCTGGCCCTCGCCTGGTTCTCCGACACCGAGATGGCGCGGTCGCTGGACTTCCTCGCCGCGGCCCAGCAGGAGGACGGCGGCTGGCCGGTCCGCTGGCGGGCCTGGGCCCCGGGCACGGTCCTCGAGTGCAGGCCCATGGTGACCATCGACGCCCTGCTGGCCCTGCGCGCGTACGGCCGCCCCGTCTAGCCCCGCGGCCCCGCGCCCCGGCCCGCGCCCCGGCCCGGGCCCCGACCCCCGAACCCCGGGCCAGTGGCCCCGGACCGCTGGAACCGCCGCTGACCTGCGTGTCCGGGGCATTGTCAGTGGTGCGGTGCACGATGGGGGGCATGGCGAACGACACGGCGGCGGCCCCGCCCTCCGAGCCGGACCCGGCCTCGGCTCTCGACGCGTTCTCCCCCGCGACCCGCTCGTGGTTCACGGGGGCGTTCTCCGCGCCCACCGCCGCCCAGGCCGGCGCCTGGCGGGCCATCGGCGAGGGCTCGGACGTCCTGGTCGTCGCGCCCACCGGCTCCGGCAAGACGCTGGCCGCCTTCCTCGCCTCCCTCGACCGGCTGGCGAGCAGCCCGCCGCCCGCCGAACGCGGCAAGCGCTGCCGGGTGCTGTACATCTCCCCGCTCAAGGCCCTCGCCGTGGACGTCGAGCGGAACCTGCGCAGCCCCCTGACCGGCATCCGTCAGGAGGCCGCCCGGCTGGGGCTGCCCGAGCCGGAGATCCGCGTCGGCATCCGCTCCGGCGACACCCCGGCGACCGAGCGCCGCGCCCTGGTCACCCGGCCGCCGGACATCCTGATCACCACGCCCGAATCGCTGTTCCTGATGCTCACCTCCGCCGCGCGGGAGGCGCTGACGGGCGTGGAGACCGTGATCCTCGACGAGGTGCACGCCGTCGCCGGGACCAAGCGGGGCGCGCATCTGACACTGTCCCTGGAGCGCCTCGACGTCCTGCTGGAGCGCCCCGCCCGGCGCATCGGCCTCTCCGCGACCGTGCGCCCGGTGGACGAGGTGGCCCGTTTCCTCTCGCCGCGGCGCAAGGTGGAGATCGTCCAGCCGCCGTCCGGCAAGGAGTTCGACCTGTCGGTTGTCGTGCCCGTCGAGGACCTCGGCGAGCTCGGCGGCTCCCCCGTGCAGGAGGGCGGCGACGGCAAGGACCGGCCGTCGATCTGGCCGCACGTCGAGGAGCGCATCGCCGATCTCGTCCAGGCCCACCGCTCCACGATCGTCTTCGCCAACTCCCGCCGCCTCGCCGAGCGCCTGTGCAACCGGCTCAACGAGATCGCCCACGAACGGGCCACCGGGGCCCCGCTGCCCGAGCACCACTCCCCCGCCGAGCTGATGGGCGGGTCCGGCCCGGCGAAGGGCGCGCCGCCCGTCCTCGCCCGCGCCCACCACGGCTCGGTCTCCAAGGAGCAGCGCGCCCTGGTCGAGGAGGACCTCAAGGCGGGCCGGCTGCCGGCCGTCGTCGCCACCTCCAGCCTGGAGCTGGGCATCGACATGGGCGCCGTGGACCTGGTCGTCCAGGTCGAGTCGCCGCCGTCGGTCGCCTCCGGGCTCCAGCGGGTGGGCCGCGCGGGCCACCAGGTCGGCGCGGTCTCCACCGGCGTCGTCTTCCCCAAGTACCGGGGCGACCTGGTGCAGGCGGCCGTGGTGACCGAGCGCATGCGCCGGGGCGCCATCGAGCGCTTGCGCGTACCGGCCAATCCGCTGGACGTCCTCGCCCAGCAGGTCGTCGCCATAGCGGCCATGGACACCTGGGACGTCGAGGAGCTGCTGGCCCTGGTACGCCGGGCCGCGCCCTTCGCGGCGCTGCCCGAGTCGGCCTACTCCGGCGTTCTCGACATGCTCGCCGGGCGCTATCCGTCCGACGCCTTCGCGGAGTTGCGCCCCCGCCTGGTCTGGGACCGCGTCGCCGGTACGGTCACCGGGCGCCCCGGCGCGCAGCGGCTCGCCGTCACCTCCGGCGGCACCATCCCCGACCGTGGCCTCTTCGGTGTCTTCCTGGCCGGCGCCGACCCCAAGAAGGGCGGCGGCCGGGTGGGGGAGCTCGACGAGGAGATGGTCTACGAGTCCCGCGTCGGCGATGTGTTCACCCTGGGCACGACCTCCTGGCGGATCGAGGACATCACCCGTGACCGCGTCCTCGTCACCCCCGCCCCCGGCACCCCGGGCAGGCTGCCGTTCTGGAAGGGCGACCAACTGGGCCGCCCGCTCGAACTGGGGCGCGCGCTCGGGGCGTTCCTGCGCGAGATCGGCGGGCTGTCGCCCGACGCCGCCCGCGACCGGCTCACCGCCGCCGGCCTCGACACCTGGGCCGCCGACAACGTCCTGTCCTACCTCGACGAGCAGCGCCGCGCCTGCGGGCACGTGCCCGACGACCGGACCGTCGTCGTCGAACGGTTCCGCGACGAGCTGGGCGACTGGCGGGTGGTCGTCCACTCCCCCTTCGGCGCCCAAGTGCACGCCCCCTGGGCGCTGGCCCTCGGCGCCCGGCTCTCCGAGCGGTACGGCATGGACACCCAGGTGATGCACGCCGACGACGGCATCGTCCTGCGCCTGCCCGACGCCGACCTGCTCGGCCTGGACCTCCTCGACACCGAGCCCACCCGGCAGGACGGCGCCTACGACGCCGAGCAGTCCTCCCTCGGCGCCGCCGACGTCCTGTTCGACAAGGGCGAGGTCGAGGGGATCGTCACCGACCAGGTGGGCGGCTCGGCCCTGTTCGCATCCCGCTTCCGCGAGTGCGCCGCCCGCGCCCTGCTGCTGCCGCGCCGCGATCCGGGCAAGCGCACACCTCTGTGGCAGCAGCGCCAGCGCGCCTCCCAGCTGCTCCAGGTGGCGAGCGAGTTCGGCTCGTTCCCGATCGTCCTCGAGGCCGTCCGCGAATGCCTCCAGGACGTCTTCGACGTCCCCGGCCTGACCGAGCTGATGGGCGACATCGAGGCGCGCCGGGTCCGTCTGGTGGAGGTCACCACACCCGAGCCGTCCCCGTTCGCCCGCTCGCTGCTCTTCGGCTACGTCGCCCAGTTCCTCTACGAGGGCGACTCCCCGCTCGCGGAGCGGCGCGCCGCCGCCCTGTCCCTCGACTCCCGGCTGCTGGCCGAGCTGCTGGGCCAGGCCGAGCTCCGCGAGCTGCTCGACGCCGACGTGCTGACCGAGCTGGAGCGCGAGCTCCAGTGGCTGACCGAGGACCGCCGCGCCAAGGACGCCGAAGGCGTCGCCGATCTGCTGCGGCTCCTGGGCCCCCTCACCGACGCCGAGCTGGCCGCGCGCGGCACCGAGCCGGGCTGGGCACGGGAGCTGTCCGACGCCCGCCGCGCCCTGCGCGTCCGGATCGCCGGCGAGGACCACTGGGCCGCCGTCGAGGACGCCGGACGGCTGCGGGACGCCCTGGGCACCGCCCTGCCCGTCGGCGTCCCCGAGGCCTTCACCGAGCCCGTCAAGGACCCGCTGGGCGATCTCCTCGCCCGCTATGCCCGCACCCACGGCCCGTTCACCTCGGCGGAGGCGGCGGCCCGGTTCGGCCTCGGCGTCGCGGTGACCGACGGCGCGCTGCACCGGCTGGCGGCCGCCGGCCGGATCGTGCAGGGCGAGTTCCACCCCGCCGGCCTGGGCCAGGAGTGGTGCGACGCGGCCGTCCTTCGGCGGCTGCGGCGCCGCTCCCTGGCGGCGCTGCGGCACGAACTGGAGCCCGTGCCGCCCGCCACGCTCGCCGCGTTCCTGCCCGCGTGGCAGCACGTCGGCTCCCACAGCCTGCGCGGCGTCGACGGACTGCTGCGCGCCGTCGAGCAGTTGCAGGGCGCCCCGGTGCCCGCGTCCGCGCTGGAGAAACTCGTCCTGCCCTCCCGGGTGACGGACTACGCCCCCGCCATGCTCGACGAGCTCACGGCGGCGGGCGAGGTCGTCTGGGCCGGCGCGGGCGCCCTCCCCGGCAAGGACGGCTGGGTCTCGCTGCTGCTGGCCGACACGGCCCCCCTGCTCCTCCCGGCCCCGCATCCGCTGGAGCTCTCCCCCCTCCACCAGGCCGTGCTGGACGCCCTCTCCGGTGGCTACGGCCTGTTCTTCCGGCAGATCGCCGAGCAGGTGCGCGCCACGAGCGCGGCGGTGGACGGCGCCGACGGCACGGACGCCCGTATCGCCGACGCCGTCTGGGATCTCGCCTGGTCCGGCCGGCTGACCAATGACACCCTCGCGCCGATGCGCTCGGTGCTCGGCTCCGGCCGCACGGCCGGTTCCACCGCCCACCGCGCCAAACGGGCCGTCCCGCGCGGCCGTTACGGTGCCGTCCTCGCCCGGACGGGCCCGGGGCTCCGGCCCACCGCCTCGCGCGGCGGCCCGCCCACGGTCGCGGGCCGCTGGTCGCTGCTGCCCGAGCGCGCGCCCGACGTCACGCACCGGGCCCACGCCCTGGCCCGGACCCTGCTCGACCGGCACGGCGTGGTGACCCGAGGTGCCGTCGCCGCCGAAGGGGTGGAGGGCGGTTTCGCCGCGGCCTACCGGGTGCTGTCGGTCTTCGAGGAGAGCGGCCAGGCCCGCCGCGGCTATGTCGTCGAGGGCCTGGGCGCGGCGCAGTTCGCCGTGGACGGCGCGGTCGACCGGCTGCGCGCCGCCAGTACGGCCCGGGAGCGCTCCGGCGCCCCCGGGACCGCCCCCTGGGAGGACCGGCCGACGAGCGCGCGGGACGGCCGGCGCCGGGCGGTCGTCCTCGCCGCCGCCGATCCCGCCAACGCCTACGGCGCCGCGCTGCCCTGGCCCGATCCGCCCGCCGGCGCGACCCACAAGCCCGGCCGCAAGGCCGGCGCCCTGGTCGTCCTCCTCGACGGCGCGCTGACGCTCTACGTCGAGCGCGGCGGGAAGACCGTCCTGGCCTGGCCCCAGGAGCCCGGCGCGGAGACCACTGCCGACGACCCCGCCGTGCGCGAGGCGGCCGCGGCCCTGGCCGAGGCGGCGCACGCCGGCGCGCTGGGCACGGTCACCGTCGAGCGCGTCAACGGCGCCCCGGCCCTGTCCTCCCCGCTGGGGGCCGTGCTGGAGGAGGCGGGCTTCCACGCCACACCGCGGGGGCTGCGCCTGCGCGCGCCCTGACCCACGCCGCATGATGGGCGGTATCCGCGAAGGAGTCGCCGTATGCCCGAAGGAGACACCGTCTGGCGCACCGCGCGGGTCCTGCACGGGGCCCTCGCGGGTGAGGCGCTGATCCGCAGCGACCTGCGCGTGCCCCGGCTCGCCACTACCGATCTCACCGGCCGCACGGTCCTCGAGGTCGTCCCGCGCGGCAAGCATCTGCTCACCCGCGTCGGCGGCGGCCTCACCCTCCACTCCCACCTCGGTATGGACGGCTCCTGGCGCGTCCACGCCACCGGTGAGCGCCCGCGCGGCGGCCCGCACCACCAGATCCGGGCCGTCCTGGCCACCGCCGACCGCACGGCCGTCGGCTATCGCCTCCCCGTGCTGGAACTGGTGCGCACCACCGACGAGGCCACGCTGGTCGGCCATCTGGGCCCCGATCTCCTCGGCCCCGACTGGGACGCGGAGGAAGCCGTCCGCCGGCTGCTCTCGGACCCCGGGCGCACAGTCGGCGAGGCCCTCCTCGACCAGCGCAATCTGGCGGGCGTCGGCAATGTCTACAAGTCCGAGCTGTGTTTCCTGCTGCGGGTCACACCCTGGCTGCCCATGGCGTCCGTGCCCACCCCCGAGCGGCTGGTGGCCCTGGCGAAGAAGCTGCTGGAGGCCAACAAGTCCCGTGTCTCCCGGATCACCACAGCCGACGCCCGCCCGGACCGCAGGCTGTGGGTCTACGGACGGGCCGACCGGCCGTGCAGGCGCTGCGGCACGCCCGTCCTGGTGGCCGGCCAGGGGACGGAGGGCCGGGAGCGGACGACCTACTGGTGCCCCCACTGCCAGACGGGCCCTCCCCCGCCGACCGGCTGACCCCCGGTCTCCCGCCACTCATCCGAACGGGTGAGCCGACCGCACCGGGGGGGGGAGGCGGCGACCCGTCGGCCCGGGGGGCGGGCGACGCCTCAGTGCCTTGCCCCTCCGCGCCACCACCGCCGCAGCGCCCGCAGGGCGGCCCCTCCGGCCTCCCCGCCGTCCGCCCGGGTCCGGGGCGTGCAGTGCACCGGCAGCAGGCTCAGCCCCCAGCCCCCGGCAGCGACCAGCCCCTCCACGAATCCGGCCCGGCCCGGCTGGAGCAGCAGCCGGAGGACGGCCCAGCACCACACCCCGGTCAGGAGGCCTCCCACCGCCCAGCCGAGCGGCCCCAGGGGCGGCGGGCGCCCGGGCTCGTCTCCCCGGAGCATCGCGTGCTTCAGGCGTTCTCGGCCTGGAACATCCAGTGGTGCTTCTCCAGGTCGCCCGTCAGGCCGATGAGGATGTCCTGGGTGACGGGGTCCGGGTCACCGGTCGCCTGGACGCGCTCGCGCATCCGCGTGATCACCGCGCCGAGCGCCTCGACCAGGGTCCGTACGGCATCGGTGTCCTTGGTCCAGCCACCGCCGATCGTGCCGATGCCGCTGGTCCTGGCGACCGTCTCGGCCCGGCCGTCCGGGGGGACGCCGAGCGCCGAGGCCCGCTCGGCGACCGTGTCCGCGTGGATACGGGCGCTGGCCACGACCTCGTCGAGCTGGAGGTGGACGGAGCGGAAGCGCGGGCCGATCACGTTCCAGTGGACCTGCTTGGCCACGAGGGAGAGGTCGACGAGGTCCACGAGCGCGCCCTGGAGGGCGTCTCCGACGGTCTTGCGGTCCGCTTCGGACAGCGGGCTCTTCACCACAGACATCCGCGTTCCTCCTGCTCCACAGAGTGCTCCACGGGCCGCTCCACAGGCTGCTCCGGGAAAGGACGCGGAGAATGACCGGATCGCTCCGGTCTCTCCGCTCTCCTCACCATTGCACCAGGGCCCGGGGAAGCCCGCACAACGCGGAGATCCCGGTCGGATCGTCCGACCGGGATCTTTCTGGGAACGGTTGTCCTCCGGACCGTCTCAGGCCGGATCAGGCGGCGACCACATCCACGGCCTCCGCCGGGGCCTTGATGGTCACACGCTCCCCCGGAACGCCCGTCACGGACGCCACGGACACCGAATTGAACATCGGCCGCATCGGCGCGGGTACCGGCTCGCTCGCCGCCGCCGACTGCGCCAGCTCGGCCAGCGACAGCTCGTCGCTCACCTCGCGCATGACCTCGGACATCCGAACGTCCAGAGCGTCGCAGATTGCGGAGAGAAGCTCGGAGGACGCCTCTTTCTGCCCGCGCTCGACCTCGGAGAGATATCCGAGCGAGACCCGGGCGGACGAGGAGACCTCGCGCAGAGTGCGGCCCTGGCGTTGGCGCTGCCGACGCAGCACGTCACCCAGCAGGCGACGGAGCAGAATCATCGGTGGCTCCCTCCTTGGACCGCGAATCCGGTTCCTTCACGCCCCACCGTACCGCCTCGGGGTGCGGCCGTGCGGGGAGCTATGTCGTGTTCACTCAGGGCTGCAAACATCAATTCCCCCCGTTGTGTTCCGTATCCTTTGCCCCCGCGTTCCCCGCCAGTTCGCGTACGAGCAGCGCGAGGACCGCTCGTACGCTTTCGGCCCGGATGCCCGCCCGGTCGCCGTCCAAGGACAGCTCCCGTACGGCGGCGGTGCCGTCCGGTCCCTCGACGGCCACGAAGACCGTGCCGACGGCCTTGCCGTCCTGCGGCTCGGGACCGGCCACCCCCGTGGTGGCGAGCCCCCAGTCCGCGCCGAGCACGGCCCGTACGCCGTGCGCCATCTGCCGTGCCACGTCCGCGTCGACGGCGCCGCGCTCGGCGAGCAACCGCCCGTCCACGCCCAGGACGTCGCGCTTGACCTCGGTGGCGTAGGCCGTGACCGAGCCCCGTACCGTGCGCGAGGCGCCCGGTACGGCGGTCAGCTCCGCGGCGACCAGCCCGCCCGTCAGCGACTCGGCGACGGCCAGGCTGTGACCGCGCTCCTCCAGCGCCGCGAGCGCCACCGCGGCAGGACCGCCCCCCGGACCGCTCATCGCACGGACTCCCGCGCCCGCGCGGCCCTCCGCAGCCGGAAGGCCTGCCCGATGTACTCGAGGCCGGTGGAGACGGTCAACACCACCGCGACCGCCATCACCCAGAAGCGCAAGGTGGCCAGCGGGCCGACCAGCGGCAGGATGTACATGCCCACGCCCACGCCCTGCGCGAGCGTCTTCAGCTTCCCGCCCCGGCTGGCCGGGATGACCCCGAGCCGGATGACCCAGAAGCGCATCAGCGTGATGCCGATCTCGCGGAAGAGGATCACGCCCGTCACCCACCACGGCAGGTCGTCCAGGGCGGAGAGACAGATCAGGGCGGCGCCCATGATTGCCTTGTCGGCGATGGGATCGGCGATCTTGCCGAAGTCCGTGACCAGGTTGTACGTCCGCGCGAGATGACCGTCGAAGAGATCGGTGATCATGGCGATCGCGAACGCCGCCCAGGCGAAGGAACGCCAGGCCTCGTCATAGCCGCCGTTGTGCAGCATCAACAAGACAAACCCGGGCACCAGGAGCAGGCGCACCATGGTGAGGATATTGGCGATGTTCCACAACCCGGCCTGCCGGACACCCTTCGCCGGGGCCGGACCTCCTGTGGCAGAGGCCGGGAGTCCGCTCATCTGCCCGCCTCCTCGGTACACCCGCCCTCGATCCCGAGCGGCTCGGCGACGAGGTCCACGCCCTCGCTCGCCACTACCTTCGCCGTGACCATCCGGCCGGGCTCCAGCCGGTGGTCCGTGCCGAGCAGCACCTGGCCGTCGGTCTCCGGCGCCTGGTGGGCCGCCCGGCCGATCACTCCGTCCTCGTCGTCCACGCGGTCGACGAGTACTTCGATCGTCTCACCGATGCGCTCCTCCGCGCGCTGCGCGGTCAGCTCCTCGGCCAGCCGGGAGACCCGCTCCAGCCGCTCGGCGACGATCTCGGGGTCGAGCTTGTTCTCGTAGGTGGCGGCCTCGGTGCCGTCCTCGTCGGAGTACCCGAAGACGCCGATGGCGTCCAGTCGCGCACCCACGAGGAAGCGCTCCAGCTCGGCCACGTCCTCCTCGGTCTCCCCGGGGAAGCCGACGATGAAGTTGGAACGGGCGCCCGCCTGCGGCGCCTTGCCGCGGATGGTGTCGAGCAGCTCCAGGAAGCGGTCGGTGTCGCCGAAACGGCGCATGGCCCGCAGCACCTTCGGGGCCGAGTGCTGGAAGGAGAGGTCGAAGTAGGGGACGACCTTCTCCGTCGAGGTCAGCACGTCGATGAGGCCGGGCCGCATCTCGGCCGGCTGGAGGTAGCTGACCCGGACGCGTTCCAGGCCGTCCACGGCCGCCAGCTCCGGCAGCAGCGTCTCCAGCAGACGGATGTCGCCGAGGTCCTTGCCGTAGGAGGTGTTGTTCTCGGAGACCAGCATGACCTCCTTCACACCCTGCTCGGCCAGCCAGCGCGCCTCGCCCAGCACGTCGGAGGGGCGGCGCGAGATGAAGGAGCCGCGGAAGGAGGGGATGGCGCAGAAGGAGCAGCGCCGGTCGCAGCCGGAGGCGAGCTTCACGGAGGCGACGGGGCTGCTGCCCAGCCTGCGGCGCAGCGGGGCGCGCGGCCCGGAGGCCGGGGCCACGCCCTCGGGCAGGTCCTCCGGAGGGGTGTCCTGCGCGTGGCCGGGGAGGGCCACATCGGCGGCGGCCTGGCGCTCGGCGGGGCTGATCGGCAGCAGCTTGCGGCGGTCGCGCGGGGTGTGGGAGGCGTGGACGCCACCGGAGAGGATGGTCTGGAGCCGGTCGGAGATGTCGGTGTAGTCGTCGAAGCCGAGCACTCCGTCGGCCTCGGGGAGCGCCTCGGCGAGCTCCTTGCCGTAGCGCTCGGCCATGCAGCCGACGGCCACGACGGCCTGGGTGCGGCCGTGCTCCTTGAGGTCGTTGGCCTCCAGGAGGGCGTCGACGGAATCCTTCTTCGCGGCGTCGACGAAACCGCAGGTGTTGACGACGGCCACATCGGCATCGGCGGCGTCCTCGACGAGGTCCCAGCCATCCGCCGCCAAGCGGCCTGCCAGCTCCTCCGAGTCCACCTCGTTACGGGCGCAGCCAAGTGTGACAAGAGCGACGGTACGGCGTTCGGGCATAGGGCTCAGCCTACTTTGTCCCGGCGCCGCATCCGCTGCCGAGTGGCCGACGGGCGCGGAGAGCCTGGTCACCCACAAGCTCCTCGCGCCCGTCGCGGCGGCCTTTCCGGCGGGTTCCGCCGCAGGTCAGCCCGCCGAAGGGTCTCCTCGGGTGTAGCTCAGACGCTGAACCTGGCCATCGGCGCCCAGGTTCTTGACCTCTTTGCCGTTCACGAACAGTTGCACGGCTCCGGCGTTGCCCAGGACCAGATCGATGCGCTTGTCGTCGGTGAAGGTCTTGGAACCGCCCCGGGCCAGGACGCCCTCCTCCAGTAGCTTGCCGTTGCCGTCCTTGGCGGACATCCACGTCTGGCCGTTCTCGGCGGTGAGCTTGACGGTGACCTTGTTGCCGGGGACGCCGGCGATGGCGCTCGCCGAGGCCTCCCCCTTGGGGCCGGCCTTGGGTTCGGCCTTGGGGTCGGTCTTCGCCTTGCCGGGGCCGGCCTTGGCGCTGGACGCCGTGGACGGCTTGCCGGAGGCCGGGTCGGCGGAGACCGGACCGCTCTTGGCCCCGCCGTTGAAGAGAGTGAAGCCCACGAAGCCGACGATCGCGACGATCGCGGCGACCATCGCCGCGGTCCAGTTGGGCCGCCGGGGTTCGGGCCGGATGCGCTCGGCGTCGAAGAGCGGGGCCGCCGGGGTCGGCGCGGGGCGCCCGCCGTGCTCGGCGTCGTACTGCGCGACGAGCGGCACGGGGTCCAGGCCGACGGCGCGCGCGAGGGTGCGGATGTGCCCCCGGGCGTAGACCCGGCCGCCACAGCGGGTGAAGTCGTCCTGTTCGATCGCATGGACGATGGGGACGCGTACGCGGGTGGTGGAACTGACCTCGTCCACGGTCAGTCCGGCACCGATACGGGCTTGCTGAAGGATTCGTCCGACGGAGGGCCGGTCCTCCTGCCGGTCCTCCTCGGAGCCGGGGATCCGGTCGTCCTCTGAAGAGTTGCCGATGGACACGTGGGCGCCTTTCGAGCGTGCAGCCACCTGCTGGAGATTCAGTCTAGGGGGCATGCGAAACGGTCGGGCAAGCGGGAAGCCGGACTTTGTAGGCCATCAGAAGGCTCTGCGATCACGACGGTGGCACATCGCCCCTCCCCTCTCGCTCAACTCCGCTCGAGCCCGAGAGAAACGGTTGACCAGGGATCTTTTCCAGCTGCCGCCGACCGGCCGCTACGCCTGGTCCTCTCCTCGGATGATCGCGAGCACGCCGTCCAGCTCATCGGGCTTCACCAGCACGTCACGCGCCTTGGAGCCCTCGCTGGGGCCCACGATGTTGCGCGATTCCATCAGGTCCATGAGTCTGCCCGCCTTGGCGAATCCCACACGCAATTTCCGCTGGAGCATCGAGGTCGAGCCGAACTGGGTGGAGACGACCAGCTCGGCGGCCTGGCACAGCAGGTCGAGGTCGTCGCCGATGTCCTCGTCGATCTCCTTCTTCCTGGACGTGCCGACCGTGACGTCCTCGCGGAAGACCGGCGCCATCTGGTCCTTGCAGTGCTGGACGATCGCGGCGACCTCGCCCTCCGTGACGAAGGCGCCCTGCATCCGGATGGGCTTGTTGGCGCCCATGGGCAGGAAGAGGCCGTCACCCTTGCCGATCAGCTTCTCGGCGCCCGGCTGGTCGAGGATGACGCGGCTGTCGGCGAGGGAGGAGGTGGCGAAGGCGAGCCGGGAGGGCACGTTCGCCTTGATGAGGCCGGTGACGACGTCGACGGAGGGCCGCTGGGTGGCCAGCACCAGATGGATGCCGGCGGCGCGCGCGAGCTGGGTGATCCGGACGATGGAGTCCTCGACGTCGCGCGGGGCCACCATCATCAGGTCCGCGAGCTCATCGACGATCACCAGCAGATACGGGTACGGCGACAGCTCCCGCTCGCTGCCCAGCGGCGGGGTGACCTTCCCGGCGCGCACGGCGGCGTTGAAGTCGTCGATGTGCCGGAAGCCGTAGGCGGCCAGGTCGTCGTAGCGCAGGTCCATCTCGCGCACGACCCACTGGAGGGCCTCGGCGGCCCGCTTGGGGTTGGTGATGATCGGCGTGATCAGGTGCGGGATGCCCTCGTAGGCCGTCAGTTCGACGCGCTTGGGGTCGACCAGCACCATCCGGACGTCCTCGGGGGTCGCCCGGACCATGATCGAGGTGATCAGGCAGTTGATGCAGGACGACTTTCCGGAGCCGGTGGCACCGGCGACCAGGATGTGCGGCATCTTCGCCAGGTTGGCCATCTCGTAGCCGCCCTCGACGTTCTTGCCCAGCGCGACGAGCATCGGGTGGTCGTCGTCGGCGGCGTCCGCCAGCCGCAGGACGTCCCCGAGGTTGACCATCTCGCGGTCGCTGTTGGGGATCTCGATGCCGACCGCGGACTTGCCAGGAATGGGGCTGATGATGCGCACGTCGGGGCTGGCGACGGCGTAGGCGATGTTCTTGGTGAGCGCGGTGATCCGCTCGACCTTGACGGCCGGGCCCAGCTCGACCTCGTAGCGGGTGACCGTCGGGCCCCGGGTGAAGCCGGTGACGGCCGCGTCGACCTTGAACTCCGCGAAGACGTTGGTCAGCGAGGCCACTATGGCGTCGTTGGCGGCGCTGCGGGTCTTGCCCGGGCCGCCGCGCTCCAGCAGGTCGAGCGAGGGCAGCGCGTAGGTGATGTCACCGGCGAGCTGGAGCTGCTCGGCGCGCGGGGGCAGACCGCCGGGCACGGGCTCGGGCGCGGGCTTGGTCAGGTCGGGGACGCTGGCCGGTACGGCCGGACGGCTCGCGGCGTGGTCGGCGTACTCCTCCGCGGCGGGCTTCTTCCGGCCGGCGGCGCGCCCGCTCCCGGCCCGTCCGCCGTCCGTGGCGGCGCCGGAGACGGCGCTGCTGAGGTCGGCGACGAGCGGGGTCGGCGGGACGCCGTGGAGCACGGCCCCGTCCAGGGAGGCCGCGGCAGCCGCGGCGAGGTCCACGGCGTCCGGCTCCCGGTCCCCCGCGGGCGCCACCGCGGCGCGGCGCGGCTTGCGGCGCCGCTCGAGCGCCTCCTCCTCGGCCCGGTCGGGGCCGGTGGGCGCGGCGGTGCGCCGGGGGCGGCGGGCGGGGGCCGCGCGCCACTCGTCGTCGTAGTCGTCGTGGTCCGCGTATCCGGCGACGGTCTCGTGCCCGTACTCCCCGGGGTGCGGCTCGATGACGCCGAGCCTTATGCCGACCTCCCTCAGCCGGCGCGGGATGGCGTTGACCGGGGTGGCCGTGACCACGAGCAGCCCGAAGACGCTGAGCAGCGCCAGCAGCGGTACGGCGAGCATCTCGCCGACCGTGAAGAGCAGGGGCTTGGAGGCAACCCAGCCGATCATGCCGCCGGCATCCCGCACGGCCTGCCAGCCGGAGCCGCGGCCGGGCGATCCGCAGGCCACATGGACCTGCCCGAGGATGCCGAGGACCAGTGCCGACAGGCCGATGACGATCCGTCCGTTGGCCTCAGGGCGCTCGGGGTGGCGGAAGAGCCGGAGCGCTATGACGGCCAGGAGTATCGGTACGACGAGGTCCAGACGGCCGAAGGCGCCCGTGACGAACAGGCGGATGAGGTCGCCGACGGGCCCGTCGAGGCTGGACCAGGTGCCGACGGCCACGATGAGGGCGAGGCCGAGGAGGAGCAGCGCGAGCCCGTCCTTGCGGTGGGCGGGGTCGAGCCCCCTGGCGCCCCGGCCGACGCCGCGGAAGATGCTCCCGGCGCCGTGCGCGAGTCCGCGCCCGACCTTGCGGGCACCGCCCGGCGGGCGCTTGGCGGCGGCCTTCCTGGCCGGCGCCTTGCGCGCGGGCGGCCGGCTCGCGGGCCGGGCCGGGGACTTCTTCGCGGCGGTCTTCTTGGCGGGGGCCCCTGCGCGCCCGGCGCGCTGCTTGGAGGTGCCCGCCGTGCTCTGGGAACCCTTGCCGGACGTACGTGAGGCCATGGTGCCGAGGTTACCGGTGTCGGCCGCGCGGTACACGTGCGGCCGGGCGTTCACCCGTTCGTGTCGACGGGCCGTAGTGGCGGGGGTGACACAGCGTCAAAACCCGGTCGCCGCCGCGCCGGAGCGGACAGGCGGCGAGGGCGCTCCGCGTCGCACCGTCAGGTCTGCGAGGGGACCGGGCTGGCGCCGCTGCCGGCTCCGGGCTCCAGCGCGTCCAGGGCGCGCCGCAGTCCGGTGAGCTTGCGCTCCAGATGGGCGGCGGTGGCGACGGCGGCCGCGTCGGCGGACTCGTCCAGCTGTTTGGAGAGCGCCTCGGCCTGCTCCTCGACGGCGGCGAGCCGCGCGGAGAGCTCGGCGAGCAGCCCGGCGGGCTCCTGGGGGTCGAGCACTCCGGTGCGGCCGGAGTGGCCGCCGTTCTCCAGCTGGAGGCGCAACAGGCTGGCCTGCTCGCGCAGCTGGCAGTTCTTCATGTACAGCTCGACGAAGACCGAGACCTTGGCGCGCAGCACCCACGGGTCGAAGGGCTTGGAAATGTAGTCGACCGCGCCCGCCGCGTAACCCCGGAAGGTGTGGTGGGGGCCGTGGTTGATGGCGGTGAGGAAGATGATCGGGATGTCCCGGGTCCGCTCCCGCCGCTTGATGTGCGCCGCGGTCTCGAAGCCGTCCATGCCGGGCATCTGCACGTCCAGCAGGATCACCGCGAAGTCGTCCGTCAGCAGCGCCTTGAGCGCTTCCTCCCCTGACGATGCCCGTACCAGCGTCTGATCGAGCGCGGAGAGAATGGCCTCCAGCGCCAGCAGATTCTCCGGCCGGTCATCGACCAGGAGGATCTTGGCCTTCTGCACCATGCCCCGTCCTCCTCGTCCCGGCTTGGGGTCTCCCCGGCTCGCGGAGCCGGGGGAAGCACCGGGCGCCGCCCCGGGGGACGACTCCCTTGCGCCGCCCGTCCTTGTGCCGGTCATGGTAGCCGCACCCCGCCCGTCGCCACACCCTGTCACCGCGATGTCACTGTGCACGTAGCAGAAACGCGGTGGGGGACCAGAAGGTTCCCCGAATACCGCGCTCCCACACGCCTTCGGCCACACTGAGTCAGCGAATTGTCAAAGAGTGAACGAGATTCCGTCACTCTGCGCGCATCCACTGCTCCATCACCGTAAGAAGATGGTCAGTATCCACAGGCTTCGTGACATAGTCGGACGCTCCGGCATCGATGCTCTTCTCCCGGTCGCCCTTCATCGCCTTCGCCGTCAGCGCGATGATGGGCAGCCCCGCGAACTGCGGCATCCTGCGGATCGCCGCCGTCGTGGCGTAGCCGTCCATCTCCGGCATCATGATGTCCATCAGGACCACCACGACGTCGTCGTGCTGCTCCAGCACCTCGATCCCCTCGCGGCCGTTCTCCGCGTAGAGCACCGACAGCCCGTGCTGCTCCAGCACGCTGGTGAGGGCGAACACATTGCGGATGTCGTCGTCGACGATCAGCACCTTCTCGCCGTTGAAGCCGCCGCTGAAACCGCCTCCGTAGCCGGTGTCCGCGACGGCGCCGAAGCCGCCGTGCGCGAACTCGCCGAAGGCCAGCTGCGGCCGGCCCGCCGGAAGCTCCGGGGACGGCGCGCCGGGCAGTCGCGCGCCCGGCACCGCCCCGTCGCCCTGCCCGTCCCGGGCCGGGGCGGCCGCCCGCCCGGCGGCCTGGGCCGCCCGGCGGCGGCGCAGGAAGAGCCCCGCGGCCTGACGGGCGGGCGAGGCGTCGCCCGCCGCCGCGCCGTGCCCGGCACCGGGCGTCTCCTGCCCGGCGCCCACGACGCCCTCCCCGCCCGGCTGCGGATAGCCCTGGGGCGGCAGCTCACCGGGGTTGAGCGGCATATAGAGGGTGAAGGTCGAGCCCCGGCCGGGCTCGCTCGCGGCGTCGATCTCACCGCCGAGCAGCCGGGCGATCTCCCGGCTGATGGACAGCCCCAGGCCCGTACCGCCGTACTTGCGGCTCGTCGTGCCGTCGGCCTGCTTGAACGCCTCGAAGATGACGCGCATCTTGCTCTGCGCGATGCCGATGCCGGTGTCGGTGACCGAGAAGGCGATCATCTCCCCGTCGGCGTCCCGCAGCGACCCGGCCTCCAGCAGCTGCTCCCGGATGCTGTCCGGGACCTCCGCCCCGGCCGGGCGGATCACCAGCTCGACCGCGCCGGTGTCCGTGAACTTCACCGCGTTCGACAGCAGATTGCGCAGCACCTGGAGCAGCCGCTGCTCGTCGGTGTGGAGCGTGGTCGGCAGCTCCGGCGAGACCCGTACGGAGAAGTCCAGGCCCTTCTCCGCCGTCAGCGGCCGGAAGGTCGCCTCCACGTAGTCGACGAGCTGGACGAGCGCGATCCGGGTCGGGCTGACGTCCATCTTGCCCGCCTCGACCTTCGACAGGTCCAGGATGTCGTTGATCAGCTGGAGCAGATCCGAGCCCGCCCCGTGGATCGTGTCGGCGAACTCGACCTGCTTCGGCGAGAGGTTGCCCTCGGCGTTGTCGGCGAGCAGCTTGGCCAGGATCAGCAGCGAGTTGAGCGGTGTGCGCAGCTCGTGCGACATGTTGGCCAGGAACTCCGACTTGTAGCGCATGGAGACCGCGAGCTGCTCGGCCCGCTCCTCCAGCACCTGCCGGGCCTCCTCGATCTCGGTGTTCTTCACCTCGATGTCGCGGTTCTGCCGCGCCAGGCGCTCGGACTTCTCCTCCAGCTCGGCGTTGGAGATCTCCAGCGCCTTCTGCCGGTTCTCCAACTCCGCCGACCGCTCGCGCAGTTGCTCGGTGAGCTCCTGCGACTGCTTGAGCAGCACCTCGGTCTTGGTGTTGACGCTGATGGTGTTGACGCTGGTGCCGATCATCTCGGCGATCTGGCTGAGGAAGTCCTTCTGGATCTGCGCGAACGGCTGGAAGGACGCCAGCTCGATCACACCGAGGACCTGCCCCTCGAAGAGCACCGGCAGCACGATCACATGGGCCGGCGGCGCCTCGCCCAGCCCGGAGGCGATCTTCAGATAGCCCGGCGGAACGTTCTCCACCAGGATCGTGCGCTTCTCCTTGGCCGCCGTGCCGATCAGCGACTCGCCCGGCAGGAAGGACGTGGGCATCGAGCCCATCGAGTAGCCGTACGAGCCGAGCATTCGCAGCTCGTAGGCGTCCGCGTCGCTCTCCCCCTCGTGCGGGCCCGTCGGCATCGCCAGGAAGAACGCGCCGTGCTGCGCGGAGACCACGGGCGTCAGCTCGCTCATGATGAGCCCGGCGACGTCCTCCAGATCGCGGCGGCCCTGCATCAGGCCGGAGATCCGGGCGAGGTTGCCCTTGAGCCAGTCCTGTTCCTTGTTGGCCAGGGTGGTCTCGCGCAGATTGGCGATCATCGTGTTGATGTTGTCCTGGAGCTCCAGGATCTCGCCCGCCGCGTCGACGTCGATCTTGAGGTTGAGGTCGCCCCGGGTCACCGCGGTGGCGACCTCGGCGATGGCCCGCACCTGACGGGTGAGGTTCCCGGCCATCTCGTTGACGGACTCGGTGAGGTCGCGCCAGGTGCCGTCCACGTCCCGCACCCGGGCCTGGCCGCCCAGCTGGCCCTCGGTACCCACCTCGCGGGCCACCCGGGTCACCTGGTCGGCGAAGGACGACAGCTGGTCGACCATCGTGTTGATGGTCGTCTTCAGCTGGAGGATCTCACCGCGCGCGTCGATGTCGATCTTCTTGGTGAGATCGCCCTGCGCGATGGCGGTGGTCACCATCGCGATATTGCGGACCTGGCCGGTCAGGTTGGACGCCATCGAGTTCACCGACTCGGTGAGGTCCTTCCAGGTGCCGCTCACACCCGGGACGCGCGCCTGGCCGCCGAGGATGCCGTCGGTGCCCACCTCGCGCGCCACCCGCGTGACCTCGTCCGCGAACGAGGACAGCGTGGTCACCATGGTGTTGACCGTGTCGGCGAGCTGCGCCACCTCGCCACGCGCCTCGACGGTGATCTTCTTGGTCAGGTCGCCGTTGGCGACCGCCCCCGCGACCTGCGAGATGCTGCGGACCTGGCTGGTCAGATTGCTGGCCATCAGGTTGACGTTGTCGGTGAGGTCCTTCCAGATGCCGGTGACGTCCCGCACCCGTGCCTGACCGCCCAGCTGACCCTCCGTACCCACCTCACGGGCCACGCGCGTGACCTGCTCGGCGAAGTCCGACAGCTGGTCGACCATGGTGTTCACCGTGGTGACGAGTTCGAGGATCTCACCCTTGGCGTCGACCGTGATCTTCTTCGAC
The DNA here is from genome assembly GCF_040636475.1 of Streptomyces sp. NPDC037389. Lineage (NCBI taxonomy): Bacteria > Bacillati > Actinomycetota > Actinomycetes > Kitasatosporales > Streptomycetaceae > Streptomyces > Streptomyces sp. NPDC037389. The sequence continues at coordinate 718,152 of NZ_JBEZUS010000002.1, forward strand.
AGATCGCCCTTGGCGACCGCCGTGGTCACCTCGGCGATGTTGCGCACCTGGGACGTCAGGTTGTTGGCCATGAAGTTGACCGACTGCGTGAGGTCCTTCCAGGTGCCCGAGACGCCCTGCACCTCCGCCTGGCCGCCCAGGATGCCCTCGGTGCCCACCTCACGGGCCACCCGGGTCACCTGGTCGGCGAACGAGGACAGCTGGTCCACCATCGTGTTGAGGGTGTTCTTCAGCTCCAGGATCTCGCCCCGGGCGTCCACGTCGATCTTCTGCGACAGATCGCCGCGCGCCACCGCCGTCGCGACCTGAGCGATATTGCGCACCTGCGCGGTCAGGTTCTCCGCCATGCCGTTCACCGAGTCGGTGAGGTCACGCCAGACGCCCGCCACTCCCGGCACCTGCGCCTGACCGCCCAGCCGGCCGTCCGTACCCACCTCGCGGGCCACCCGGGTCACCTGCTCGGCGAACGCCGAGAGCTGGTCGACCATGGTGTTGATGGTGTTCTTCAACTCCAGGATCTCGCCGCGCGCGTCCACGTCGACCTTCTGCGACAGGTCGCCGCGCGCCACCGCCGTGGTCACCTGGGCGATCTGCCGCACCTGGGAGGTGAGGTTGCCCGCCATGAAGTTGACGGAGTCGGTCAGCTCCTTCCAGGTGCCGCTCACGCCCGGCACCCGCGCCTGACCGCCGAGCCGGCCCTCCGTGCCCACGTCCCGCGCCATCCGCGTCACCTGGTCGGCGAAGGATGACAGCTGGTCCACCATGCCGTTGACGGTGTTCTTCAGCTGGAGCATCTCGCCGGACACGTCCACCGTGACCTTCTGCGACAGGTCGCCGTTCGCGACCGCCGTGGTCACCTGGGCGATGTTGCGCACCTGGCCGGTGAGGTTGCGGAAGGCCGTGTTCACCGAATCGGTGAGGTCCTTCCACGTACCCGCCGCGCCCGGCACCGCCGCCTGACCGCCGAGCTCGCCCTCGACACCGATCTCCCGCGCCACCCGCGTCACTTCGGCACCGAAGGACTGAAGCTGGTCGACCATCCCGTTGACGGTGTTCTTCAACTCCAGCATCTCGCCGGAGACATCCACGGTGACCTTCTGGCCCAGATCGCCGTTCGCCACCGCCGTCGTCACCTGGGCGATGTCCCGGACCTGACCGGTGAGATTACGGAACGCGGTGTTCACCGAATCGGTGAGGTCCTTCCACGTACCCGCCGCACCCGGCACCTGCGCCTGACCACCCAGCCGGCCCTCGGCACCGACCTCGTTGGCCACCCGCGTCACCTCGTCGGCGAAGGTGCGCAGCGTCTCCGTCATCTGATTGATCGTCTCGGCCAGCTGCGCGATCTCGCCGCGCGCGCTCACCGTGACCTTCTGCGAGAGGTCGCCGTTCGCGACCGCCGTCGTCACCTGCGCGATCCCGCGCACCTGGGCCGTCAGATTGCCGGCCATCAGATTGACCGAGTCCGTCAGGTCCTTCCAGACACCGGCGACGCCCGGCACCTGCGCCTGGCCGCCCAGCTCGCCCTCGGTGCCCACCTCACGGGCCACCCGCGTGACCTCGGAGGCGAAGGAGGACAGCTGGTCCACCATCGTGTTGACCGTGTTCTTCAGCTCCAGCATCTCCCCGGCCACATGCACCGTGACCTTCCGGGAGAGATCGCCCTTCGCGACAGCCGTCGTCACGAGAGCGATATCACGCACCTGAGCGGTCAGCCGGGACGCCATCGTGTTGACGGAGTCCGTCAGGTCCTTCCATGAACCCGACATACCACGCACCCGGGCCTGCCCGCCGAGCTTGCCCTCGGTACCGACCTCGCTCGCCACGCGCGTCACCTCGTCGGTGAACGCCGACAGCTGGTCGACCAGCCCGTTGACCGTACGCCCGACCTTCAGGAACTCGCCGCGCAACGGGTGCGCGGAACCGTCCGCTCCCTGGGAGCGCAGATCCATCCGCTGTTCCAGATCGCCCTCGGCCACCGCCGACAGCACCCGGCCCACCTCGGACACCGGCCGCACCAGATCGTCCACCAGGGCGTTGCAGGCGTCGATCGCCGCCGCCCAGGACCCCTCGCAGGCGCCGAGCTCCAGGCGCTCCGTGAGTTTCCCCTCACGGCCGACGACCCGCCGCACCCGGTTCAGCTCACCCGTGAGCTGGAGATTACGGTCCGCGACCTCGTTGAAGACGGCGGCGACCTCGGCCATCACCCCGTCCCCGGGGACCGTCAGCCGCTTGCGGAAGTTCCCGTCCCGCATCGCCTCCAGGGCCGAGAGCAGCCGGTGCAGCGCACCGGCGTCCACCTCGATCGTCCCATTGGGCCGGGCCCGTCCGCCCTTCGCGCGCGTGCTTGCGGCCCGCGCCGTCGCGCCAGACTCCACCGTCGTCCCTCCCGCAGGTTCGATCATCCTCGTCGGGCTTCCGCTTCGAGCTTTCCCAGTGTTTCACCCCGGCCCAACCAGGCCATAACAGTCGGCAGCATCGCACACGGTCCACCGGCACCCCCAAGTGTGGAATCCCTGTGCACCGGCCTCCGCGCACACGGCGAAGGTAAGTAACCTGGCATCCGGCCGGGCAAGGAGGGGCGCCGCACATGGGTGAGCAGATCGCCGAGACATTGATGAGGAGACCTGTGATCACCGCGCGGGCTGCCGCCACCTTCGAGCCGGTCGGGCGCTCGGTAGCGGCCGCCCGGGCCTTCGTCCGGGACACTCTGCAGGGCTGGGGCTTCCTCGACGTCATCGACGACGCCGTCGTCCTCACCAGCGAGCTGGTCACCAACGCCGTCGTCCACGCGGGCACCGCCGCCGAGGTGCTGTGCGTCCGTATGAGCACCGGCGTGCGCGTCGAGGTCGCCGACCGCTACCCCGAGCGCGAGCTGCCCGTACAGAGCCCCGGCCGCCCCTTCGGCGGCCTCGACCGCGAGGGCGGCCGCGGGCTGCTGCTGTGCGCCTCCCTGGCCACCCGCTGGGGCGTCGAGTACACCGCCACCCACAAGACCGTCTGGTTCCGCCTCGACCTGCCCGACCGGCCGGCCGGCACCCGCTCCGCCGGCCCCGCCCTCCCCGCCGAGGCCCTGCCCGTCGCCGACGCCCGCGTCCGCGTCGCCGTCGTCCAGATCGACCACCAGGGCGCCCTCAGCGCCTGGAACGACGACGCCCACGAACTCTTCGGCTTCACCGCCAAGCAGATCATCGGCAAGCCCCTCACCGACCTCGCCGCCTGGCCGCACACCCCCGGCACCTCCACCGGCATCGAGGAGGCCCTGCGCCTCTCCCGCTGGGAGGGCTCCTACGGCATAAGGGGCGCCGACGGCCGCATCGTCCCCGTCTACGCCTCCCACCTCCGCGTCCGCGACAACGCCGGCGCACCCTCCACCGTCTGCCTGCTCGTCCGCGACGAGGAGCGCGCCGTCCTCCAGACCCCGCCGCGCGCCACCGCCTCCGACGCGGGCACCAGCGAGCGCGGCGCCGCCACCGACCCGTTCGAGGTCTTCATCGGCTCCCCCGCCCCCGACGACCTCGACGGTCTCCTCCAGCGCACCGTCGAGCGCGCCCGCGACATGCTCGACGGCGACTCCGCCTATCTGCTGCTGGCCACCGACGACGAGACCGAACTGGAGGTCCGCGCCTCCACCGGCCTGCCCTCCACCCGCCAGCGCTTCGCCCGCGTCCCCGTCGAGGCCGGCACCGGACGCTACGGCTCCGCCCGGATGCCCGCCGTCCACGACGACCTCAGCGTCGTCCCCGGCGCCGTCCCCCTCCTCGCCGACACCGGCATGCGCTCCGTCGTCACCGTGCCCCTCAAGGTCGAGGGCCGCCTGACCGGCTCCCTCGGCGTCGCCGCCGAGTCCCCCCGCCGCTACGGCAACGAGGAGGCGCTGCGCCTCCAGTTCGCCGCCGACCGCATCGCCCTCGCCGTGGAATCGGCCCGCCTCGGCGAGCTGGAGCGGCTGCGCCGCGGCTCGCTCTCCTTCCTCGTCGAGGCCTCCGACCTCCTCGCCGGCACCCTCGACCGCGACCAGACCCTGGCCCTGATGGCCCAGATGACCGTCCCCACCCTGGCCACCTGGTGCGCCGTCTACACGATCGCCGACCAGAGCTCGGACCCCGAGCTCTCCTACGTCCTCCACGAGGACGAGGACCGCATCGACGGCCTCAAGGCCCTGCTGTCCAAGGTCGCCCCGCCCGACCCGGTCCCCACCCCCGGCGCCCGCGTCTGGACGGCCCCCACCGAGGCCGCCCACGCCGCCGCCCTGCGCACCTCCCTGCGCAGCCTCGGCCTCCCCGACACCACGGGCGACATCCCGGCCCCCGGCCCCTCCCTCGCCACGGCGGCCGCCGTCGGCGGCGAGACCGTGGTCCTGCCGCTCGTCGCCCGCAACCGCGTCATCGGCATGCTCACCCTCGGCAAGCCCAGCGACGACCACTTCCGCCAGGAGATCCTCGAACTCGCCGAGGACCTCTCCCGCCGGGCCGCCCTCGCCCTCGACAACGCCCGCCTCTACAGCGAGCGCACCGCCATCAGCCAGAGCCTCCAGCGCAGCCTCCTGCCGCCCGAGCTCCCGGACGTCCCCGGCGTGGAGGTCGAGGTCATCTACCGCGCGGCCGGCGAGGGCAACGAGGTCGGCGGCGACTTCTACGACGTCTTCCCCATCCGCGACGGCGCCTACGGCTTCGCCATCGGCGACGTCTGCGGCACGGGCCCGGAGGCGGCGGCCGTCACCGGCCTCGCCCGCCACGCCCTGCGCCTGCTCGCCCGCGAGGGCTTCGGCGGCCCCGCCGTCCTCCAGCGCCTCAACGCCGCCATCCTCGACGAGGGCGCCCGCAGCCGCTTCCTCACCCTCCTCTACGGGGAGCTGCGCCCCCAGCCCGACGGCAGCGCGCTCCTCAAGGTCGTCTGCGCCGGTCACCCGCTGCCGCTGCGCCTGCGCCAGGACGGCACGGTGGAGCCCGCGGCGGACCCGCAGCCGCTGCTGGGCGTCATGGAGGACCTGGAGCTGTACGAGCAGACCGTCACCCTCGACCCGGGAGACGTCCTGCTGTGCGTCACGGACGGCGTCACCGAGCGCCGCGAGGGCACGCGCATGCTCGGCGACGACGGCCTGACGGACGTTCTGACGACCTGTACGGGCCTGACGGCCGGCGCGGTCGCGGCACGTATTCTCCGCGCCGTGGAACGCTTCGCAGCCGAGCCCGCCTCCGACGACATGGCCATCCTGGCCATGCGGGTGCCGGAGCGTCAGGACTGAGAGACGGAGAAATGGAAAAGGCCCCCGCCATAAGGCGGGGGCCTTTTCTTCGGAGCCCCAAAACGGAATCGAACCGTTGACCTTCTCCTTACCATGGAGACGCTCTGCCGACTGAGCTATTGGGGCCGGCAACGAGATAAAGCATACCCCATGTTCGTACGCGCTTTTGACTGCCGGGCGGAGCGCTCAGGCAGCGGCGGGAAGCAGCCCGCCGAGTGTGTTGCAGGCGGATACGAGCCGCTGGAGATCCCGGCGCGACGAGATGTCGTCCATGGGCAGGGCCAGACATTCGTCAGCGGCCCGCTCGGTCTCCGGGAGCCACAACTCCCGCATGAACGACGGCAGCCGGTGCACGGGTGTCTGTACGGGCACGTGGCACCGGACACCACGGGCCCGCAGCGCCCTGGCGAAGGCGTCCCGGTCGGGCCGTCCGTTGCCGGGGACGCGGACGACGTAGGAGTCGTAGCGGTGCGCGTACCCGGGGGCGGTCGTGGGTGTCACCACTCCGGAGAGGCAGGCGTCGAGATAGGCGGCGTTGACCCGGCGCCGGTTGAGGTCCATGTGGTCGATGCGCTCAATGTGTTCGAGGTCTTCGGCGTGTTCGATGACGGGCACGGCGCCGTCGGCAGCCGCCTGCCGCAAGGCGGCCAGGTCGGCCGGGTGTCCGAAGAGGGAGACGGGCACGATGGCGGTGGTACGCGATGTCACCGCGCCGGCCACGGAAACCGGGTCGAGGCAGAAGGTGACGGGATCGATGTCAGCGAAGACGGGGAGGGCTCCGACGTTCCGGACGGCCTCGGCAGCCCCAGCGGTCGCATACGAAGGAACGATGACCTCGCTCCCCGCCCCCACCCCCGCGGTGACCAGCTTCTCTTCAGTCCGCATGCCGGGGATGCTGCCCACACGACGTTAACCGGACATGACGCCACGTAGTTCATCATGAAAACAAAAAAGCTCTGATGCATGAACCGGGGTTCATACATCAGAGCTTTTTCGAATAATAGTTCGGCGGCGTCCTACTCTCCCACAGGGTCCCCCCTGCAGTACCATCGGCGCTGAAAGGCTTAGCTTCCGGGTTCGAAATGTAACCGGGCGTTTCCCTAACGCTATGACCACCGAAACACTATGAAATTAACCAACCAGTCCGGCACTTTGGACTGTTCGTTATTTCAGAACAAACACAGTGGACGCGAGCAACTGAGGACAAGCCCTCGGCCTATTAGTACCAGTCAGCTCCAACCGTTACCGGTCTTCCACACCTGGCCTATCAACCCAGTCGTCTACTGGGAGCCTTACCCCATCAAGTGGGTGGGAGTCCTCATCTCGAAGCAGGCTTCCCGCTTAGATGCTTTCAGC
>NZ_JBEZUS010000003.1:0-65823 GCF_040636475.1 Streptomyces sp. NPDC037389
AAGGAACGGACGCTTCCTTTGTACTCACCCTCTCGGGCTTTCCTCCGGGCTTCCCTTCGGTGTTTCCAACCTTACCAGATCCGTTTTCCGTTCCTTCCGCTTCTCAATCGAAGCAGTCGGTTCGAATTCCGTTTCCAGCGCCCTGTCGGACCGGGCTTCCCCGACTTTATCAGATTTCTCTGAGCCGGATTTCCACTCGCTTTCCGGGAGCTCCGCTCGCACTCGAAGTGCTTTGGCGTTCCCTGCGGTGGAGCCGTAAACGTACTGGACGGCCGCGCCCGATGCAAATCGGCAGCGGGGGCGGCCGTCCATACGGCTGATGCCGCGTCAGACCTCGACGACGACCGGGAGGATCATCGGGCGGCGGCGGTAGCTGTCCGACACCCACTTGCCCACCGAACGGCGGACGAGCTGCTGGAGCTGGTGGGGCTCGGCGACGCCGTCCGCGGCGGCCCTGGCGATGGCCTCCTCGATCTTCGGGACGACGGCGTTGAACGCCGCGTCCTCGATACCGGAGCCCCGGGCCTGGATCTGCGGGCCGCTGACGACCTTGCCGGTCGTGCTGTCGACGACCACGAAGACGGAGATGATGCCCTCGTCCCCGAGGATGCGGCGGTCCTTGAGCGAGGCGTCGGTGACGTCGCCGACCGAGAGGCCGTCCACGTACACATAGCCGGCCTGCACCTTGCCGACGATCCTCGCCTTGCCGTCCACGAGGTCCACCACGACGCCGTCCTCGGCGATGACGATGTGGTCCTTCGGGATACCCGTCAGCGCGCCCAGCTCGGCGTTGGCGCGCAGGTGGCGCCATTCGCCATGGACCGGCATCAGGTTCTTCGGCTTGCAGATGTTGTAGAAGTACAGCAGCTCGCCGGCGGAGGCGTGGCCCGAGACGTGCACGCGGGCGTTGCCCTTGTGGACGACGTTGGCGCCCCAGCGGGTGAGGCCGTTGATCACGCGGTAGACCGCGTTCTCGTTGCCCGGGATCAGGGACGACGCGAGGATCACGGTGTCGCCCCGGACGATCCGGATCTGGTGGTCGCGGTTGGCCATCCGCGAGAGCGCGGCCATCGGCTCGCCCTGGGAACCGGTGCAGACGAGCACGACCTCGTCGTCCGGCAGGTCGTCGAGGGTCTTGACGTCGACGACGAGACCGGCCGGGACCCGCAGATAGCCCAGGTCACGGGCGATGCCCATGTTGCGGACCATCGAGCGGCCGACGAAGGCGACGCGGCGCCCGTACTCGTGGGCGGCGTCGAGGATCTGCTGGATGCGATGGACGTGGCTGGCGAAGCTGGCCACGATGATGCGCTTCTGCGCACCCGCGAAGACCTGGCGCAGGACACCGGAGATGTCCCGCTCCGGCGGGACGAAGCCGGGGACCTCCGCGTTGGTGGAGTCCACGAGCAGCAGGTCGATGCCCTCCTCGCCGAGCTTGGCGAAGGCGGGGAGGTCGGTGAGACGGCCGTCCAGCGGGAGCTGGTCCATCTTGAAGTCACCGGTGTGCACGACCATGCCCGCGGGGGTGCGGATGGCGACGGCCAGGGCGTCCGGGATGGAGTGGTTGACCGCGATGAACTCGCAGTCGAACGGGCCCAGCCGCTCGCGGTCGCCCTCGGCGACCTCGAGGGTGTACGGGCGGATGCGGTGCTCCTGGAGCTTGGCCTCGATCAGGGCGAGGGTCAGCTTGGAGCCGATGAGGGGGATGTCCGGCTTCTCGCGGAGCAGGAAGGGGACGCCGCCGATGTGGTCCTCGTGGCCGTGCGTGAGCACGATGCCCTCGATGTCGTCGAGGCGGTCCCTGATGGACGAGAAGTCCGGCAGGATCAGATCGACTCCGGGCTGCTCCTCCTCGGGGAAAAGCACTCCGCAGTCGACGATCAGGAGACGGCCGTCGTATTCGAAGACCGTCATATTGCGGCCGATCTCACCGAGACCGCCGAGCGGGGTGACGCGCAGGCCGCCCTTGGGGAGCTTCGGCGGCGCGCCGAGTTCAGGGTGCGGGTGGCTCAAAAGACTCTCCTCACCACGCACGCCACATGCCTCTTCGGACACATGGCGCGCATGACATTCGTGCACTTGCAGTTTTTGTCGATCTTCAGTTTTGAAGTCTGGGTGTTAGAGCTGTACCCCGCCGGCGGCGAGATCGCTCTTGAGCTGCTCGGTCTGCTCGTCCGTGAGACCGACGAGAGGCAGTCGCAGCGGGCCGGCGGGCAGGCCCTGGAGGGCGAGTGCGGCCTTGGTGGTGATCACGCCCTGGGTGCGGAACACGCCGGTGTACACGGGGAGCAGGCGCCGGTGGATCTCGGCTGCCTTGTCGACGTCACCGGAGCGGTGCGCCTCCAGCATCGCGCGGAGCTCGGTGGCGACGAGGTGGCCGACGACGGAGACATAGCCCACGGCGCCGATGGACAGCAGCGGCAGGTTGAGCATGTCGTCGCCGGAGTACCAGGCGAGGCCCGAGCGAGCCATGGCCCAGCTCGCCGCGCCGAGGTCGCCCTTGGCGTCCTTGTTGGCGACGATGCGCGGGTGCTCGGCGAGACGGACCATCGTCTCGGTCTCGATCTCGACGCCGCTGCGGCCGGGGATGTCGTAGAGCATCACGGGCAGTTCCGTGGCGTCCGCGACCGCCGTGAAGTGACGGCGCAGGCCCTCCTGCGGGGGCTTGTTGTAGTAGGGCGTGACCACGAGGAGGCCGTGGGCGCCCGCCTGCTCGGCGGCGCGGGCCAGCTCGATGCTGTGACGGGTGTCGTTGGTGCCGGCTCCGGCGACGACGTGGGCGCGGTCGCCGACCGCTTCGACCACGGCGCGTACGAGCTGGGCTTTCTCCGCATCGCTGGTGGTCGGGGACTCACCGGTGGTGCCATTGACGACAAGGCCGTCGTTGCCTGCGTCCACAAGGTGGGCGGCGAGGCGCTGAGCGCCGTCGAGGTCGAGGGCGCCTTCGGCGGTGAAGGGCGTGACCATGGCGGTCAGGGCCCGCCCGAAGGGCGTCTGCGGTGTGGAGGTCGGAGCCATGAGGGTCACGCTACTCGTTGCTCACCGTGAGGTACCCCCTCGGGGAGTGCCTAAAGGGATCCCGGCACTGCCTGCTCGGGGGTTCAAGCAGTGCCGGGTCCGTTTTTTCAGCGTAGATGAAGGTGATGAAACGCCGCAATACGGACACCTTGCCCACTGGCCCGGTAGCAGCGCGTCACCGCTGGTCGGACCGCCCTACGGGGCGACGCGACCGTTCTTGTTGAAGGCGTCGTAGGTGAGCGGCATGAGCTTGGCCCACTCCGCCTCCATCTTCTCGCCCACCATCTCGATCTCCCGCTGGGGGAAGGAGGGGACCTTCGCCAGCTCGTGCTGGGTGCGCAGGCCGAGGAAGTGCATCAGGGAGCGGGCGTTGCACGTGGCGTACATCGAGGAGAAGAGCCCGACCGGAAGGACCGATCGGGCGACCTCGCGGGCGACACCGGCGGCCAGCATCTCCTGGTACGCCTCGTACGCCTGGCGGTAGCTGTCCTCCATCGCGCGGCCGGTGAGCTCGTGCTGAGCCTGAGTGCCCTCGACGAAGACGTACTTGCCCGGGCGGCCCTCCTGGACCAGCTTGCGGGAGTCCCCGGGGACGTAGAAGACCGGCTCCAGCTCGCGGTAGCGGCCGGACTCCTCGTTGTAGGACCAGCCGACGCGGTGCCGCATGAACTCGCGGAAGACGAAGATCGGGGCGCTGATGAAGAAAGTCATCGAGTTGTGCTCGAAGGGGCTGCCGTGACGGTCGCGCATCAGGTAGTTGATGAGCCCCTTGGACCGCTCGGGGTCCTTGGTGATCTCTTCGAGGGACTGCTCGCCGGCCGTGGAGACCCGGGCCGCCCACAGCACGTCCGAGTCGGCCGCGCTGTGCTTGACCAGCTCGACGGTCACATCGCTGCGGAACCTGGGCTTCAGATCCTCGGTGGGGGTGTCGCTCACCGGCGGGGTCCTTCCTTTTGCTGCTGTGCTTGGCCGCCGCCAAGCCTAAGGGCCACCACTGACAACGGGCCGACACCGGCCCGGGGCGGGGGCTCCGGAGCACCCCGGAGCACCCCGGATCGCCCGGAAGCCCGATGCCACAGGAAGGCCCGGGACGCCAGTTGATATTTTTCACAGAAGTTATGGAGAAACGGGCACCCATTGCCCGTTTCGAGCGTCTTCAGATGTGACAGCACACTTTCGAGGTTCCTAGGAGAGCCCACCATGTTCCGCCGGCGAGAGCCCGTGCCGTTCGCCTTCGTCGCCGAGGCCGAGCGCTACCGCAGCAACGTCACCCCGCCGCCCCGAGGCGGTGCCAGTCGTTCGGAGCTACTCGGCCGGACGCTGGTGGGGCTGACGGTGGCCGCGGGGCTGATAGGCGCGCTGCTGTTCGGAATGCCGTCACTGGAGACGGGTCGGCAGAACCCCGGGCACAGCCAGAAGTCCGAGGCCAACGCGGGTCGCTGAGCCCGGGCCGTTACACAGCGGGTACCCTCACCGCGCACAGTCGTTCGACCGTGTGTATCGGAATGAGGAACCCGTCGTGCCCCTGCCCTTCTCGACAGCCGAACGCGACGGCGAGCTCGCGACACCGACCGAGACGACCACGACCGCCAAGAAGAGCGCCACCGACACCATCGCCGCGCTCCTCGCCTCAGAGGACCTGTACGAGGACCACCGCCGTTGGCGGCGCCCGTACCACCCCGGTCCGCTGCGGGTGGGGGGCGCGGCGATGCTGCTTCTGCTGGCCGCGTACGTCCTGGTGTCCGGTGTGATCATCGCCGCGGCGGGAGCACTGCCCGGCGCGGGCGTCTGCTTCGCGATCGCCGCCGTGCTGATCACGGTCGCGGTGCGGATGGTGCGTACGGGCATCTGGGTGAGCCCGCACGGGCTGCGTCAGCAGCGAATGCTGCGCGGTGTGACGCTGTCGTGGGCCGAGGTGGCCGAGGTGCGGACCGTGCAGCAGCCGGTGCGGGTGGTGGGGACGCCGCGTACCACGCAGGGGCAGGCGCTCGTGGTGCGGCGTACGGACGGCGGGACGCTGCCCGTGCTGGTGACCGACCGGAACGCCGATTTCGTGGGGCGGCCGCAGGCCTTCGCGACGGCGGCGGACGCCGTCGAGGACCGGGTGGCCGCGTTCACGGCGTAGTCCGGCGTGGTTCACGGCGTAGCGGCAAGCGGATGACGGAAGGGCCGGGGCTTCGTGCCCCGGCCCTTCGCCGTCTCAGGCGCCCGTGGCGGTGATCTGCTTGCCGTCGTGCAGGGCGATCGCCCGCTGCATGGCCTTGCGGGCCCTGGGGGTGTCGCGGGCGTCGTGGTAGGCGACCGCGAGGCGGAACCAGCAGCGCCAGTCGCCCGGGGTCCGCTCCGTCTCGTCCTTGCGGCGGGCGAAGACCTCGTCCGCCGAGTCCCGGTCGATCCGTCCGCCGGGCGTCCGTACGAGCTCGTCGACCGGGAGCCCGCCCTCGGCCTCGAGCTCGCGGGCCAGCCGGTTGGCGTCGCGGGCGAACTTGGTGGTCCGGTACAGGAACCAGGCCCCGATGAACGGCAGGATCATCACGGCCAGCCCGAAGGTGACGGTGATGACGGTGCCCTGCTGGATGAGCATCACGCCGCGGCTGCCGACCAGGACGAAGTAGACGACCAGGACGGCGGCCAGGGCGAAGTAGACGATCTTTGCGCGCACGTGCTCAGCCCAGGTCCAGGAAGTGTTCCAGGCCGAACGTCAGGCCCGGTGTGGAGACGACGCGACGGGCGCCCAGCAGGATGCCCGGCATGAAGCAGCTGTGGTGCAGCGAGTCGTGCCGGATGGTGAGCGTCTCACCGGTGTCGCCGAGCAGCACCTCCTGGTGGGCGAGGAGGCCGCGCAGCCGGACGGAGTGGACGGGCACCCCGTCGACGTCGGCGCCGCGCGCGCCCTCCAGGGCCGTGGTGGTGGCGTCGGGCTGGGGGGCGCAGCCGGCCTCGCGCCGCGCGGCGGCGATGAGCTGCGCGGTGCGGGTGGCGGTGCCGGAGGGGGCGTCCGCCTTGTTCGGGTGATGGAGCTCGACGACCTCGACGGACTCGAAGAAGCGGGCGGCCTTCTGGGCGAAGGTCATGGTGAGGACCGCGCCGATGGAGAAGTTCGGGGCGATGAGCACACCGGTCTCCGGCGACGCCTCCAGCCAGGAGGTGAGCTTCGCGAGGCGGTCCTCGGTCCAGCCGGTGGTGCCGACGACGGCGTGGATGCCGTTGCGGACGCAGAACTCGAGGTTGTCCATCACCGAGTCCGGGTGCGTCAGCTCGACCACGACCTGGGCGCCCGCCTCGGTCAGGGCCTCCAGCCGGTCGCCCCGGCCGAGCGCGGCCACCAGCTCCATGTCGTCGGCGGCTTCCACGGCCCGGACGGCCTCGGAGCCGATCCGGCCCTTGGCGCCGACGACCGCCACGCGCAGCTTGCTCATCGTCCCTGCTTCCCCTCGTGTGCCCGGCCGGCGGTGCTGCCGGCCGGGGCGGTTTTACGAAACGGCCTCGTGCAGGCGGGCGGCCTGCTTGTCCTTCAGCGGGCCGATCACGGACAGCGAAGGACGCTGCCCCAGGACATCACGGGCCACCTCGCGGATCTCGTCCGGGGTCACGGCGGCGATGCGGGCCAGCATGTCGGAGACCGACATCTGGTCGCCCCAGCACAGCTCGCTCTTGCCGATGCGGTTCATCAGCGCGCCCGTGTCCTCCAGGCCGAGCACCGTGGAGCCGGAGAGCTGGCCGATGGCGCGGCTGATCTCCTCGTCCGACAGGCCTTCGCTCGCGACCTTGTCCAGCTCGTCGCGGCAGATCCGCAGCACGTCGTGGACCTGGTTGGGGCGGCAGCCGGCGTAGACGCCGAAGAGGCCGCAGTCGGCGAAGCCCGAGGTGTAGGAGTAGACGGAGTAGGCGAGGCCGCGCTTCTCCCGGACTTCCTGGAAGAGCCGCGAGCTCATGCCGCCGCCGAGGGCGGTGTTGAGCACGCCGAGGGCCCAGCGGCGCTCGTCGATGCGGGAGATGCCGGGCATGCCGAGGACGACGTGCGCCTGCTCGGTCCTGCGGCCCAGCACCTCCACCCGGCCGGCCGTGCGGATCGTCTTCGCGCCGGCGCGGGGGTCCATCGGCACGGCGTCCGTGCGGCCCAGGGCGCCGGCCTTCTCGAAGGCGGCGCGGACCTGGCGGACGACCTTGGCGTGGTCGACGTTGCCGGCGGCGGCCACGACCAGGTGGGTCGGGTCGTAGTGCTTCTTGTAGAAGCGGGCGACCTGGTCCCTGGTCAGGGCGTTGATCGTGTCGACGGTGCCCAGGACCGGGCGGCCGAGGGGGGTGTCGCCCAGCATGGTGTGCGCGAACAGGTCGTGGACGCAGTCGCCGGGGTCGTCCTCGGTCATGGCGATCTCTTCGAGGATCACCCCGCGCTCGGCGTCGACGTCGGCCGGGTCGATCAGCGAGCCGGTGAGCATGTCACAGACGACGTCTATGGCCAGCGGCAGATCGGTGTCGAGAACCCGCGCGTAGTAGCAGGTGTACTCCTTGGCCGTGAAGGCGTTCATCTCGCCGCCGACCGCGTCCAGGGCGGCGGAGATGTCGAGGGCGCTGCGCTTGGCCGTGCCCTTGAAGAGGAGGTGCTCGAGGTAGTGCGTGGCGCCGTTGAGGGCCGGGGTCTCGTCGCGGGAGCCGACGTTCGCCCAGATGCCGAAGGTCGCGGAGCGGACGGACGGCAGGGTCTCGGTGACCACGCGCAGACCGCCCGGGAGGGTGGTCCGGCGGACGGTGCCGATGCCGTTCTCGCCCTTGAGAAGCGTTTGGGTACGGGCGACGGCCCGCCCCTCCGAGGAGGGGCGGGCCGTCTTCCGTGTACTACGGGACGTCACTTGGCGGACTCGTCCTTAGCAGCCTCGTCGCCGTCCTCGCCCTCGATCACGGGGATCAGGGAGAGCTTGCCGCGCTGGTCGATCTCGGCGATCTCGACCTGGACCCTGGCGCCGACACCGAGGACATCCTCGACGTTCTCCACGCGCTTGCCACCGGCGAGCTTGCGGATCTGCGAGATGTGCAGCAGGCCGTCCTTGCCCGGGAGCAGGGAGACGAACGCACCGAAGGTGGTGGTCTTGACGACCGTACCCAGGTAGCGCTCGCCGACCTCCGGCATGGTCGGGTTGGCGATGCCGTTGATCGTGGCGCGGGCGGCCTCGGCGGCCGGGCCGTCGGCGGCACCGATGTAGATGGTGCCGTCGTCCTCGATCGTGATCTCGGCGCCGGTGTCCTCCTGGATCTGGTTGATCATCTTGCCCTTGGGGCCGATGACCTCACCGATCTTGTCCACGGGGATCTTGACGGTGATGATCCGCGGGGCGTTCGGGGACATCTCGTCCGGCGTGTCGATCGCTTCCATCATCACGTCGAGGATGTGGAGGCGGGCGTCGCGGGCCTGCTTGAGGGCCGCGGCCAGGACGGAGGCCGGGATGCCGTCCAGCTTGGTGTCGAGCTGGAGGGCGGTCACGAACTCCTTGGTGCCGGCGACCTTGAAGTCCATGTCGCCGAAGGCGTCCTCCGCACCGAGGATGTCGGTGAGGGCGACGTAGTGGGTCTCGCCGTTGATCTCCTGGGAGATCAGGCCCATGGCGATACCGGCGACCGGGGCCTTCAGGGGCACACCGGCGTTCAGCAGCGACATGGTGGAGGCGCAGACCGAGCCCATGGAGGTCGAGCCGTTGGAGCCCAGCGCCTCGGAGACCTGGCGGATGGCGTAGGGGAACTCCTCGCGCGTCGGCAGCACGGGCACGATGGCCCGCTCGGCCAGGGCGCCGTGGCCGATCTCGCGGCGCTTCGGCGAACCGACGCGGCCGGTCTCGCCGACGGAGTACGGCGGGAAGTTGTAGTTGTGCATGTAACGCTTGCGCGTCACCGGCGACAGCGTGTCCAGCTGCTGCTCCATGCGGAGCATGTTGAGCGTGGTGACACCCAGGATCTGGGTCTCGCCGCGCTCGAACAGGGCGGAGCCGTGGACGCGCGGGATGGCCTCGACCTCGGCGGCGAGGGTGCGGATGTCGGTGACACCGCGGCCGTCGATGCGGACCTTGTCCTTGATGACGCGCTCACGGACCAGGGCCTTGGTGAGCGAGCGGTACGCGGCGGAGATCTCCTTCTCGCGGCCCTCGAACTGCGGGAGCAGCTTCTCGGCGGCGACCTCCTTGACGCGGTCCAGCTCGGCCTCGCGCTCCTGCTTGCCGGCGATGGTGAGCGCCTGGGCCAGCTCGGTGCGGACGGCGGCGGTCAGCGCCTCCAGGACGTCGTCCTCGTAGTCGAGGAAGATCGGGAACTCGGCGGTCGGCTTGGCGGCCTTCGCGGCGAGCTCGGCCTGGGCCTTGCAGAGCACCTTGATGAAGGGCTTCGCGGCGTCGAGACCGGCGGCGACGATCTCCTCGGTCGGCGCCTCGGCGCCGTCCTTGACGAGCTGGATGGTCTTCTCGGTGGCCTCGGCCTCGACCATCATGATCGCGACGTCGCCGTCCTCCAGGGTGCGGCCCGCGACCACCATGTCGAAGACGGCGTCCTCGAGCTCGGTGTGGGTCGGGAAGGCCACCCACTGGCCCTTGATCAGCGCGACGCGGACGCCGCCGACCGGGCCGGAGAAGGGCAGGCCGGCCAGCTGCGTGGAGCAGGAGGCGGCGTTGATCGCGATGACGTCGTAGACATGGTCCGGGTTGAGGGCCATGACCGTGGCGACGACCTGGATCTCGTTGCGCAGGCCCTTCTTGAAGGACGGGCGCAGCGGGCGGTCGATCAGACGGCAGGTGAGGATCGCGTCCTCGGAGGGGCGGCCCTCACGGCGGAAGAAGGAGCCGGGGATCTTGCCGGCCGAGTACATCCGCTCCTCGACGTCCACCGTGAGGGGGAAGAAGTCGAGCTGGTCCTTGGGCCTCTTCGACGCGGTCGTGGCCGACAGCACCATGGTGTCGTCGTCCAGGTAGGCCACGGCGGAGCCGGCGGCCTGACGGGCCAGACGGCCGGTCTCGAAGCGGATGGTGCGGGTGCCGAAGGCGCCGTTGTCGATGACGGCCTCGGCGTAGTGGGTCTCGTTCTCCACCAGGGATATCTCCTCTTCTGCGTCACCGCCCGTGTGGCGGTGACGTTGGCGGAGGGGCGTCTCGGCTGGCCGGTCTTCGATCGAAGCACCCGGATTCCCTGATCCGGGGGCCACTACCGAGGACCGGCGGCGAGCGGAGCGCTCCTCCTCATACGGTTTCGCGTTGTGGGATCCAGATTACAAAGCTTTTGCGTCCCACGAGATACGCAAAGGGAGCGGCCCCCAGGATGTGGGAACCGCCCCCTTCATGGCGTCTTACTTGGCGCCCGCGGCACCGCGGCGGATGCCGAGGCGCTCGACCAGGGCGCGGAAGCGCGTGATGTCCTTCTTGGCCAGGTACTGAAGCAGACGGCGACGCTGGCCGACCAGGATCAGCAGGCCACGACGGGAGTGGTGGTCGTGCTTGTGGGTCTTGAGGTGACCCGTCAGGTCGGAGATGCGGCGGGTGAGCAGCGCGACCTGGACCTCGGGGGAGCCGGTGTCGCCCTCCTTGGTGGCGAACTCGGCCATGATCTGCTTCTTCGTAGCGGCGTCGAGCGACACGCGTACTCCTTCTGAGTCTCTTTTTGGCCACCGAGTGCCCCTGGTCTCTGTCTCAGGAGAGCTTCCGTTACTCGGGAGGCGGGGTCCGCTGGGCGCTGTCCCCAGATGCCCTGGCGGGCGTTCCGGAGGCGCGTACACAAACGGCCACTGGACACAGTACCAGCCCGGGGGCCTGATTCCGGCCCTGGGGCGCGGCCCCGCGCAGGTCAGCTGCCCGCGAGGCCGCGCGCCCTCGCATAGACGTCGAGAACGGCGAGACAGAGGGGGACGAGGGCGAGCAGGACGGCGTTCTCGACCATGTCGGAGGCTCTCCCCCAGAAGGGTGACAGCCCCTTGCGGGGGATGATCAGCGCGACGGCGGTGAGCAGGGCCGCCACGGCGGCGACGGCCACGGTGATCCAGACCGTACGGATGTCGGAAGCGCCACCGTGAGCTCCGGAGAGCGGGCGCAGGGCCAGGCCGAGGACGAGCAGGGCAAGCCCGGCCAGGCCCGCGCCGAGGACGGTGGCGACCTGCGAGGTGTAGCGGAAGAGCCGGGCGCGCAGGGTCATGGCGAGCCCGGCGGCGAGGGCGAGGGCCGGGGCCCAGGGGCCGGCGGAGAAGGAGAGGACGGCGGCCGAGCCGACGACGACGGCCGAGCAGCCGCCCACGAGGCCGAGCAGCAGCTCGTGGCCCCGGCGGGCCCGCGCGGCGACGCGCTCGGCGTCGACGGGCGCGGTGTCGGCGCCGCTCCGGGGCGCGTCCAGGTCGTCGCCGGCGGCGCGGGGCGCCGTGTAGCCGATGGGCAGCCGGGCGGCGCGGGCCGAGAGGGCGGGGAGGAAGGCGAGGGCGCCGATCGCGGCGACGGCGCAGACGGCGGCCGCGGCGGAGGGCGCGGCGCCGGTGAGGATCATCCCGAAGGTGGCCAGGACGCCGGTGGCGGAGGTCACGACGGTGGCGACGAAGGGGGCGTCGCCGCGGGGGGTGACGGCGACGAGGACGACGGAGGCGATCAGGACGGTCGCGCAGCCGAGCAGGAACTGGAGGCGTCCGGCTCCCTCGCCCGCTGCGGGGCCGACGATGCCGGACCCGGCGATCAGCAGGTGCGGTACGGCCGCCAGGCCCAGGGCGACGGCCGGGCCGCGGTCCCGGTAGACCCGGGCCCGTACGCCCGCGTAGGCGGTCAGGAGGACGGCCACGGCGCCGGCGACGATGCCGGGCAGGCCGTGCGCGTCGTGGCGCGCGGGGTCGGCGTACCAGAGGACGAGGCCCAGGAGGACGAGCAGCAGGGCGGCGCCGGTGAGGCCCGCGGCCCGCAGCATGCCGGTGTTCCACAGGGCGCGGTCGCCGGAGACGGCCGTGGCGACGGCGTCGGAGACGTCGTCGTGGACGGCGGGCGGCAGGGATTCCGCGAACGGGCGCAGGGTGAGGATCTCGCCGTCGAGGACGCGCTGGGCCGCGAGGGTACGGGCGCCGTCGAGGACGGTGCCGTCGCGGCGGACGAGGTGGTAGCCGGTGGGCGTGCCCACGGGCTGGGCGCCTCCGGTCAGCCGGAGGATCTCGGGGTGGACGTCGGCGACGGGGAGGTCCTCGGGGAGGGCGACGTCGACGCGGCTGTCGGGCGCGACGACGGTCACCCGACAGAAGCCGGTCGTGGCGGACGTACTCACCCGGATTGCCCCCTGATGCTGTCGGTGGTGTCTTTTTTGCTGCTGGTTTGCTGCTGATTCCGAGGTTTGGCCGACGGGTGGTCACCAACGGTGGCACTCGCGGCTGGTCACCCTACCGGGGGCGAACTCCTGTACGCCGATAGGATCACCGTCTCGCGAGGGGCGGCCGGGGCCACAGGGGCGCCGGGCGGGAAACGGCCCCTCGGTGCAGAGGGGTTGAGCCGTTCCGTGACCCAGGTCGTCGTCAAACGCCAGCCTCGGGCCCTGCCGCCCGAGCTGCCGAGCGAGGAACTGCGGCTGGAGGCTCCTCCGGAGCTGCCGCGCGGCCGTCAGGAGGGCTTCCTGATGCAGCTGCTCCCCACGCTGGGCATGGCCTCGTCGATGGTCTACTTCTTCATGCCGGGCGCCAACCCCATGATGAAGATCATGGGCGTCCTGATGATGATGTCGACGCTCGGGATGACCGTCGCCATGGTCGTTCGGCACCGTCAGGGCACGCAGGGGCAGATGGCGGACGCGCGCCGCGACTACCTCAGATACCTCGCGCAGACCCGGCGTACCGTGCGGCGCACGGCGCGGGCGCAGCGCGACGCCCAGCTCTATCTCCACCCCTCCCCCGACCAGCTGTGGTCGGTGGTCGCCGAGGGCTCCCGCGTCTGGGAGCGGCGGACTGCCGACGACGACTTCGCGCAGGTGCGCGTCGGGCTGGGCGCGCAGCGGCTCGCGACGCCACTGGTGGCCCCGGAGACGGCGCCCATAGACCAGCTGGAGCCGCTCACGGCGGGCGCGATGCAGCGCTTCCTGGCCGTGCACGGCTCGCTGGACGGGCTGCCCATGGCGGTGTCGCTGCGCGCCTTCTACCACGTCACCCTCTCGGGGGACCCCGACACGGTGCACGGCTGCGCGCGGGCGCTCGTCGCCCAGCTGGCCGCGCTGCACTCCCCCGAGGACCTGGTCGTCGCCGTGGTGGCGGGGCGCGGCGCGGCGGCCCGCTGGGAGTGGACGAAGTGGCTGCCGCACGTGCAGCTGCCGGGCACGGCCGACGGGGCGGGCACGCGCCGGCTGATCGGCGACGACCTCGGCGAGCTGGAGGAGCTGCTGGCACCGCGCCTGGAGGGGCGTCCCCGCTTCGGCCGTGACACCCGCCCCCTGGTGGAGCAGCCGCACGTGGTGCTGTTCCTGGAGGGCGCCGCGGTGCCGCCGGACTCGCTCTTCGCCTCGCCGGAGGGCTTGCAGGGCGTCACCGTCGTGGAGGTCGTGCCGGGCGGACTGGACGAGCTGCGGGGCGGGCTGGCCATCAGCGTGGCGCCGGGCGCGCTGCGGCTGCGGTCGCAGGCGGCGGCGTACGACGGGGTGCCGGACACGCTGTCCCCCGAGGCCGCCGAGGCGCTCGCGCGACAGCTCGCGCCGCTGCGTCCCGGCAGTGGCGAGGAGGACGAGCCGCTGCTGGCCAACTGGGACTTCACGGAGCTGCTGGGGCTGGGCGACGCCGGCGCGGTGGACGTCGCCCGCACCTGGCGGCCGCGCACGCCCGCCGAGCGGCTGCGCGTGCCGATCGGCGTCGGCGAGGACGGCGCGCCCGTGATGCTCGACCTGAAAGAGGCCGCGCAGGACGGCATGGGCCCGCACGGCCTGTGCGTGGGCGCCACGGGCTCGGGCAAGTCCGAGCTGCTGCGCACGCTGGTGCTGGGCCTCGCGGTCACCCACTCCTCGGAGACGCTGAACTTCGTCCTCGCGGACTTCAAGGGCGGCGCGACCTTCGCGGGGATGTCCGGGCTGCCGCACGTCGCGGCCGTCATCACCAACCTCGCCGACGACCTGACCCTGGTCGACCGCATGCGCGACTCCATCACGGGCGAGCTCCAGCGCCGCCAGGAGCTGCTGAGGTCGGCGGGCAACTACGCCAACGTCCACGACTACGAGAAGGCGCGGGCCGCGGGCGCCGCCCTGGAGCCCCTGGCTTCACTCGTCCTGGTGATCGACGAGTTCAGCGAGCTGTTGACGGCCAAGCCGGACTTCATCGACATGTTCATCCAGATCGGCCGGATCGGCCGCTCCCTGGGCGTCCATCTGCTGCTGGCCTCGCAGCGACTGGAGGAGGGCCGGCTGCGCGGGCTGGAGACGTACCTGTCGTACCGCGTCGGTCTGCGCACGTTCTCGGCCGCCGAGTCGCGTACGGCGCTGGGCGTGCCGGACGCCTACCACCTGCCGACGGTGCCGGGGTCGGGCTATCTGAAGTTCGGCACGGACGAGATGACCCGGTTCAAGGCCGCGTACGTCTCCGGCACGTACCGGGCGGGCGGACCGGCCGGCGCGGACGGCGGGGCGCTGCCGGTCGAGCGGCGCCCGGCGCTCTTCACCGCGGCGCCGGTGCCGGTGACGTACGCGCCCCCTCCGTCCCTCCCGGCGTCGGCGCGTCCGGAGGACGACACCTTCGCCGACACCGTCCTCGACGTGGTCGTACGACGGCTGGAGGGCCAGGGCCCGCCGGCCCACCAGGTGTGGCTGCCCCCGCTGGACCGGGCGCCGTCCCTCGACCAGCTGCTACCGCCGCTGGCCGAGGTGCCGGGCCGGGGTCTGACGGCCTCCGACCCCTCGCGCCAGGGCCGGCTCGTGGTACCGCTGGGCATCGTCGACAAGCCCTTCGAACAGCGCCGCGACGTCCTCCACCGGGACTTCTCGGGGGCGGCGGGCCACATGCTCGTCGTCGGCGGCCCCCAGTCGGGCAAGTCGACGCTGCTGCGCACCCTGGTGACCTCCTTCGCGCTCACCCACACCCCCGCCGAGGTGCAGTTCTACGGACTCGACTTCGGTGGTGGCGGCATGAGCGCCGTCGACGGCCTGCCGCACGTCGGCGGCGTCGCCTCCCGCCTCGACCCGGAGCGCGTACGCCGCACGGTCGCCGAGGTCGCGGGCATCCTGGCCCGCCGCGAGGAGTTCTTCCGCGCGCGGGGCATCGACTCCATCGCCACCTACCGGCGGCGCAGGGCCGCCGGCGACTTCGCCGACGAGGGCTGGGGGGACGTCTTCCTCCTGGTCGACGGATGGGGCAGCTTCAAGCAGGAGTACGAGCTGCTGGAAGGCGTCGTCACGGACATCGCGGCGCGCGGCCTCGGCTACGGCGTCCACGTCGTGGTAACCGCCTCCCGCAACATGGAGGTCCGCCCCGCCCTCAAGGACCAGCTCCTCAGCCGTCTGGAGCTGCGCCTCGGCGACACGATGGACTCGGAGTTCGACCGCAAGGTCGCCGCCAACGTCCCGGCCGGCGTCCCCGGGCGCGGCCAGCTCCCCGAGAAGCTCCACTTCATGGCCGGCCAGCCCCGGATCGACGGCGGCAGCGACCCGGCGACACTGACGGACGCGACAGCCGCCCTGCTCACGGCGGTCGGCACCGCCTGGACCGGGCCGAGTGCGCCGCGCGTCCGGCTGCTGCCGCGCATGCTGCGGGCGGACGAGCTGCCGAAGGGCTCCGAGTTCCCGGAGCGCGGCGTGGCCATCGGCCTCGACGAGACCAACCTGGAACCCGTCTTCGTCGACTTCGAGACCGACCCCTTCTTCCTCGTCCTCGGCGAGAGCGAATCCGGCAAGACGGCGCTGCTGCGCCTGATCGCCAAGCAGCTCACCGAGCGCTACGGCCCGGACGAGGCGAAGATCGTCGTCGGCGACTACCGGCGCTCCCTCCTGGACGTCATCCCGGACACCCACCTCCTGGAGTACGCCCCGATCGCCTCGTCCCTCACCCTCCACGCCAACGCCCTCAACGGCCTGATGGAACGCCGCGCACCCCAGCCCGGCGTCACCCCGCAGCAGCTGCGCGACCGGAGCTGGTGGTCGGGCCCGCGCTTCTTCGTCATCGTCGACGACTACGAGCTCGTCGCGACAGGAGGCGGCGGGAACCCGCTGGCGGTGCTCACGGAGAACCTGCCGTTCGCTCGGGACGTGGGCGTCCACTTCATCGTCGCCCGGAACTCGGCGGGCGCGTCGCGCTCCATGTTCGAACCCTTTATGCAGCGGGTGAAGGAGCTGGGCGCGCAGGGCGTCGTCCTGTCCGGCGACCCGGGCGAGGGCGACATCCTCGGCGGCGTCCGCCCGCGCCCGATGCCCCCGGGCCGCGGCTTCTTCGTCTCACGCCGGCGGGGGACGCCGCTGGTGCAGGTGGGGTGGGTGCCGGAGCAGTAGGAGACGGGCGGTAGGAATCCGCCAAGAGATCAACAAGGGTGGTGCGTCACACGCACCACCCTTGTTAGCTTCGAACGCACGAATGCCTTGTCATATAGGTGACTTGGCGACGATCTGGGGGGATCGTGACGTTCGAGAACGAGTGGGCAGAGCTACGCGCCGACGCGGTGACGCGGACGCAGCTGAACGGGGTGCCGGGCGGCGGAGCCGGTGGGGGGCCGGACCTCTCTTCCTCGGCCGCGAAGAAACGGTCCGCTGTATCGGCCCTGGAACAGCACATAGAACCGGACTCGCAGGCCGCCGGCCGGGTGGCGGACGAGACGTCCGAGGCTGCGGCGCGGGGCTTCAAGGACTGGGCCACCGGCGCCGGCATCAGCGAGGCCCTGAAGGGCTGGCGCGCGTCGGTGAAGTCCCTCCAGGCCCGCCTCGCCGCCGACAAGGCGGCGCTGAGCGGCACGACCCGGCTGTTCACCGGCACGGACGCGGGCATCGCAGGACAGTTCTCGCTCCTTAAACCGGGCGGCCCCGGCGGGGGCGGCCCGCTGACGGCCAACCCGCCCTTCCCGTCGCGCGTAGCGGACTACTGAGGGGCTCAGGATCACCATGCTCACGTACCACCAGGTCCTGACGACGGACCTCGCCCTCCTCACAACCGCGGCCGAGCAGTGGGACACGGCGGCGAAGAAGTTCGAGTCCGTGCAGAAGGACTACGAGAGCCAGGTCAAGGCCATCACCACCGACGGCTCCTGGACCGGCCAGGCCAACCTCGCGGGCAAGTCGGCCATGCAGCTGACGCACGACCAATACACGGCGGCGGCGAAGGAGGCCCGCGCGATCGCCTCCCTACTGCGGGACGCGCACGCGCAGTTCACGGAGTTGCGGGGGAAGCTGAAGTCGGCGGTCGCCGATGCCGAGAAGGACCACATGAGGATCGGCGACGACGGGCGCGCGACCTGGACCAAGCGCGACGACCCCGCCGTCCTGCACGACCCCGACGCCCCGACGGCGATCGCCAAAGCCGAGAATTCGTGGAACCAGCGCATAGCCGAAGCGGTCCGCGCCTTCGACGACGCGGACCAGGGCGTCAAGCTGGCACTGACGACCGCGGTCCAGGACGCGACACCGGATCTCCTCGACGGCACGCCCCACGGCTTCAACGCGAACGCCGAGGGCGACATCGAGAAGGTCGAGGCCAAGGAAGCGTACGAGCTGGCGACCAAGCTCAACTCCACCGGTCACCTCGACGCCAAGGACATGGCGGAGATGCAGCGCCTCTTCCGCGACAACGACCACGACAAAGCGTTCAGCCAGACGCTTCTCAGCAGCCTCGGCGCGGACAACACCATCAAGTTCACCAACAAGCTGAATGATCTGGCCTATGTCGCCGACAAGAAACACAAAGCCGATTACCTGACCCTCGAGACGGGGCTGGCCGGCACCCTGGCCTCGGCCACCCGCGTCCCAGACTTCAAGGGCCAGGACGGCAAGCCGTTGAAATACGGTTCAGCGGAATACTCCAAGTCGTACCAGGACTGGATGAAGACATCCGATGCGACCTTCTACGACGGTTGGCGCGAGGGCCTCAAGAAGGCTGGGGTGGAAAAGTTCGACCTCGAATCGGCCACGAACAAGACGAATGTCATCGGCATCGGCCACGACCAGAAGGTGCGCGGCTATCAGAGCCTGGCCACGCTCATGCAGCAGGGCAGCGGATACTCCCCGCAGTTTCTGGCGGACGTCACCGACGACATGGTGGCCGCCGAGAAGAAGGATCGCGATGTCTGGGATCTTTACGGCCAGTTCCAGGGCAAGGAGACCGGCTGGTTCGCCAACGATCCTGTCGACGCGGCACTGGGCATCATGAGCCGAGATCCAGCAACCGCCACCGCCTACCTGGACCCCGGCGCAGGAGGAAAAGACGCCCAGCACCGGGACAACGGCAGGCTGAACTACTTCCTCCACGACCGGGACTGGAAGTTCACCAACACAACCAGCTGGCAGGGGAACATCGAGCACCGCGCCGGCGACATCGAAGAGAAGGACAGCCGGGTAGGGCTCGGAGCAGCACTCGAAGCCGCAACCACAGGCCGTGAACCCGGCAGCCCCATGGGCAAGCCCGGGCCCCATAGCGAGGGGCAAGCACGTGTGATGCAGGACACCATCAGCATTCTCGACGCCAATCACCAAGGCGACTCGATACCAGGCAACCTGCAGCAGCCGCTCGGGCGGGCACTCATCCACTATGTCCCGGACACCCATGACATCCTCGACGGGCTGAACCCGGACAAGGGAAGAACTCAAGGCCTACCGCGCATACAGGGATCCGGGGACGACTCCCATCTGGCCAATAATCAAGCCAGCCTCATACGCGTACTGAGGGGCGTCTCCGACGACAAGGACACCTTCGCGGCGCTGCATTATGCCGAGCTCAGCTATTCAGCGGAGAGGCTTGCAGGCGGGGCGCAAAACATCGACACGAAAGACAGCATCCACGACTGGGAGACTCGAGGGGCAGAGGTCGGCAAAGTCAGCGGCATCTACAACTCGATAGCCCATGACATCGTCTTGGACAAGCGGGATTCCGGCGTCCAGTGGGTCAACGATGTAGCACGCTATGCATATCACGGCATAGGCACCCCCATAACCATGATCCCCATCATTGGCGACGAGGCCCAGCGGACCGTCGATGCGGTCACCTACGAACAGTCAAAGATCGCCATATCCAACAGGGAAAACACCGCAAGAGCGGAAGGCAGTGACATCTATTCCAGAGGAATCGACGCCACCAACACCCTCATAGACAAGTGGGCCGAAGGTAGGAACGTGGAAAAGAGCAACGCGGTGACGGGGATGAGGCGAGAAGCGGGACAGAGTTTCACCGAAGGAAGAGACGCAGCGTACACAGCCCTTCGGACGGCAAAATGACAGAGACATCCCGCCCCGTCCCGGTCTGGAAGCGACTCCTCTTCGCCGGGGCAGCATGCACCCTGGTCATCGGAGGTCTCAATCTGGCGCTCAATACGAACCTGTTGGGTCCCAGCAACCTGTGCGACGGTCTGATATCCGAGGCGCAAGCCGAACGCACACTTGGTGCTGTGGGACGGCTGGCCTCCGACAGCACCACTTCCCCGCCTGCAGGAAAGCTCGGCGAGTTTCACTGCAAACTCACGCAGATCGCCAAATTCACTGGCGGTAACGAGAAGAATCTGTGGGTTGACAGCTATCAGCAACTGGGCAACTTTCCATTCACTGTCCGGCCGAGGTGGTCGTACCCCGCTAAGGTTTCCTTCTTCACCGGCTCAGCCATCGGAGCCGTTTCCGACACTGACGGCTGGGTCCTCCTCCCTCAGTCATGCTGGAGCCCCGACAAAAACGGCCCTCGCGTCCACGTGATCGAAGCAGGCGTACCAGGACATCCGGTGGCTCGGATGGAGCTGGCGCGGCTCCTGGTGAACGCTGCGAACAACGCGGCACGACGGGAGGGGTGCGCCAAGAAAGAGCTGGCCGCCCCCACAACTCTTGAATCGCCCCCCGAGATCACAAACACAAGTCCTGACGCCGTGTGCGGAATCAGGGGATTCACCGCCCCTGTCACAGGCGCTGCCGGGATAGGCCGACATGTCGAGCAATCCGGGAATTTTTCAAATCCGGTCTGGACCTGCGACTTGACCCCAAAGGGCGCCCAGAGCCCTTACACAAGATTCTCGATAACGCGAGACAAAACGCTGGTCTCAGCCCAGGCTCAACAAATCAGCTACCTCAACGCCAGGCCACCTCAGGGCTGGAACGCTCAGGGCGACAGGAAAACAGGAATCATCGCCTCCTGCAAGGATGGCGACACTTACTTTTCCGTCCATATGGAAAAACGACCGACAAGGCCGACCGAGGAATCGGAAGTCAAGGCGCTCTTCGATTCCTTCGTAAAAGCCGCGGGCAACAAGCTCGGCTGCGGTCGAATCGCACCGTAACCGCAGCGCCATCGAGTTCAGATATGGAGATCCATGCGTAAGGCTCCTGTCGCGTGGCCGATCACAGCCATGGCCGCACTGGCTTTGCCCCTCACGTCATGTGGTAGCGGATCCACTCCGCATCACGCAGCAACCATCACGCCATCCGAATCGAACCCACAAGAAACGCCACCGGCCCCTGCCAGCACCGACATGAGCTCATTAAAAGCTGCAAGCACCAACCTGCTGATGAGGAACACCTCCTTTCACGCATCCGGAACCACGACCGCATTCGAGGGCAGCCGTACGGAAATGTGGTCGGTTCCTGGGCAAGGTCTGCACATTCACACGACGAATAGCCAGACGGGCAAGAACGGCGACATCTTCTGCAAGGACGGCGCCACCTACACCAGCGCGCCCCTCTTCGCGGATTCCCTGAAGCAGTCAGGCACCGCCAGCATTACCGTCCCGCCGGACCTCACCGACGTCTATGTCAAGAGCGAGATGCCTCAGGGCTGCGCCAGCATGTACAGCATTCCCGAAAATGCCAAGCTCACGCCGGAACAGGACAGCAGCGTGAACGGTGCCAAGTCCTACGGCCTTACCGCCAGCAATGCCCTGACAAGCGACGTCTACCAGGTGGCAGCTGAGGGAAGGTCCTACCTCCTCCAATTGGGGTCCACCCGTGACGGCCGGTCCAGCATCACGACCTACGATTCGTTCGGCGAGAAGTTCACCGTCACCTTGCCACCGATGGACAAGACCATGCCGCTGAAAGACTTCCGCAACCGGGTCACCGGCCACTGAGGAACGCTTTCAGCGCGCGGCAGAGCCCGAGGTTCCGCTCTGAGGGTGCGGTCGCCGAGGGCAGGATGGCGACCGGCGGATCGCCGCCCTCATCAGATGAGGTGGTCGAGCTCGCCGCGCTTGGCGGCCTCTATGAAGTTGCGTAGGCCCTCGCGGGTGGTGGTGACGAGCTCGTGGGGGCGGGCGGTCTCTCTGAGTATGGGGGTGCCGTCGGCGGTGAGGCCGACCTGGATGCAGGCGTTGCCTCCGCCCGAGCAGTAGGGCTCCTGCCACTTGATCTCCGGCATGGCCGTTCCTTTCATGCTTCCTTGGCGATTGCGTGGATCAGTTCGCGGGACTGTTTCAGCGACAGCGTCTTGCGCTCTGCGCGCTCGAACAAGCCGCGGTAGTTCTCCAACTGATGCTCAGCTGTGAGGAAGACCGTGGTGTGCGCGGCGTCCAGTTGAACCGTGTCGAGCTGCGAGACCGCCCCGTAGGCGTAGAACACAGTCTGCCCGGCACCGGGGAAGCCCCCTGCGGCGAAAGGCAGGACACGGATTCGCACGTGGTCCCGCTCGGTCACGGCCAGGAGATGCTCCAGCTGAGCGAGCGCAGCCTTGCGGCCCCCGAACTGCATACGCAGTGCCGCCTCGTGGACGATCGCATCGAGCTGAGGTGGTTCCTTGTGGTCCAGTACCGCTTGCCGCCGCATGCGGTGAACGAGCCTGAGCTCCAGTTCCCGGGTCGGCAACGGCTGCACCGCCTCCTCGAAGATCGCCCGCGCGTGATCCTCCGTCTGAAGCAGCCCGGGAATATGGACGCTGGACGACGTGCGCATCTTGCGCGCACCGTCCTCCAGCTCGGCGATGTCGAGATACCCCGGAGGCAGAGACCCTCGGTACTCCTCCCACCAGCCCTTGTCCCGCTCGTCCGCCAACGCCACCAGCGCTTCCACGAAGCTTTCGTTCGCGCAGCCGTAGTTGCATGCCAGGGTGCGCAGGCGGCCTGGGGTGATCCCCACGCGGCCGGCTTCAAGATGGCTGACCTGATAGGCCTTGATGTTGATCAGCGCACCCGCGTCCTGAGCGCTCAGGCCCGCAGCCTCGCGAAGCTTGCGCAACTCGATGCCCAGGCGTCGCTGCCGCTGCGTGGGATGGCTCCTTGACGGCATCTGACCCCTCCTTGCGATCTATGCGAAGCATGCCGTGGCGCCAGGGGCCACGTCTACCGACAGGGTTGTCTTTGCAGACAAGGTTGTCCGGCACGCCCAAGTGCCCCTACATTCAGTGACGCACCGCTCACACGCGACAGAGCCGGAAGCGCACCGCGCGAGCATGCCCAACTCTCCCTGGAGTGGGTGTACCCGTGCCCAGGGAGGCAAGCCACCGGCACAGGTCAGCGTGCCAGAACTCCCAACTGCACCAGCACTTGGAGCGAACGCGCATGAGCAACAGCGCACTCTGCCCACCGGAGATGTCGGCCGTACCGACGCCCGCCAACTTCAACTACTCCCTCGGGTTGCCCGGGGGCCCGTACTGCCTCGGCGCCGCGCGCAGCCTGGTACATACCGTGCTACGCGAACACAAGCTCGCCGATTTGGCCGAGCTCGGCGTCCTCGCGGCATCCGAACTCCTCGCCAACGCCTACGCGTTCACGCCCGGGCGCGAGACCCATCTGTCGATGCGGTGGCGCTTCGGCGTGCTGAGACTGACCGTGTTCGACGAGCACCCCGCGCACGAGGCAGCGGAAATCATCGCCGCGTGTCTTGAGCGGCGGAGGGAAGCGCTGTCATTGCTGGATACAGTCGCTGACACGTGCGGCGGGATCTGCGGGCTGGCCGAGGCCGACATGCCCCTTCGCGGGAGCAAGGTCTGGGTCGTGCTCCCGCGAGAGGCCGGGGCGCTCTACGCACGGGTCTGAGCACGCGGGAGGGTGGGCTGCCGCCGTGCGGCTGCCCACCCCCGGGTGCTCAGCGGATCAGGCTCAGTAGCCCTCGGTGAAGAGCCGCGACGCCTTCACGTCGGTGACGTGGTACTGGTCAGCGCCTTCCTGGATCTTCGCCGAGACCCGCTCGAGGATCTCCCCGATCTTGTTCGCCTTGTCCTGGAGACGCTTCTGGGCGTCCTCCATCGCCGTCTTGGCCTCGCCCTCCCAGCCGGCAGAGACATTGGCGACGGCCGACTTCATGGCCGAGATCTCGTTCTGGATCACGCCCGCCGCGCCCTTGATCTGCCCTGCGGTTTCCCGCAGGGAGGCGTAGGTGACAAGGAGTTCGCCACCGTTTGTTGCCATTTTCCCGCTCCCCATGTCGTGTTCGGGCCCTCAGGGCCCAGTTGTCCTGGCTACTAGCTGTACTGGTCGATCGCGCTGGCGGAGCCGACGCTCGATGCGATTTCCTGGTCGGTGGCGCCGGTGAGGGTATGCGTCTTGGCCACCGCCTCACTGACGTGGTCAATGAGGCGCCGCACGGCGTCGTGCTCCCTGTTCAGCTCCTCCTGCGCGGTCTTGAACACCGTGCTGGCCTGGCCCTTCCATGCGCCGTCGACGGTCGCGATGGCATTGGACAGGGTGCGCAGGTTGGCTGTGAACGCCTGGCTCGACTGGTCCATGGCGTTCTTGAACGTTCTGAACGCGTCGTCATTGACCTTCTGCGTGTTCGACATGTTTCACCATCCCCCATGAGTTGATTGCGAATCGGTTCGTTTCGAATTCGCGCTTCGTGATCCGCTTCGGATCCCTTGCTATTGCCGTCGGCGTCGCGCCATCAATGTGGTGACCGCGACACCGGCGATCGCGACGACGCCGATACCGACGCCCCACGACAGAGCGGTGCCGCCGCCCTTGGCGAAGCCGGACTCTGCGGCGGAACGGCGGTTCGGGCTCGCCGATGACATCGAGTCACTCGAAGGTCGCGGTTTCGGCGAGGCGGATTCGCCTGCGGCGAGCAACGGGTTGACGTCAGCGGGGCCGGGATCGCCCTCGCCGTCCAGGAGGACCTTGCGGGGGCGGACAATACCGTAGCCGATGTACGGGCTCGGGATCTTGCCCGTGGTCGGCTTGCCGGCGGTTTCCAGCATGACCCGCAGGACCTGGTTGTTGGTCCAGTCCGGGTGCTTGGACCAGATCAGGGCGGCGGAGGCGGAGGCGAGGGCGGTGGCTTGGCTGGTGCCGCCACCATCGCAGAACCCTTCGCTCTTGGTGCAGCGGCCCGGGATGTTCTCCCCCGGCGCGGCGAGGGCCACGTTGCTGGCGCTGTTCGACCACTTGGTCACCGTGTTGGAGCTGTCGATCGCGCCTACGGAAACGACTCCGGGGATCGCCGCGGGGTAGTTGGGAAGATTACTCATGTCCCCATCGTTTCCCGAAGAGGCGAAGACCAGGGCGCCCTTACTCAACGCGTATTTCACTGCCGCTTCTGTCTTCGGCGACCGGCCCACGCTGTCAGGACCGCCCATGGAAATGTTGATGACACGAGCGCCATGGTCCACGGCGAATCGGATCGCTTTGTCATCGAGCGAGTCGTTGACATCCGCCATGAAATTGCCAACGGTTCGCACCGGAAGAATCTTCACTCCCGGTGCGAGCCCTTGGATTCCATTACCAGCTCCGGTCCCTGCGATCAGGGTTGCCATGTTCGTCCCATGACCGTCCTTGTCCGCATTCGCCCCTGACGGCTTATTGGATACATCCGCACCCTGAAGCACCTGCCCCCGCAGTTCAGGTACAGAGGAGTCCACGCCCGTGTCAATGACCGCGACAGTGATTCCCTCACCTCGGCTCGCCTGCCACATTTCCTCTGCCTGCATGCCATCGAGGTACCACTGCCGCGACCTCAAATCGTCCGCCATGGCTTGCGGCACAACGCTGCCCAGCGCCAATACAGCAGTCAGGAAAGGGAGCGTCACCAGAGCGTACGGCCGCGTCCCTCTGGACATGAATGACATGCGTAAGGAGTCCCCTCGGACTACTCGATGACAGGTGGGACAGTATCGCGTCGCCCGCGCGTCCAGGTCTCCTCATCCTCAGTGAGGTATCCAGGCCGACCGGCAGATGCCCGTCGGGCCGCTCCTGGTGTAGCGCCTCCCATGTGCGGGGTTACCGCCCCCGGTACTTGAGCCCCTCGCACGAGGCCCGAACCGCCAGGGGTGAATTCCGAGCGCGCACCCGGCGGCGTCTGGCCCAGAACCGAACCGCGCGGGCCGCCGACAACACCACCGGGCTCGGAGACCAGCCTTCGTCCCGTACCGGTGCCCTGCGCACCAGGAGGGCTACCGCTGACCGGACCGGAGTAACCTCCTGGCCCTGCGGGGCCACGACTCGTCAGGCCTCGTTCTTCGCCGACGACCGTGCCCCTCGGCAGTTTCGCGGCACCGGCCTCGCCTCCCGGGCGAGCCGGCGCCCCTCCCACGATCCCATCGTTCATACGTGGCCCGCTGGCGGCGCGTGGCAAAGCCACCTCTATCCCCGAGCGCCCAAAGCCCGGGCCTCCTCGCGCCATGTCCCCTCCCCTTCCTCGGCCGCCGATCGGCAACTGAGGCAGGGCAGGAAAGGGGCCGCTCGGCTTCTCGGACACCGGGGCACCCCCATGATGCTGAACGGCATCAGGCGTCGGTACAACTGTGTGCGATGACGGCAACGCGGTCGTCGAGTCGATATTCGTGCCCGAGGTCCAATCCGTGCCATGTGCCTCGGTCGCGGCCCCGTTCATAACAGGATGCGTGCTCGCATACGTCGTCTCGTGAGCGCGAGGAGCACTCGGTGCCGTCCCACTCAAACCGACCGAGGCGCTGGGTACGGAACCGCCGCTCCCACGGCTCCCTGCGCCGTCGCCCGCCAATCCGGTCGGCGACGGAGTCTCGTAAGGTCGTTCCCATTCGCCCGCAGGCGGGTTGAAATCCGGCGGCAGCACAAACCGCGGCTCCTCCAGCTTCCCCAGATCCGCCTGCGCCGTCCGGTAGTACGAATCCAGCGTCCGCATCGCATCCACCGCGTGCTGGCGGTCCGTCTCCGCTGCCTTCAGTCGCGCCCGTTCCTTCTCCGGGTCCGTGAGGCACACGGTTCCACTCGGCTTGGGCATGCTCGACCGGGCCTTGGTCAGGCCCTCGGACGCGTGGTCCATCGCCGAGCCGACCGACGAGACATAGTGCGCAAGCTTCGTGGTCTGCATGACCATTTGCTCGCCCCATTTACGAAAGGCGTCGCCGCCCTCGCCCTCGAGTCTGACGCGCCCGACGTGTTCCTTGAGGTCCCTGCTGATCCCGTCCAGATCCGTGAACGCCTTCTTGAGGGCCTTTCCGACCTCGCTCAAATGTTCCGGCTTGGCGTCGACCACCATGGCGTACAGCGCTTCGTGCGACTTTCCCTGGAATTCCGAGTCCGACATTCCTGTCTCGTCCTCCCCCTAGAGTCCGGTCCCGCCGGTGCCCGCAGGCGTGCCGGGTGCGGTGCTCCGGGTGGTCGGGCCGTGTTCGTACTCGTGCGTACGCTCCTGGATCGCCCGCATCCGGGCGGCCTCGTCCGCGTCGACGCCGTCGTAGCCGCGTTCGGCGATCACTGCGGCGAGGCCCATGGCTTCGACCTGGTCGCCGAAGACCTTGGAGAGGGTCTCCAACCTCGCGTGGACCGCGTCGTACAGCGCGGCCAGGCCTTCGGCCGAGCCGAAGCCCCTGCCGAAGGCGTCATGGGCGACCTTCTGGTCGCCCATGGACTTCGGCGAGGCCGCGGACTTCTCCAGGTCGGCCAGCACCTCGTCGATGCGGTTCTTGAACGTCGTCAGCGTCTCGGCCTCTTTGGCCAGGCGGCCGTTCGTCCCCCGGGCGTTCATCTCCAACTCCCCCTCCCCCATGCCCTCGTCACTGTAGTCACACCCTCTGACACACTCGAACCAGATTCCGCCAGGCGCACGTCAGGCATGCGTCAGGAAGGCATGCGTCAGGAAGGCATGCGTCAGGAAGGCATCCGTCAGGGCGCGGCGACCGCGACGATCACGTCCGTGTCCAGGGACTCCATCGCGCCCTCGTTGATCAGCAGCAGGCGGTCCCCCGCCAGCCGGGCGACCAGGCTCTTGGGGCGGGCCAGGCGCCATTCGGTCGCGCGGAGGTCGGGGGCGAGGCGGGTGGTGCGGGCGGCCTTGCCCGTGCGGGTGGCGACGTGGGAGAGCTCGCCGACGCGTTCCGGGGAGCCGGCGACGTAGACGGCGAGTCGGCCGTCACGGACCGCGACCGGGAAGGCGGTCCGGTTGGCGTCGGCTTTGTACGTCCATTTCTCTCGGCCGTTGGTGAGGTCGTAGGCGGCCGTCGATCCCTTCCCGGCGAGATAGACCGTGTCGCCGTCGACCAGGTATTCCGGGCATTTGCTCATGCTCGCCGAGCAGGCGTGGGAGTCGTGGTCATCGCGGAGCTCGATGCGGGAACGCTCCTTGCCGTCGGTGTCGCCGAGGGTGACCAGACGCAGCAGGCGATTCTGTCCGTCGCCGATGAGGAGCACGACGGGGCGCGTCGAGAGAACCTCGTCGACCTCCTCGCCTTCGCGGCCCTCCCAGGTCCAGTGAGGTTTGTCGAGCGCCTCCGGGTTCTGGGAACGCACCCGGGACTGCCGTTCGCAGCGGGCCACGGTCAGCATCCGGGAGCCACCGGCCGCGCCTTCATAGCGACAGGGCGCTTTCTGGGGCGAGTCCCCGATCAGTTTGCCGTCGGTGAGGCGGATGATTTTGGCGCCCGTGGCCCATGTGATCAGTCCGTGTTCGCCGCTCACCGCCACTTCCAGCTCGGCCTGCCACTTGTCGGGGCGGAAATTGTCCAGGTCCGGGTCATCGGCGCTGTGGAAGGCGATGGGCTGCGTCCAGAGCCGGACTCCGCGCCGGATGTCGATGACCGTCATCACGTCGCACACGCCCGCCGACTTGAGGGCGATGAGCACACGGTCGCCTCCGACGTCCCGTGATGACGCGCACAGCACGCCGTCGAGCACCAGCGACCACTGCTTCCTGCCGGACTTGAGGTCGTAGGCCGTCACCATGTCTGGCTCGGGCTTGACCACCGTGGTCGGCGTGAACCAGGCGCCGCGCGCGCTCTTCGCACCCTTCGAGGGTTCGGTGCGGGCAGTTTTCTTCCAGGCCAGGGCCCCTGCCCCGGCGCTGCCCGCGCCAGGGGCCGCCGAGGGTGCCCGGTCGTCGCCCGGACCGCCCCACAGCGCGTACGCGCCCCCGCCGCACGCGAGCAGGAGGGCGAGCACCAGGCCCGCGATCCAGAACTTGCGACGGCCCGTGGTCCGCTTCGGGAAATAGGAGGGCAGCGGCGGATGCGAGAGGTAGGAGGGCTGCTGCGGTTGAGGCATCGGTTTTCTCCGTCGGGAACAGCGCGGAATGCGGCTGACTGCTGCTGAGTCCTGCTGAGTGCGGTCAGCTGAACGACAGCAGCAAGTTCTCCGGCTTGTTGTTCGGTTCGCTGAAGAGGAAGAGCCGGTCGTCCTGGAAGTACACCTCGCCCATGAACGCGACGTTCCGCTCCTCTTCGGCGCTTTCCGCCGGCATCCGCTTGTACACCGTCGGCGATCCGTCGCGCGGGTCGAGCGTGACGAGCTTTCCGCCTTCTCCCGACTGGGCGATCTGGTAGACCAGCGGCCTGTCGCCGATGAATCCGATCGGCCAGCTGACCCGGTTCCCTCCGACCTTGTTCTCCCAGCGCTTCTCGCCGCTGGCCAGGTCGATGGCGATGACGCGGTTCTCCTGGGTGTTGTTCGACGTCTCCCGGCCCTCACTCGCCAGATAGACGGTGTCCTTGTCGACAATCGCCTGGCCCGCGTTGCCGTTGCCCGTCAGCGAGATGACGGCTCTGGTCCGCCCCTCCGGGCTGATGCTGATCAGATCCGTGGGGAAGTCCGCGTGCGGCTCCCCGCGGGCGACCGAGACGACGAGCGGATCCACGGAGGGAACGCCTCTGACCTCAAGGCCTTCCGGCGCCTTCCAGGTCCAGTCCTCCTTGCCCGTCTCCGGGTCGAGCCGCTGGACGAACTGCCGGTTGCCGAAGTTGCAGAGCAGTATGGACACCAGGGTCTTCCCGTCCGTCGAGGCACGGTTCTCCATGCAGTTGTCGCTCGACGAGAGCTT
The DNA here is from genome assembly GCF_040636475.1 of Streptomyces sp. NPDC037389. Taxonomy (NCBI): domain Bacteria; kingdom Bacillati; phylum Actinomycetota; class Actinomycetes; order Kitasatosporales; family Streptomycetaceae; genus Streptomyces; species Streptomyces sp. NPDC037389. The sequence continues at coordinate 29,299 of NZ_JBEZUS010000003.1, forward strand.
GGGATGATCCTGCACCTTGCCGTCACCGGCCGCGAAGGTCACCGATTCGCTGGAGCCCATGACCTTGACCTTGCCCCGGAGCATCATGATCTGCGGGTCGCCGTAGTCCGTGATCCTGGGATCGTTCAGCGGCAGGGGCTGGTCCCATTTCTTCCGCCCGCTGCCGAGGTCGACGGCCATGACGCCGTTGCAGTCGTTGCCGTTCTTCGAGTACATGACGGCCACCGTGTCGCCGTCGGGCTCGCGCGCGGCCGCGCAGAGCACTCCGGGCAGCGGGATGTTCCACTGCTCCTTGCCCTGCCGGACGTCGTACGCGGTGATGTCACGCGCCCGTGTACGGATGACGTTCCCATGGGTGAACCACACGACCGGCTTCTTGGGCGTCCCGTTGGCGCCAATGTCCTTGTCCTTGTCGGGGGTGCGGACGAGCCAGTCCAGGCGGGTTTCGACACGGGCCGGTGCCGGCTTCTTCGCCTTCGGCCCGGTCCTCTTCTCGTCCCTGCCCCAGAGGAACCATCCGCCGCCGCCCAGGCCCGCTATCAGTAAGAGCGCGAGGGCGACGAGCAGGGCCTTTCGGCGGCGGCCGACCGACGGTCCGCTCCCCTCGTCCCCTCCCCCGCCGAAACCGGGAGGCGGCGGTCCGAAACCCGGTGGGGCCGGGGAGCGGCGGCTGATGTCGGTGTCCCATATCTGAGGAGTACGAGACGGGGGTGGTGGTTGGGTCATGGAATGAACCCCTTTCTGCACGTCGGATATCGAATCGATCGATGGACAGGTGGCCGAACTCCCGCCTCCGCGACCCCACCGGTTGCTAGCGTCGACCGCAGTGCCTCGCACCCATACCGTCGGCTGATCGGAAGAGGAGCCCCGCGCAGTGGCCACTGAAGAAGAGAAGGAAGCGCTGTACGCCATGGACATCTCGGGCGCCGAGTGGCTCAGCGCCCCGGGTGACACTTCCGAGGTGCGTGTGGAGATCGCGTATCTGGAGGGTGGCGCTGTCGGGATGCGGGCCTCCAACGACCCGGACACCGTGCTGCGTTACACCGCCAGCGAGTGGGAGGCGTTCGTTCTGGGGGTGCGGGACGGGGAGTTCGACATCGACGTCGACGACAGTGGTGAGGCCGTGGCCGGCACCGGGGCCGACGTCAAGGAGTGACGGGGGGTGTGGGGCGCGCCTCAGCGGGGCGCGCCCCACGCCGTACCGACCGTCACGCGTCCGGAGCGCTGATCGCCAGGATCATGCCGTCCTCGTCGCTGGCGACTCCTCCGTCGACGATCAGGAGAAGGCGCTCGTTCACCAGACGGGGGAACGTCACCTTGGCCATCGTCGACTCGTTCTTGCGGTCCTCCTCACCGTCCGAGTGCTCGACCACGCGCGCGACCTTGCCGTCGGCGGTGGACACGTAGTCGAGCCGACCGCGGCGCTCGGCGCTCGCGGGGACGTAGGTGGCCAGCTTGCCGTCGCGGACGGCTGTGGGCACGGTGACGCGGTTGGCGTCGCTCTTGTAGGTCCAGCGTTCCTTGCCGGTGGTGAGGTCGTAGGCCATGGTCACGCCCTGGCCGGCGACGTACAGGCTGTTGCCGCCCTTGTCGACCAGCGCTCCCGTGCAGCCCGAGGTCGAGAGGAAGCACGCGCCCAGTCGCCAGTAGCTGTTGTAGGCGACGCGCGTCTTCTCCTTGCCGGTCGCCGGGTCCAGTACGACGAAGTCGTACCGGCTGTCCGCGCCGCCCTTCCCGGGTGACTGGGAGAGGACAAGCGGGTCCGTCGAGATGACGGACACGAAGCCGTCATTGCGCTTGAGGGACGAGCTCCACTTCGGCTTGTCCAGCTTCTTGGGGTCGAGCGAGCGGAGCTTGATCTCGCTCTCCCCGCAGTAGGTGATGGCGATCAGCTGCATGCCGCCCGCCGTGTCGGCCCATTCGCAGGCGTCCTGCTTCCGCTGGTCCACGCGCTTGCCGTCGGTGAGGCGGCGGGTCTGCTCGCCGTCCTTCCAGGTCGTGTAGACGTGGCCGTCGTGGAGGGCGAGATGAGGGCCGGACTTGCCCCATTTCTTGGGGTCGAGGTTGTCGCCCGCGTCCTTCTCGTCCATGAGCAGTTCGTCCCAGACGCGATGGCCGTCGCGCAGGTCGATGGCCTTGAGGTTCATACAGTGGTTCCCGAACATGGCGGCGATGACCGCCACGTTCCCCTCGGATTCCCGGGAGGCGGCGCAGAGCGAGCCGGTGAGGAGGAAGGACCACTTCTTCTCACCGGTCTTGATGTCGTAGGCCGTGACGACATCCGGCTCGGCCTTGACCACGAGCGTCGAGGTGAACCAGGTGCCCAGGGCCTGCCGCATTCCCTCGTCGGGTTTCACTCGCGCCTCGGCCAGCCAGGCGACCGATCCCGCCGCGGGAGCGTGGGCGGCGCCGTTCGGGTCCTTCGGCTTCGACCGGCCGTCGCCCATGAACGACCACAGCGCCCAGCCGCCCGCGGTGAGCAGGAGGACGATCACCAGGCCGATGAGCACGGCCGGCCCTCGCCATGGCGATCGGCGGGGGGTGAAGTTCCCGCCGAGGCTGGAGACGGGGCGCGGGGTGGTGGATACGGACGGTGGTGTCATCGGGGGAAGTGGTGCCGACGGCGGCTGGTGTGGATAGCCGTATCGGGGTGGTTGCGTCACTGACTTGGCTCCTGGATTCCGTTTCTCGTTCTGGCACGCACTCGTCAGTGGAACGACATCATCATCGTGCTGTGCATCAGGCCCTCGTTCACGACCAGGTAGAAGCGGCCGTCGTGGAAATAGGCGCTTCCACTGCGGGCGAGGCTGAATTCCTGCTCGTTGGACTCCTGGGGAAGCCGCATGAAGTCGGCGGGCTTGCCGTCGGCCGGGTCGAGGGAGAGCAGCTTTCCGCTCTCGTCCTTCGTCGCCTGCTGGTAGACGAGCAGGCGCCCCTCGTGCATGGCCACGGGACGGTTGCCCCGGTTTCCGCCGAGAGGGGCGGTCCAGCGCTTCTTGCCCGTGATCAGGTCGATCGCGACGATGGCGTTGACGTTGACGCCGTCGACGTTCATGTCGGCACTCTTCATGGGCAGGTAGACGGTGTCACCGTCGACCACGGCGCTGTGGCAGCTCGTCAGTTCGGTCTTCCAGCAGTCGCTGAAGTCGTACGGTCCCGCCGAGATGGATATCAGGCTCCGCAGGTGGCCCTTGTCGTCCAGGCTCACGAGGTCCGAGGGGTCGGAGTCGTTCTCCCTGCCGACCACCAGCAGCGCGGGCTCGACGGAGAGGATGTTCTGGACGGTGAGCCCGTCCGGGACCTTCCAGATCCATTTCTCCAGATCGGACTTGGGCTGCGTATTCATGACGAATATCCGCCCGAAGGGCTGGCACTGGGCGAGGACGAGCTGTCGCGAGCGGCCGGCGACCGCGCCGTACTCCCGGCATCCGTAATCCCGGGGCTTCTGCCTTTCGCCGTTCCCCACGGCGAAGACCTTGGGAGGGCCACCCGTGTCCGCCACCGAGATGAGGCCCCGGTCGATGCTGATGCTGGACCCGTCGTGGGGGCCGCTGAGGCCCCTTTCGTTGGTGAGCTGCTTCGACCAGAGGGCACGGCCGTGCTCCACGTCGACGGCCATCAGCATGTCGCAGGCGTACTGGTCCTTGCCGTGGATGATCGCGGCGATGCCGTCGACGGCCTTGGGGGAGGTCTTGCAGGCGTAGCCGGGGACCGGGACGGTCCAGCTGGGCTTGCCCGTTTCGGTGTTGTACGCCGTCACCGCCTTGCTGGTGGCCATGATGGCGTTGCCCTTGGCGAACCACAGCGGGGCCATCTGCTTCAGCCCGTGCTCCTTGTCGGCGTCCGGCACCGGCGCCATCCAGTCGAGTGTGGCGCCGACGGCCCGGGCCGGACCCTTCGACTTCGGGGCGGGATCGTTTCCGCTCCGGCCCCACAGCAGCCAGCCGCCCGTTCCGGCACCGGCGACCAGCAGCAGCCCCAGCCCGATGGCCAGGGCCTTGCGGCGCTTGCCGTTCCCGCCCTGGCCGGGCGGGCGGGCCGTGACGGTGGCCGCCGACGCCACGGCCGCCGCGGCGGGCCCGAACGGCTGGGGCGCCGGCCCGAAGCCGGACGCACCCGCCGGCCCGCCTGTCGGTACGGCTCCCGGCGGCGTCGGCGGAGTGCCGGGCCCGTCGAGGCGGGTGGCCGCCCGGTCCTGCGGTGGCAGCTCCCCGCCGTGCGGTGGAAGAGGTGGTGGCTGAGTCATGGATTCCTATCTGCGGTGCCGCCCGCCCTGGCGGGCGGCGAGAGGATACGGCTGCGACTGTGCGCACGGCTGTGCCTGCGAGGACGGCGCGCGTCGCGACCACGCGAGCGAGTGGGGCCGTACGGCCATAAGCGGAGCCGTAGGAGCCGTAGCGGTGCCTGCCGATACGGCCGCGGACGCCGGCAGGCCCTGGTGCGCGGTCCCGGCTTCGGCGGCGGCCGGCAGGCGTCGATCCGTATGGTCACCGGCACGCTCATGACCCCGTACGGACGCGGCGGCGGTTGCGGTCGCGTACGACGACGGCGGAGCCGGCGATCGCGGCGACCAGCGCGGCGGTGCCGCCCAGGGCGTAGGTGGCCAGGCGGGCCTGTCGCTCCCTCGGGGTCTCGCCCAGGGGGAGGGCCGCGGGTTCGGGGGCGGCGACGGGGTGGGCCGGGCCGCCGGGGGCGGTGACGCGGTCGAGGGGGTGGTCGTCCTCGGTGAGGGCGCGGGCGGGGTCGACGACGCCCCAGCCGATGTAGCGGTCGCGGCCGGCGGACGGGCGTTCCGCGGTCTGCTCGATCTGGGCGACCACCTGGTGCTGTTTCCAGTCGGGGTGTTTGGCGCGGATGAGCGCGGCGACCCCGGCGACGTAGGGGGCGGAGAAGCTGGTGCCGTGGTCGACGCACTGTCCGCCGCCGGGGACGGTGGAGACCATGTCGACGCCGGGCGCGGCCACGCCGACGAAGTCGCCGGACTGGGAGAAGGGCGCCCGTTCGTTGTTGCGGTCGGAGGCGCCGACGGCGAGGACGCCGGGGTAGGCGGCCGGGTAGGTGGCCTTGGCCTGGCCGTCGGCGCCGTCGTTGCCGGCCGAGGCGACCACGACGACGTCGTGGGCGAGGGCGTACTGGACGGCCTGTTCCAGGTCGGAGTCGGGGCGCAGCCGGGTGGCGGTGTCCTGGGAGATGTTGATGACGCGGGCGCCCGCGTCGGCGGCCTGCCGGATGCCGACGGCGAGGGTGCGGGAGGTGCCGGTGCCCTTCTCGTCGTTCTGCCGGATCGGGATGATGACCGACTCCGGGGCGATGCCGACGAATCCGCTCGTCGGGGAGGGGCGGGCGGCGATGATTCCGGCGACCTTGGTGCCGTGGCCGACGGGGTCGACGGTGGGGCCCGCGGGCCCGGCGGGTCCTGGTGCCGGGCCGGGCCCCTGACCGCCCGGGTCCTTGGCGCCGGTGAGCAGGTCGGTGCCGCTCCTGGCGTCTACGGCGTCCTTGAGCTGCGGGTTGAGGTTGTCGACGCCGGTGTCGATGACGGCTACGCGGACGGGGTTGCCGCGGCTGTCCCTGCCCCGGGTGTCCTGCCAGAGCTGGTCGAGGAGGACGCGCTGGAGAGACCAGGGGGTGCCCTTGATGGGTTTGGCGGGGTAGGTGCACTCGCCGCTTCCGTCGAGGGCGACCGGGGCCGGGTAGGCGGGAGCGGGCGCCGCCCCCGTGGCGAGGGCGGTCAGCAGCGTGGCGGTGAGGAGGGCCTGCGTTCGCATACGGACGCTCCTCACGAACCCTGTGGCTGCTTGGCGCTGTTGGTGTCCAGCCGTGGCCCGGTCGGCAGGAACTGGGACCAGTTCGCGGGTACGGGCACGGGGTCGACGTCCTTGTAGCCGAGCCGGACGCGGGCCTGGTCGGCCTCGGGCACCGTCGGGCCCTCGCCGGGCCGGGCCCCGTCCGGCTCCGCTCCGATCCTCGACTTGTCGGTGGCGCTGTCGTTGTTGGACTGCACGGCGTAGCGCAGGCCGGTGTCGGTGACGAGGAAGACCGCGCCGCTACGGGTCTGGCGCCCGGTGACCTGGCGGTAGAGGAGGCCGGAGCCTGGGGTGACATAGGCGCTGGTGGCGCCGTCGGGGATGGTCGCGGGGTAGTCCTTGCCGGTCCAGACGCCGAGGCCGGGGGTGCCGGAGGCGTCGAGGCCGCCGAAGAGGGCGCACACGGTGCCGCCGCCGGCGAGGGGGTCGCCGGCGCCCGCGAGGCGGGGCACCTGGGCGGGCCAGTGGTCGCCGCCGTGGAACTCCTCGGCGTCGGGGGTGAAGTCGGCGGCGCTCACCCGCTCGGGGGCGCCGGCCTGGCCGAGGGGGGCGAGGTCACGGCTGCTGAGGAGGAGCTTGGCGACGAACTCCGAGACGCGGGCGACCTTGCCGGGCAGCACGACGTAGTGCTGGGTGGTGGCGCCCGTGGGGGCCTGGAGGATCATGCCGACGCGGTTGGCCCCGGTCTTGAGGGTGGGGACGCCCGCCGGTTCGCCGACGCGGCCGCCGACGGCGGGGACGGTGATGGGCGTGCCCTCGCCGAGGGTGCCCAGCCACTCCTTGGTGACGTGCTGGGGCTGGGCGCCGTCGGGGAAGAGGGCGCGGAGGAGGACGCTGCGGTCGGCGGGGTCCTGGTGCTGCCAGTCGGGGCCGCCGATGAGGTAGCGGGTGCCCTTGGGGTCGACGAGGTAGCGGGCGTCGTCGGGCCCCTGGACGTAGAGGGCCTGCGCGCCGCGCAGCCGTCCGGCGCCGCCGAGCGCCCTGGCCTTCGGGTCGTTCGCGGAGAAAAGGAAGACCGCTTTCTGCGTGGTTTTCCCGTTGCCCCCGGGTTGTTGGCAGACGGCCCACTGTTTCGGTTTGCCCGCTTGGGCCGCCGTGGGCATTCGGTCCGGTGCGTACGGAATGCCGAGAGTGGGGCCGCGCGGAATATGCCCGTCGTCGAGCTCGGATTCCCGGACCTTGATCACTCCAGCCTTGCCGGGGGCGAGGAGCAGCCGGGCGGAGGCGAGATTGAGGACGGGGTGGAGCTGCTTCCTGCCGTCCGTCTTCAGTACGACGTAGCGGGTGGTGGAGTCGCTGCCGACGATCACATGGCCGGCGACGTCGTCCCATCCCTTGGGCGCCACGGGCCGGAACACACCCCACGCGCCGAAGCCGGCGACGAGCAGGGCGCCGATGACGACACCGGGCAGGACCGTGCGCAGCGGACGCGGGGCGCCTTCTTCGGAACCGGTGGGCGAGGGCTGAAGAAAAGCGGCAACCGTCCGTTTCTTCGCGAAGGTGTAGGCGTTGAGTTCGTCCCGCCGTGATGCCATCTCGAGCTGTTTCTCCCCCGTTTTCGCCGTGGCTTCCCTCGGTCGCCCGGCGCGGCCCTATCGGGTCCGGTGTCGTACCGAGCCTCTACTATGCCCGTAAGTGATCGACACCTGTCGCCGGGGGAGGGTTCCCGAGGCGGCATCCGATTTCCCGGCGGTGCATTCCGGGATGTGCGAGGGGGCTTGACGGGTCGTGGCTGCCATGACGCGCGTACGGGCCGGGAGGGGTCCGGATTCCGGGAGGCGTCCGGAGTCCGGTGCGCGGACCGCCGGTGCCGGGGGTACAGCCGGTGCCGGGGGTGTCGTACCCCGGCCGGCGCCGGGGCACGGGACGCCGGGTCCGGTCCGGCTGCCGCAGCTGGTGCTGCTGGAGCTCGCGGCGGCCGTGGTGCTCGCCGGCTGGGCCGGTGGGCGGGTGGCGCTCGTCCCGGCCGTGGTGGTCGCGGCGGTGCTGGTGGCGCTCGCGTTCGTACGGCTCGGGCGGCGGCCCGTCATGGAGTGGCTGACCGCCGTGGCGGCGCTGCGGCGACGGGCGCGGCGCGCGGCGGCGCAGCCGGTGCCGCCGGGTACGGATCCGCGTCTGGCACCCCTGGTGGAGTGCGAACCGGCGCTGTGGACCGAGTCGTTCACCGATCGCGACGGGCAGCCGGTCGGCCTGGTCGGCGACGGCACGTTCCTGACGGCCGTGCTGCGCGTGGACGCCGTGGACCGGCCGCTGCGGGCCGCGCGGACCGAGCGGGCGCTGCCGCTGGACCTGCTGCGGGACGCGATGGACGTGGACGGCGTCCTGCTGGAGTCGGTGCAGGTGGTGCAGAGCACCCTGCCGGCGCCCGCCCCTCATCTGCCCGCACAGGCGCTGCCCGCGCGGAACTACGCGTTGCTGCACGAGATGAGCGGCGCCCCCGCGGTACGGCAGACCTGGGTGGCGCTGAAGTTCGACCCGGAGCTGTGCCCGGAGGCCGTGGCGGCGCGCGGAGGCGGCGCCGAGGGAGCGCGGCGCTGTGTGCTGCGCGCGGCGCGGCAGTTGGCCAGCCGGCTGCCGGGCGCCGGGTTCACGGCGACGCCGCTGTCCGAGGAGGAGCTGACGGCCGCCCTCGCGGCGGCGGCCGACCTCAATCCGGCGGCCACCGCGCAGGCGGGCCGTGCCGGCACGCCCGGGCGGCGCACGGCGGAGACCTCGCGCGCCTGGCGCTGCGACGACCGCTGGCACTCGGTGTACTGGGTGAGCCGCTGGCCCCGGCTGGGGGCGGGCGGCGCCGGTCTGCCGCAGTTGGCCGCGCTGCTCACGTCGCTGCCCGCGCTGTCGACGACGCTGAGCCTGACGCTCGGCCGGGGGCGGACGATCGAGGGACGGCACGCGCCGACACTTACCGGGCATGTACGGATATGCGGGCGCAGTGCGGATGGATTGGGCGCGGTGCGGCGTGAGTTGGAGCGGGCCGCCCGGGCGGTGAAGGTCGGGCTGGTCCGGCTGGACCACGAGCAGGTGCCGGGCGTGCTCGCCACGCTGCCGCTGGGAGGGACGCGTTGATGAACACTCCGGTGACGGCACCGCCTGTAACGGATCCTGCGGGGGCGGCCCGGGCCGCGCCGGACCCGGCCGTGGCGGCCCCGCAGCCCGCCCGCCGGGCGCGGTTCGGCTTCGGGCTGCTCGGGCCGCGCCGCGGGCGGCACGAGCTGGCGCCCGACGAGTTCGCGTCGCTGGCGCTGCCCGTGGGCGACGACGGGGTGGTCATCGGGTCCGACGAGCAGGGCGCACCCGCCGTCCTGGGCCTCGGGCGGCCCGTCCCCTACGACATGGTCCTGGTCGGCGGCGCGTGGACGGCCCAGGTCATCGCGCTGCGCGCGGTCGGTACGGGGGCACGGGTCGCCGTCGAGACCGGACGGCGGCAGCTGTGGACGCCGCTCGCGCAGTCGGCGAACAGCGGGCAGCAGTGCGTCACGCTTCACGACGTCGGCCGGATGCCGCCGCAGGGGCCGTCCGTGCACAGCCCCGTGCTCGTCGTCCGCGACTGCGGGGCCCGGCCGCCGCGCGGCCGTACGGGCCCGGCGCCCTGGCAGTCGGTGCTCACCCTGCTCCCCTATCCGAGCCCCACCACGCCGCGCCTGATGACCCAGGCGGACCTGGTGGGCGTTCAGCGGGTGTCGCCCGACGAGGCGCGGCAGATCGGCCGGACGATGAGCCTGCCGCCGGAGGACGTCGAAACGCTGTCCACGCTCCCCGACGGCGTCACGCTTTGGTGCACACGTTCGTCACGAATGTATGTCACCACCCGGCCGACCGAGCCGGAGACGGGTCTGCTGGGCGCCGCCCGGCGCATGGAGTGACACCCGGCTCCACCGGCGTGGGAGCGGTGTCGCCGCCGCCGCGCGGGGAAGCCTTGCCGCACCGAGGGGCGGGTGGTGGGGCGGGGGCGGGCCTGCCGCGGAGATGCGGATGACGATTAGTCTGTAAGAACGTACGCACGCACTGGAGAACCCGACGCCGGTCCTGTCCTGCGACAGATGGGGAAATCCGGGCGGTCGGGGCGACAGTAACGGTCGGCCCCGCCAGCTGAGTCCACCGAAACCCATGGGCAGCCGACCACACCAGCAGGAGGCATTGTGAGCAGCGATCGGGACGAGATCCGAGCGGCCGGGAAGACAGCCGGCGAGGACCGGTCCGACGCCGAACACGGTCCGGGGTACGAACACGAGCCCGAGCACACGGGCGAGTTCACCATCGACTACACACCGCCCGCCTGGTACACGCAGAGCGCGCCGTCGGCGGCGCCCGCGCCCGCACCGCCGGTCGCTCCAGTTGCTCCAGTTGCTCCGGTCGCGCCTGTTACTCCCGTTGCGCCTGTTGCGCCCATTTCGTCCGCTCCGAGCGACGAAGAGGCGCGGGCCGCCACGGCTCCGGCGGCCGCGCCGGCCGAGGCCCCGGCGCCCGCGTGGACCCCGCCTCCCGCACCCCAGGTCTCCCTGCCGCCACTGCCGCCCGACTTCCCGCCCGCGGCCCAGCAGACCGCTCCCCCGGCCGCCTGGCCGCCGCCCCCGCAGGCGCCGTACCCGGCCGTGCCGGGTCATGGGATGCCGCACCCCGAGGCGGACGTGCCGGTCGCGGTCCAGGGCGCCGGCGCCGGGGAGCCGGCGGACGCCCTGGCGGCGGAGAGCGACGCGCCCGTCGGTGACGAGGCCCCGCAGCCCGTGTCGGACACGTCGACCGCGTCGGCTGCTTCGTCCCAGGACGAGGACGGCACGGTGAGCGACGCCGGTACGCGGCAGGCCGTGGACGCATCCCCGGCGGCCCCCGCGGCGACCGGTGACGTTGCCCCTGCCGTCCCGGCCGGCCCTGACAGCGTGTCGGCTGCCACTCCGTCCGGTGACGGCATTCCGGGCGCGCCGACCGGCGACAGCATCCCGCCCGTTCCGGGCACGCCGGTCGTCCCCGACATTTCCGGCGCACCGAACGCTCCCGCCCCGACCGGCCTCGACGGCGTGCCGGCCACCGCTCCGTTCGGCGAGGACACCCCGGCCGTCCCGGGCACGCCCGTCGTCCCCGGCATTCCCGGCGCGCCGACCACTCCGGCGCCGACCGGCTTCGAGAACGCGCCCGCCACGGCTCCGACCGGTAACCCCGCCCCCACCGCTCCCCCGGCCCCGACCACCCCCGCCCCGACCGGCCCGCACGGCGTGTCGGCCGCCGCCCCGATCGGTGACGCCGCTCCCGGCGTGCCGAGCGCACCCGCTCCGACCGGCGAGACCGCCCCCGGCGCGCCCGACGCCCCCGCCCCCTGGGGCGCCCCCGTCGCGCCCGCTCCGTACGGTGTCCCGGGCGTGCCGCCCGGTCCCGTGCCCGTGGCGGAGGTGCCCGGCGCGGTACTGCCGCAGCCGGTCCCCGGCGCCCCCGTGCCGCCCGGCATGCCCGGTGCGCCCGGCATGCCCGTTCCCAACGCCGCCCCGCCGCAGGCCGGTTACGGCTACCCGCGTCCCGAGGGGGCGCCCGTGCCGCCGTCGTACGACGGCTACGGCTACCCCCGGCCGGACGGCGCGGCCATGCCGCCCGCGCCCACGCCCCTGCCCATGCCCGCGCCCCAGGACGGCTACGGCTATCCGCGACCGGCCGCGCCCGCTGAGCCCAACGCGTACCCCGGCGCGCTGCCTCCCACCGCCGCGCCCGGGCAGCCGCAGCCCGGCGTGCCCGGCATGCCCGGGGCGTACGCCCAGCCGGGCGCGCCGGTGCCCGGTATGCCCTTCCCCGGCGCCGAAGGGGCGGCGGCCCACCAGCCGCAGCCCGGCGCCCTCCCGCCGGCCATGGACCCGGCGGCGTACCCGGGCGCGTACCCCGCCCAGGCCCCTGGCCAGGCTCCCGGTCAGGCCCCCGGCCGGCCCGGTGTCCCCGAGGTCCCCGTCGACCCCCGGGCCGGCGGCTGGCCGACCGTGACGCCGGAGCAGCGCCAGCGGTCCGTGCACGGCGCGCCGCTCGGTTTCACGGCGGCGGTCGAGCTGTCCTCGGAGCGGCTGCTGAAGGCGAAGCAGAAGCCGAAGAAGCAGAACCCGGCGGCCCGCTTCAAGTTCGGCGCCAAGAAGGAGGAGGCCGAGCGGCAGCGCAAGCTGGAGCTGATCCGTACGCCCGTCCTGTCCTGCTACCGCATCGCGGTCATCAGCCTCAAGGGCGGCGTCGGCAAGACGACGACCACCACCGCCCTCGGGGCGACGCTGGCCACCGAGCGCCAGGACAAGATCCTGGCGATCGACGCCAACCCCGACGCCGGTACGCTCGGTCGCCGGGTGCGCCGGGAGACGGGCGCGACCATCCGCGACCTCGTCCAGGCGATCCCGCACCTCAACAGCTATATGGACATCCGCCGTTACACGTCCCAGGCGCCCTCCGGACTGGAGATCATCGCCAATGACGTGGACCCGGCCGTCTCCACGACCTTCAACGACGAGGACTACCGGCGCGCCATAGACGTGCTGGGCAAGCAGTACCCGATCATCCTCACCGACTCGGGCACCGGACTCCTCTACAGCGCGATGCGCGGGGTCCTCGACCTCGCCGACCAGCTGATCATCATCTCCACGCCGTCCGTGGACGGCGCGAGCAGCGCCAGCACCACCCTCGACTGGCTGGCCGCGCACGGCTACGGCGAGCTGGTCTCACGCAGCATCACCGTGATCTCGGGGGTCCGGGAGACCGGAAAGATGATCAAGGTCGAGGACATCGTCTCCCACTTCGAGACGCGTTGCCGGGGCGTCGTGGTCGTGCCCTTCGACGAGCACCTGGCCACCGGCGCCGAGGTCGATCTGGAGATGATGCGGCCGAAGACCCGCGAGGCTTACTTCCACCTGTCCGCCATGGTCGCCGAGGACTTCGTCCGCGCCCAGCAGCAACAGGGCCTGTACGCGGCGCCCCACCAGGCCCCGCCGATGCCGGGCGGCTACGCTCCCGCTCCCGTTCCCGCGCCGGCTCCCGAGGCGCAGTACAACCCGTACGGCCAGGGCATGCCCCCGGCGCAGCCGAGCCCGTACGCCCAGCCCCAGCAGACCCAGCAGCCGCCCCAGCCGGACGGCTGGTCCCTGCCGCCGCAGCAGTAGGCGCGTGGGAAAGCGGAGGGCCCCGGGCGCGATGTACGCGCCCGGGGCCCTCCGTCGTATCGCGGTATCGCGCCCTAGCCGGCGACGACCGCCGCCTCGTGCGCGGCGACCAGGTCGCGCGCCTGCTTCACGTCCTGGGCCATGCGGTCCAGCAGCGCGTCGATGGACGCGAACTTCTCCATGCCGCGCAGGTACGCGAGGAAGTCCACGGCCGCGTGCATCCCGTAGAGGTCGAGGCCGACGCGGTCGATGGCGTAGGCCTCCACCGTCCGCTCGGTCGCGTCGAACTGCACGTTCGTCCCGACCGAGATGGCGGCGGGCATGGCCTCGCCGTCGACGGTCAGCCAGCCCGCGTACACCCCGTCGGCCGGGATCGCGGTGTGCGGCAGGGTCTCCACGTTGGCCGTGGGGAAGCCGAGCTCGCGGCCGCGCTGGGCGCCGCGCACGACGACGCCCTCCACGCGGTGCGGCCGGCCGAGGATCTCCATGGCGCCCGCGACATCGCCCTCGGCGACCAGCCGACGGGTCAGCGTCGAGGAGAACGGCAGCCCGCCGCCCGCCTCGCCCGAGACGAAGAGGTCGATGACCTCGACGTCGAAGTCGTAGGTGCCGCCGAGCTCCTTGAGGAATTCGACGTTGCCCGCGGCCCGGTGGCCGAAGCGGAAGTTGGGGCCCTCGACGACGAGCTTGGCGTGGAGCTTGTCGACCAGCACCTTGACCACGAAGTCGGCGGGCGACAGCTTCGAGAACTCCGCCGTGAACGGCAGGACCAGCACCGCGTCCACGCCCAGCTCGGCGATCAGCTCCGCGCGCCGGTGATGGGGCGCCAGCAGCGGCGGGTGGCTGCCGGGGCGCACGACCTCGCTGGGGTGCGGGTCGAAGGTGACCACGACCGAGGGAACGCCCAGCGACCTCGCCCGCTCCACCGCACGACCGATGATCAACTGGTGCCCGCGGTGCACGCCGTCGTACGAGCCGATGGTGACGACGCTGCGCCCCCAGTCCTGGGGGATGTCCTCCAAGCCACGCCAGCGCTGCACTGTCCCCGCTCCTCGCCCGAACCCGAACCTTTGTCTGTCTGATGACGCAGGTCTAAGAGTGCCATGCCGGTTGGCGGCGTCCCGCATCGGCCGGTGCGGTGCCGGTCACGTCGGCTGGGTGCGTGGGATCCGACGCGCCCCCCTGACCCCCTCCACCCCCCTTCTCACGCCCCGCGGTCAGGCGGATACGGGCGCTCGGGCCCACGACCACGGCCCACTGGGCCGGCGCGGATTTCAGCCAACCGCGAACCTGGCCGCCGAAGACCGGGATCTCCCGGGCGAGCTGGGTCAGTCTCCGGTCGAAGCAGGCGGCGCCCTCGGGCGTACGCGCCATCAGCAGGCCCGTGCGGTGCACGAGGTCGCGGGTGCGGGCCTCGGTGCGCTCGGCCGCGCCCGCCGCCACCGCGCGCAGCAGGGTGTCGAGGACGGTGGCGTCACGGTCGTACGGCCCGTACTCCTCGCGCTCCATCAGCACTTCGAGCAGCTCCTGGCGCAACGGGCGCGAGGTGGCCGTGCCGGGGTCGGCGAGCACGGGCGCGAGGGCACGGCGCACCTGGGGCGTCCCGGTGCGCAGCAGGTCGACGACGAGCGGGAAGAGGACGGAACGGGTGGTGGGGCCGCACTCCAGGCGGCGGTCGACGAAGTCGGCGGCGTTGGCCGCGCCCTCGGGGCGGTGGTCGACGTGCTCGCGCACCAGCGTGGTGATCCGGCGGGCCAGGGTGGCGGGGGTGGAGATCCCGGCGAGGGTGCGCAGCACGGCGGCGGGCCGCTCCCCCGGCTCGTACAGGCGCGCCCGGAAGGCGTCGAGCACCTGGTCGGGGTGGGTGCCCAGGGCGGGGGCGAGCACGTCGGGCGGGAGGTCGGGCTCGCCCGTGGCGAAGCCCGCGAGGGCCTGCGGGAGGTGCCGGGCGCGGGTGTCGGGGTCGCGGACGAGCAGGGCGAGCGCGGTGCCGTGCAGGGTGCCCTCGTCGGGCCGCTCCAGAAGGGCGAGCGCGGCATAGCGCAGCAGCTCGCGGTCGGCGGACGTGACGACGTGCGGGGCGGTGCGCAGCGCGTACGCGGCGGCGGCCACGTGGCGCTCGACGCGGTCGTCGTGGGCCCAGCGGTCCACGGCCCGGCACAGCGCGGACGGCTCGTCCTCGGCCAGGGCGGCCAGCAGTTCGTCGGCCCGGGGGTGGGCGGCCTCCACCAGTGCCTCGGTCAGGTCGTCCACGGCCCGGCGGCGGTGGGTGTGGAGGAGGGCCTGGGCGGCGGTGGCGACGGTGAGGCGGACCCTGGCCCCGGCGGGGGTGATCTGGAGGGGGCGCTCGTCGGCGAACCAGCGGCACAGGAGGGGCTGCGCTGCGCAGGGGTCGGCGGTGAAGAGGGTCACGACGGCGGTCAGGAACCGGTCGGCGAGCGCCGCCGCGGCGTCGCCGGACGTACGCCGGCGGGCGGGCGGCGCGGCCGCCGCGGGGCCCTTGCGGGCGGGGCCGTCGGCGGGGTCGCGCTCGCCGCCCTCGCCGCCTTCGCCACCCTCGTCGGGCATGGCGGGCGTGGCGGGCACCTGCGGTTCCTGAGGCTCTACGTCAGCCTCAGCCTCTGCCTCCGGCTCCAGCTCCACCTCCAGCTCGATGGACTCGATCGGTTCGTCCGGCCCGGCGGGCTCCTGGGCTCCGCCCGGCTCCTGCCCGTCGGCGGAACGGGTCCGGGCCCACGCGTCCGACCATCCCTCGCTGTACGGCACGCCGGGTTCGCGGGGCTCGTGGGGTTCGTACGCCCCGGGGTGGGCGGAGGTGTAGGAGATGACGCGCTCCTCCTCCGGGACGGCCTTCCGGGGGCGCCCCAGCACCGGGGAGCGCCCGGCACCGTTCCACGCCTCCCCCGCGCCCCGCGCCTGGCCGGGAACACGCGCCGCCCGGCCACCCCAGGGGGCGCGCGCTTCGCCGTACGCCCCCTCGTCCGCCGGCCCGCGCCCGTTGGCGCCCCGGCCCTGTCCGGGCATCCATGCCGCGCCGCGTCCCCGGGCGCCGCCGGACGCGCGGTCCGCCCGGCCGTTCCCGGCGGCCCCGCGCCCGTCGGCCCAGTCGGACGCCTCCGGCTCGCCCCCACCGCTCCCCGCGGCATGCCAGGCCGCACCGGCGCAAGCCGCCGCAGGCCCCCCGCGCCGGGCCCCCGCCCGGGGCGCTCCCCGCTCTTCGCCGGTCCGAGCCGCGTCCGTGATGCGGCCTGCGGCACCGGTATCTGCGGCGGCAGCCGCCCCGGACGTCCCACCTGCATCGTCCGACTCACTGATACCGGCACCACAGCCCCCGTCCGGCGCCATGGCACCGCCTTGCCCCGGGACCCGCCCTGCCGTGCCGGGTCCATGGACACGGGTCCCGCCCGAGCCACCACCCCTGACCCCGTCCGCGCCGACCCGGCGCGCACCGGCCCCGGCCGCACCGCCAGCAGCGCGCGCCCCCGCGCGCCCCGCACCGCGCCCGGCCCCGCCGGACCCGAGGGCCCCCTCCCTGTCTCCCTCGTCTCCCTCCCCGTCTCCTCCGGCCCGGGCCGCGCTCCCGCGCGACTGCCCCGGCACGGCCGCCCGCGCCGTCCCGTCCGCCGACTCCGCCGACGGCGGGGCCGACAGGGCCGCCGCCTCCGGCATGACACCCGGGGGCGGGCCGTCGGCCGGGATCAGGACGCGCAGGAGCTCCAGCCGGTCGGCGAGGCCGAGTGGCAGCCGCAGCCAGAACCAGGGGCCGAACTCCGCGAGGCCGCCCAGCGTGCGCCCGGCCTCGCCGTCGAAACCGCCGACGGCCAGGGAGCGGGCCGTGACGCGCTCGGCCAGGAGGCGGAGCACGCCCAGGTACGGCGTGGCGTCGGGGACGCGCAGCAGTGTCTCGCCCAGGAGGTGCGCGGCCCACCAGGCGGGGTCGCCGAGGCGTCGGCCGGCGCCCTCCTCCTTGGCCTCGGCCTCCACCGCCCGCTGGGAAAGGGTCTCGATGGCGTGGACGAGGGCGCTCAGGCGGCGGGAGAGCTCCGTCGGGCCCGAGCGCCGGGCGAGCAGGAGCATGGACTGGAGCACCGGCCCGATCCGGTGGCGCGGGACCGGCAGCGGGCGCGGCGGCTCGGCCGGGCCCCCGCCGCGCTTACGGCGGCCCTTCGCGCCGCCGCGGCCGGCCGCGGAGCCGGGCGGCGGCGGCACATGGCCGCCCGGCGTGGGCAGCGGGCCCTTCCCTCCCGTGCGGGAGGGAAGCCGCACGGCGGCCTCGGCGGGCGGGCCCGCCGGCTCGTACCAGCGGTGCACCAGCGCGTAGAGCGCGGCGTCGAGGTCCAGGTGGGAGCCCTGCACCCAGTCGGCGAACTCCTCGTGGGCGAAGCGGTAGCCGGAGCCGGCCGGGACGAGCAGCCCCTCCGTGAGGACGGCGGAGGCCCAGCCCGTACGCCAGGGGAACAGCTCCTCGAACGCCTCCCGCTCCAGCTCCCCCTGCCCCGGGCCGAGGCAGCGCCGGGCGGCCTCGTGAACCTGCCCGGCCACCCGGGCCGCGAGCCGGCGGACGGCGGGTCCGCGCAGCGGCGGGCGGCGGGACGCGGCCAGGCGCACGGCGATGCGCAGACAGATCAGGTCCAGGTAGGCGGAGAAGACGCCCCACCGGTCGGGGGCGGCCTCCCCGGTGCCGCCGGCGCCCACCGTGCCGTCGGGCAGCGCCGCCCGGACCTCGGCGAGCAGCCGCAGGGCGAGGGGGTGGGCGGCGTCGGCGGGGTCGACGGCGCCCGGGGGGATGCCGTAGGAGGCCCGGACCTCGGCGGCCTGGGCATGGGTGAGCCCGGGCAGCCGGGAGCAGGGCGGCAGGGCCCGGGGACCCGAGGGCGGGGGCAGGGCGCAGGGGCCGCCGCCGGGGCGGTGGAGGACGCCGGACGGGAAGAGGGCGCCGGCGGTCTCCCAGTGCTCGGGGCGGCAGGCGACGATCAGCCGGGAGGAGGTCTCCTCCAGCCAGCGGACGGTCGCGGCGGTCCAGGCGGGCAGGGCGTGGGCGAGGACGGGCGGCATCTCCTCGGGCCCGTCGAGGAGGACGAGCAGGGGGTGCCCGACCCGGCGGGCGAGCCCGGCGACGGCCTCGGGAGTGGCGGCGGAGGTGTCCCCGATGGTGCCGACGGGGCCCGCCGAGGCGGTGACGATGCGCCCGGCGGCCTTGAGGGACCGGGCGACGGCGTCCCGGACGCTCTCGTCGCCCACGCGCAGGTCCGCGCCGCGCAGCCAGAGGGTGGGCGCGGGCTGGGCGCCGCGCGCCCGGCGGCCGGCGAGCGCGCCGAGCTCGGTGGTCCGGCCCGTCCCGGGGTCGCCCACGAGGCCGAGCACCAGGGCATCGCTCTCCGCGCCGGGCTCCCCGTCCAGGAAGCGGGCGAACTCCCGCTCGGTCTCGGGGCGCTCCACGGGGTCGCGCCAGACGCGCGGTGTGACGACCGAGCCCAGGGCGGTGGCGGTGAGCTGGAGGGCGCCGGCCAGATTGAGGTCGGAGCCGAAGGCGGGGACGGTGGCGGAGTTGCGGTCGAGGAGCTCCGCGAGCGCCCCGCCCGGGCAGGACGCCGCGGCGGCCCGGAGCGGGATGGCGAATCCGGCGGCCCGGCGGTCGGCCTGGAGCGCGGTACCGAGGACGGCGACGACCGCCCCCGTACGGGCGTCGAGGACGGGCCCGCCGGTGGCCTCCTCGCCGAGCCGCAGCCCGGAGCGGCCGGACAGGGACAGCTCCAGCGCGGCGCCGAGCAGATGGAAGCGGTCGGTGGCGGTGTAGGTGACCGGGACGTCGCCGATGATCCGCGCGTCGTACCAGCGCCCGGCGCGCAGCCGGACGTCCTGCTCGCCCTCGAAGCCCACGGCCGCGGCGACCGGCAGCGGGGGGACGCACAAGCCCTCGGTGCGCACCAGTGCCAGGTCGTACTCGGGCAGTGGCGTGACGTTCTCAGCGCCGACGACGCAGGTCAGATCGCCCGAGGCGTGGAGCACCAGCCGGGCCAGTCCATCGACCGCCTCATGGCTGGTGATCAGGGTGCCGCGGTCGTCGGCGAGGAATCCCGTACCCCGCTCGCGCCCCGCGAGGTCGCGAATGCGTACGAGTGATTCCTCGGCATCGGTCCGCCGACCGTTCATCTCCGTCGAACCTCCCCGGCGTGCTGGTCCCCACGACGGTAGGCAGCGGATGATCGGCGAAACCAGATCACATCCTGAACGCGCCCCCTTCCACCCCCCTGGTTCACTCCGAGCGCCTGCCCGTTGGGGTGAATCATCCGTCCCGGATGGATAGAGACCAGTGGGAGGGGGACCGTGGGGCGGGGAGGCGTCGTGACGACGCGCTCCCCGCCCCACGGTGGGTCCGGCCGGGGCCGGGAAAGGGTCCGCCGACCGCGCTAGACGAAGACCGCCAGGCTCTTGGCCCGGCCGCCCTGGTTCTCCACCAGGACGAGGAAGCGGCCGTCCGGTCCGTAGACCGCGATCGGGCCCGTGGTGTCGAACAGCGGCACCTTGATCCGGACACCGTTGGCCAGCAGCTTGGCCTGTTCCTCGTTCACGTCCCAGCGCTGGAAGGCGGCGGCCGCCGCCTCGGCGACGGGCATCACGCTCAGCTCCTCCTGGAGCTGGTCGAGCGTGCGGGCGTCGCCGATCCCGTAGGGGCCGACGCGGGTGCGCCGCAGCGCCGTGAGGTGGCCGCCGACGCCCGTGTCGGCGCCCAGGTCACGGGCGAGCGCCCGGACGTAGGTGCCGGAGGAGCAGACGACGGACACCAGCAGGTCCTGCACCGGGGTGCCGTCCTCCGCCTGGGCGGGGATCACGGCGTGGAGGGTGAAGGACGAGACGGTCACCGGACGGGCGGGGATCTCGAAGTCCTCGCCCTCGCGCGCCCGCTTGTACGAGCGCACGCCGTCGATCTTGATCGCGCTGACCTTGGACGGGACCTGCATGATCGCGCCGGTGAGCTTGGCGATGCCCGCGTCCATGGCCTCCCGGGTGACCCCGGAGGCGTCGGTGGAGGAGATGATCTCCCCCTCCGCGTCGTCGGTCACCGTGTTCTGCCCGAGGCGGATGGTGGCCACGTACTCCTTCTCGGTCAGCGCGAGGTGACCGAGGAGCTTGGTGGCCCGCTCGACGCCGAGGACGAGCACACCGGTCGCCATCGGGTCGAGCGTCCCCGCGTGGCCGACGCGCCGGGTGCGGGCGATGCCCCGCATCTTGGCGACGACGTCGTGCGAGGTGAAGCCGGCCGGCTTGTCGACGATGATCAAGCCGTCCGGACCGCTGTACTTCTCCTTCATCAGGCGCCGGCGCCCTTTTCGTCGTCCGCGTCCTCGGCGTCTTCGCCCGGCTTGCGGTACGGGTCCGCCTCACCGGCGTAGGCGGCGCCCGAGGACGCATCGCGCACCTGGGCGTCGGAGGCGCGCGCACGGTCGAGGAGGTCCTCGATGGTCCGGGCGTTCTCCGGCAGGGCGTCCGCCACGAAGGTCAGCGTCGGCGTGAACTTGGTGCCCGCCGCCCGGCCGACCTCGGAGCGCAGGATGCCCTTGGCGCTCTCCAGTCCGGCCGCGACGCTGGCGCGCTCCTCGTCGTCACCGTAGACCGTGTAGAAGACCGTAGCCTCCCGCAGGTCACCGGTGACCCGGGTGTCCGTGATGGTCACGTGCGAGCCGAGCCGCGGGTCCTTGATTCCGCGCTGCAGCTTCCGGGCGATGACCTCGCGGATGAGGTCCGCCAGCCTCTTCGCCCGCGCGTTGTCGGCCACTGGTCCGTCTCCTTCTCGTCTTCCTGCATTGTGCTCTCGGCGCCGCCGACGCGCTCAGTCGTCGTGCTCGCCGTGGAACCGCCGTCGTACCGACAGCAGCTCCACCTCGGGCCGTGCGGCGACCAGGCGCTCACAGCGGTCCAGTATGTCCGTGAGGTGCCCCGGGTCCCCGGACACCGCCGCCACCCCGATGGTGGCCCGGCGGTAGAGGTCCTGTTCGCCGACCTCCGCCACGCTCACCGCGTACTTGCGGTGGAGCTCGGCGACGATCGGACGGACGACGGAGCGCTTCTCCTTCAGCGACCGGACGTCACCGAGGAGGATGTCGAAGGACAGAGTCCCTACATACATGTGTAACGGGTGAGGGCCCACCCGGGAGGCGTGTGGGGCACCCCCAGCGGTAGCTGGGGGAGTGTGCCCGTACGTGGTGTACGGACTCCTCGAACCGTACACGCAACGGCCGGGGCCGATCGACGGAAATATTTCTCCGCCGACCGGCCCCGGTCGAGCTACACGGTTCAGCCGCGCGGCTTCTCGCGCATCTCGTACGTCGCGATGACGTCGTCGATCTTGATGTCGTTGAAGTTTCCGAGGTTGATACCACCCTCGAAGCCTTCGCGGATCTCGGTGACGTCGTCCTTGAAACGACGCAGACCGACGATGTTGAGCTCCTCCGCGATGACCTTGCCGTCGCGGATGAGGCGCGCCTTGGTGTTGCGCTTGACCTCGCCGGAGCGGATGAGAACACCCGCGATGTTGCCCAGCTTGGACGAGCGGAAGATCTCGCGGATCTCCGCCGTACCGAGCTCGACCTCTTCGTACTCCGGCTTCAGCATGCCCTTGAGGGCCGCCTCGATCTCCTCGATCGCCTGGTAGATGACCGAGTAGTAGCGGACGTCGACGCCCTCGCGCTCGGCCATCTGCGTGGCACGGCCCTCGGCGCGGACGTTGAAGCCGATGACGATGGCGTCGGAGCCGGTCGCCAGGTTGATGTCCGACTCGGTGACCGCACCCACACCGCGGTGCAGCACGCGGATCTCGACCTCTTCGCCGACGTCGAGCTGGAGCAGCGAGGACTCGAGAGCCTCCACCGAACCGGACGCGTCGCCCTTGATGATGATGTTGAGATCCTGCACCAGACCGGCCTTGAGCACCTTGTCGAGGTCCTCGAGGGACACCCGGCGGGTGCGCTTGGCGAAGGCGGCGTTGCGCTCGCGCGCAGCGCGCTTCTCGGCGATCTGGCGGGCCGTACGGTCCTCGTCGACGACGAGGAAGTTGTCGCCGGCGCCCGGGACGTTGGTCAGACCGAGGACGAGGACCGGAGTCGACGGACCCGCCTCCTCCACGTTCTGGCCCTTGTCGTCGAGCATCGCGCGGACACGACCGTAGGCGTCACCGGCGACCATCGTGTCGCCGACGCGGAGGGTACCGCGCTGGACGAGGACGGTGGCCACGGCGCCGCGACCGCGGTCGAGGTGGGCCTCGATCGCGATGCCCTGCGCGTCCTGCTCCGCGTTGGCGCGCAGGTCGAGCGCGGCGTCGGCGGTGAGGACGACGGCCTCGAGCAGCTTGTCGATGTTCAGACCCTGCTTGGCGGAGATGTCGACGAACATCGTGTCGCCGCCGTACTCCTCGGCCACCAGACCGAACTCGGTGAGCTGACCGCGCACCTTGGTCGGGTCGGCACCCTCGACGTCGATCTTGTTGACCGCGACCACGATCGGCACGTCGGCCGCCTTGGCGTGGTTCAGGGCCTCGATCGTCTGCGGCATGACACCGTCGTTGGCCGCCACCACGAGGATCGCGATGTCGGTCGACTTGGCACCACGGGCACGCATGGCGGTGAACGCCTCGTGACCCGGGGTGTCGATGAAGGTGATCTTGCGCTCTTCGTCGTTGACCTCGGTCGCGACCTGGTAGGCACCGATGTGCTGGGTGATGCCACCGGCCTCGCCCGCGACCACGTTGGTCTTGCGGATCGCGTCGAGGAGTCGCGTCTTACCGTGGTCGACGTGACCCATGACGGTCACGACCGGCGGACGCGCGACGAGCATCTCCTCGCCGCCCTCGTTCTCACCGAACTCGATGTCGAAGGACTCGAGCAGCTCGCGGTCCTCCTCCTCGGGGCTGACGATCTGAACCTGGTAGTTCATCTCGCCGCCGAGGAGCTGCAGCGTCTCGTCGGAGACGGACTGCGTGGCCGTGACCATCTCGCCGAGGTTCATCATCACGGCGACGAGCGACGCCGGGTTGGCGCCGATCTTCTCCGCGAAGTCGGTGAGGGAGGCACCACGGGAGAGACGGATGGTCTCGCCGCCGCCGCGCGGCAGCATCACGCCGCCCACGGACGGGGCCTGCATGGCCTCGTACTCCTGGCGACGCTGGCGCTTGGACTTGCGGCCACGACGGGCCGGACCACCGGGACGGCCGAAGGCGCCCTGCGTGCCACCACGGGCACCCGGACCACCGGGACGACCGGCGAAGCCGCCACCCGGACGACCGGCGAAGCCGCCGCCGCCACCGCCACCGGGGCCACCGCCACCGGGACGGCCGGCGAAGCCGCCGCCACCACCGGGACGACCGCCGCCACCCGGACCGGCCGGACGACCGGCGAAGCCGGGACGACCGGCACCGCCGCCGGGACGACCCGCGCCGCCACCGGGACCGCGACCGCCGCCACCGGGGCCCGGACGCGGGCCGGCAGCGGGACGCTGCGGCATCATGCCGGGGTTCGGACGGTTACCGGCCGGGGCACCGCCGGGACGCGGCGCGCCACCGGGAGCCTGCGGACGGGGCATGCCGCCGGGCGTCGGACGGGGACCGCCCTGACCCTGCGGACGCGGGGCGCCGCCGGGGCCGCCCTGCGGACGGGGAGCACCGGGACCGCCGGCACCCGGACGCGGGGCGCCACCCGGACGGGGGGCCTGCGGACGGGCCATGCCGGTGGAGCCACCGGAGGTGAAGGGGTTGTTGCCCGGACGGGGACCGGCCGGACGGGCGCCACCGGGACGCGGGGCACGCTCGCCGGGACCACCGGCACGCGGGGCACGCTCGCCGCCGGGACGGCCACCCTCACGCTGACCGGCGGGACCCGGACGGGCACCACCGGGGCGGGGGGCACCGGGACGCGGCGCGGCGGGGCGCTCGGACGGCGTGGCCGGGGCCGGGGCCGGCGCGGAGAACTCCGCGGCGGGCACCGGGGTGACCGGAGCCGGCTTGGCCGGGGCGGCCGGAGCGGGCTTCGGGCCCGGACGCGGACCGGGCGTCGGCGCGGGGCCGGCGGCCGGCGTCGCCGCGGCGGGCTTGGGGGCCGCGGCCGGCTTGGGGGCCGGGGCGGCGGGACGGGGGGCCTGTGCACCCGGAGTGGGGGCACCAGGCTTCGCGGGCGCGGCCTTGCGCGGCGCCGCGGGCTTCGCAGCGGACTTGCCGGCGCTGCCGCCGGGCCCCTGCAATGCGTCAGTCAACTTACGGACGACCGGCGCCTCGATGGTCGAGGACGCCGAACGGACGAATTCACCAAGTTCTTGGAGCTTGGCCATGACGACCTTGCTCTCCACT
Organism: Streptomyces sp. NPDC037389; assembly: GCF_040636475.1. Classification (NCBI taxonomy): domain Bacteria; kingdom Bacillati; phylum Actinomycetota; class Actinomycetes; order Kitasatosporales; family Streptomycetaceae; genus Streptomyces; species Streptomyces sp. NPDC037389. Next base: position 53,556 of record NZ_JBEZUS010000003.1, read on the forward strand.
CCGAACTCCTTGGCGAGTTCGTATACCCGGACCTTAGCCACTTCGCTCCTTCTAGGTCCGGGTGTCCGCCGGACCGTCGCTACTTCATGGGCGTACTCATCGCGTACTCATCGAGTGCTCATCGCAATCTCGACCTACTTCCAACTCGCGAGGTACCTGACATGGGTCATCCCCGCGCGTAAACGCGCGGGCCGATCTCTACTGCTGACCGGTCTGTTCGACATACCGGCGGAGCTCCGCCGTGTCGAGCGGCCCCGGGACCTTGAAGGCCCGGAGGAACGCCCGGCGGCGCACCGCCAGATCGAGGCAGACCAGTGTGGGATGCACGGAGGCACCCCGGCCGGGCAGCGTACCGCGAGGGTCGGGGACGCACGATCCCTCGATCACCACGGTCCGCAGCAGTTCACCCTTGGCCGCTCGCTCCCGGCACCCCACACAGGTGCGCTCAGGGCATGCGCGGGCATGCGTCCGGCCAGACACTGGTTAAGTCTACCTCCCCGCGCGGACCTCACCCCTTCGGGGCACTGGTCGTGCACGTATGCGTTTCGGCCATGATCGGCTGGTTTCCCGGGTCCGTCCCGGCTCCGCCAAGGGCGGAAGCGGCCCGCCATGGTCGTTTTACGGACCTTTCGGGGCCGCTCGGGGCGCCGTGTGCACGCCCCCCGCCGCTTCCGGACGCCGGTACGCGACTCAGTCGCGCTCGGGCTGCTGCTCGGTGTCCGGACGGATGTCGATCCGCCAGCCGGTCAGCCGGGCCGCGAGCCGGGCGTTCTGCCCTTCCTTGCCGATGGCGAGGGAGAGCTGGTAGTCGGGGACGGTCACCCGGGCGGAGCGGGCGGCCATGTCGACGACCTCCACCTTGCTCACCCGAGCGGGGGACAGCGCGTGCGCCACCAGCTCGGCCGGGTCGTCCGACCAGTCGACGATGTCGATCTTCTCGCCGTGCAGCTCGGCCATGACCGCGCGGACGCGGCCGCCCATCGGGCCGATGCAGGCGCCCTTGGCGTTGAGGCCGGAACGGGTCGAACGCACCGCGATCTTGGTGCGGTGACCGGCCTCGCGGGCGATGGCGGCGATCTCCACCGAGCCGTCCGCGATCTCCGGGACCTCCATGGCGAAGAGCTTCTTCACCAGGTTGGGGTGGGTACGCGAAAGGGTCACGGACGGGCCGCGGACACCCTTGGCCACACGGACGACATACGTCCGCAGCCGGGTGCCGTGCTTGTACTCCTCGCCCGGGACCTGCTCCTGGACCGGCAGGATGGCTTCCAGCTTGCCGATGTCGACCAGGACGTTCTTGGGGTCCTTGCCCTGCTGCACGACGCCCGCGACGACGTCGCCCTCACGGCCGGCGAACTCACCGAAAGTGATCTCGTCCTCGGCGTCGCGCAGACGCTGGAGGATGACCTGCTTCGCGGTGGTCGCGGCGATCCGGCCGAAGCCGGAGGGGGTGTCGTCGAACTCGCGCGGCTCCTCGCCCTCGGCGAGGTCCTGCGGGTCCTCCTTGGCCCACACCGTCACATGCCCGGTCGACCGGTCCAGCTCCACGCGGGCGCGGCGGCGGCTTCCCTCGGTGCGGTGGTAGGCGATGAGGAGGGCCGACTCGATCGCCTCGACCAGCAGGTCGAAGGAGATCTCCTTCTCTCGCACCAGACCCCGCAGGGCACTCATGTCGATGTCCACGGCTACGCCTCCTCTTGAATCTCGTCGGATTCGTCTTCTTCGGCCGCGGCGTCGCCCGCGGCCGTCTTGCGGTTGAACTCGATCTCCACACGCGCCTTCGCGATCTCGGCGAAGGCCAGGCGGCGGGCGGTGGGCTTACGGCCCTTGACGCCCGGCACCTCCAGGTCGAGCCCCTCGTCGTCCACGGCGACGATCCGCGCGACGAGCTCGCCGCCCTCGGTGAGCTGTGCCTTGATCAGCCGGCCGGTGGCCCGGACGTAGTGCCGGACCTGCGTCAGGGGACGGTCGGCACCCGGAGAGGTGACCTCGAGAACGTAGGGGGCCCCGCCCATCGCATCGGTCTCGTCGAGCGCGGCGGAGATGTCGCGGCTCAGGTCCGCGCACGCGTCCAGCTGGACGCCCTCGTCGGAATCGACCACGATGCGCAGCACACGCCGCTTTCCGGCCGGTGTCACCTCGACCTCTTCCAGCTCCAGCTCCCGCGCGCTCACGAGAGGGGCCAGCAGCTCGCGCAGCCGCTCGCTCTGGGTGGTGCTCATCCGGGTGACTCCTCGGCCGCGTGTGCTGTTGTGGGAAAGACGCGTGTCAGGTCAAAGCCTATCTGTTCCGGCAGCCGACTGACGATTCGGTGCCCGGTCCACGGCCGTCGGGTCCCGCGCCGGTACGCTCGCGTGCGGCGATCACTCGGGGCCAGGCCCGTGGAACGCCCGCCCCACCAGGACCCCGACGGGCCGGCGTGCCCGGCGCGCCGCACAGAGCCCACCAGGCGGAAAGAGGAACGTGCCGCTCACGACGACGACGCGGGGCGCGAACGGCCCGCGCAGACGCAGGGTACTGGCGGGCGGTGCCGCCGCCCTGCTGGCCGGCGGCGCCGGCGCGCTGCTCTCCGCCTGTTCCTCCGCCTCCTCCGGCGGCCCGGACGCCGCCGAACGCTCCCCCGGCGCGGCACGGCTGAGGGAGCGTGCGGCGCGGGACACGGCCGCGCTGCTGGAGCGGTACGACGCCACGCTCGCCGCGCACACCGCCCTGACGGACCGGCTGCGGCCGCTGCGGGCCGAAGTCGCGCGGCACGCCGAGGCGTTCGCCGCCCCTGGGGCGGAGTCCCCGTCAGCTTCCGCCTCGGCCTCGTCCTCCGCCTCGGCGTCGCCCGCCGCGCCGGCCGCGCGCGTCGAGGTGCCCGGGGAGGAGAAGGCGGCGCTGGCCGCCCTCGCGGACGCCGAGCGACGCACCGCCGACGCCCGGACCACCGCCCTCGGATCCGCGCCGCCCGAGCTCGCCCGGCTCCTCGCCTCGGTGGCGGCGGCGGGCGCCGCGCACGCCTATCTGCTGACGGAGGGCGGCTCATGACGGCGGCTCGGGCCGGGCGCGCCCGGCAGGAGACGGTGGGCGCCCCGCCGGCGGCGCTCGCGGCCGAGCACGCGACGGTCTACGGCTACGGGATCGTCGGCGGGCGTGTCGACGACACGCGGGCGGGCGAGGCCCGTGAGGCCCACGACGCCCACCGGGCCCGGCGGGACGCGATGAGCCGCGCGGTACGGGCGCTGGGCGCCGAGCCGGAGGCGGCCGCCGCCGCGTACGCCCTGCCCTTCCCCGTAGCGGACGGGGAGGCGGCGGTGCGGCTCGCGGCGGAGCTGGAGCGGCGGCTGACAGCGGTCTACGCCGACCTCGTCCGGGCCGCCACGGGCGGTCTGCGCGCCGAGGCGGCGGCCGGTCTGCGGGAGGCGGCGGTCCGGGCGGTGCGCTGGAGCGGTGGCAGCGTAGCCTTCCCTGGGCTCGCCGATCGGGCCTGATCAGCGCAGAAGGCAGGAAAGGGAACGCTCAGGGATGGCCATCACGAACGACCGCCTCGAACCGCCGCAGCGGCTGGTTCGGACCCTGAGCGCGGACCCCGCCGTCGGCGAGGCCGCCCGCCGGTGGCTCTCGGACCTCCCGGGCATCGCCCGGGAGTGGCTGACGCGCTGGGAGCTGACACCCGAACGGGTGCAGTGTCCCGGCGGCCGCACCAGCATGGTCGTCCTCGTCCGGCAGGCCGACGGCACGCCCGCCGCGCTCAAGCTCTCCCCGCCCGACGGCACGACCGCCGCCGAGCACACGGCACTCGCCCACTGGGACGGCCGCTCGGCCGTCCGCCCGCTGCGCGTGGACGCCGAGGGCGGTGCGCTGCTCCTGGAGCGGCTGCACGCCGACGTCAGCCTGCGCTCGCTGGCCGAGCAGAAGGCGCAGCTGGAGGCGGCGGCGACGCTCCAGCGGCTGTGGGTGGCGCCGCCCGCCGAGGAGCACCCTCTCGCCACCGTGACCGACCGCTCGGCGGCGCTGGCCGAGGCGCTGCGCGCGTGGCGCGAGCTGCCGTGGGCGGCGGACGCCCGGGAGCTGGTCGACGAGGCCGTCGAGCTGCGGGACGGCCTGACGGCGGACGCCCCGGCGGAGCCGCCGGTGCTGCTGCACGGCGAGTACCACCAGGGCAACGTCCTGGCAGCCGACCGTGTGCCGTGGCTGGCGATCGCGCCCCGCCCGCTGGTGGGCGAGCGGGCGTACGACCTGGCGTGGCTGGTGCGCGACCGGCCCGACACGCTGCTGGCGGCGCCGGGCGCGGCGGCCGCGGCGCGCCGGCGGGTGACGAAGCTGGCGGAGTCCCTGGAGGTCGACGCGGACCGGCTGCGCGGGTGGACGGTGTTCCGGGCGACGGCAGCCGGGATGCGGGAGCTGTCGCTGGGCGGGCGTGGCCGGGGCGAACTCCTCCTGGAGTTCGCGGACTTGCTGTGACACTCCCCAGGACGTCCCGTGCTCACCCCAGCAACGGCAGCGGAGCCCCCATCACCGCGTACGGACTTGCCGCGCTGGGGAAGGCCACATGGCGGGCCAGGTCGCGGTAGCCCAGCTTGCGGTAGAGCGCCCGGGCGGGGCTCTCCTTGTCGATGGCGGAGAGGATGGAGCGGGGCTCCTCGGCGTCGGCTGTGATCGTCGTGATGAGGGTGCGGCCGATCCGCCGGTTCTGGTAGGCGGGGTGGACGTGCAGTTCGGTGATGACGAAGGCCTCGTCCAGCCAGCCGTCCAGTCCGTTGGCGCGGAGATACGGCTCGACGACCGTGGACCACCAGTGCGTCCGGTCGTTGGGCATGCCGTAGACGAAGCCCACCAGGCGGTCCTCGGGCGTGGTGGCGCCCAGGGCCCGGGCGCCGGGGGAGGTGAGGTGCCGGAGCACGATGTGGCGCCGGACGTCGACCTCCTCGGGTGTCAGCCCGAAGGCGAGGGCCTGGACGGCCAGCGCCTCGTCCACCCGGGAGGCCAGGTCGAGCGGGCCGACCACGATGTCATCCATGCCCGGGAGGCTACCCGTGCGGGATCCAGATCCCGTGCCTCATCAGAACAGCACGCTCATGAACGCGCCGACTTCATGGAAGCCCACGCGGCGGTAGGTGGCGCGCGCGGCGGTGTTGTAGTCGTTGACGTAGAGGCTCACCACGGGGGCGACCTCGCGCAGCGCGTAGCCGAGCACGGCGGCCATGCCGGTCACGGACAGCCCCTTGCCCCGGTGTTCGGGGGCGACCCAGACGCCCTGGATCTGGCAGGCCAGGTCCGTGGCGGCGCCGATCTCGGCCTTGAAGACGACGCGGCCGTTCTCCACGCGGGCGAAGGAGCGCCCGGAGCCGACGAGCTCGGCGACGCGTGCCTGGTAGAGCAGGCCGCCGTCGCCCGCGAGCGGGGAGATGCCGACCTCCTCGGTGAACATGGCCACGCACGCGGGCATGATCGTCTCCATCTCGTCCTTGCGGACGCGGCGGACGAGGGCATCGGGGGCGATCCCGGCGGGCATGGCCCGGGTGACCATGAGCGGCTGGTGGGGGCGGACCTCGCGGGCGGGGCCCCAGTGGGGCTCCAGCAGGCTCCACAGCTCGGCCGTGGCCGGGGCGGGGCCGACGATGGAGGAGCAGCGGCGTCCGCTCCGGCGGGCACGATCGGCGAAGGCGCGTACGGCCTCGGGGCCGGCGCACATGGGGACGAGGTTGGCGCCGGCGTAACAGAGGGATTCCAGGCGGCCGCCCGCGTACCAGCCCCACATCTCGCCGCCGAGCCGCCAGGGGTCCAGGCCGGCGATCTTGACCCGGGCTGCGACGAAGGCGTTGGCGACGGGATCGCGGTCGAGGACGGCGAGGGCGGCGTCGAGATCGCCGGGCTCCAGGACCCTGGTGGTGGTCGTCGTCAGCACGTGTCGCAATGCCTCACCGTCGCGGGCCCGAGGCCGGGGGAATCAGGTCCTGGCACTGTACCTCCCGGCCCCGTCGCCCACCCGCCATGCCGCCGATATGGCGCCGCCCCGCCCGGTGCGCGGACGGGGCGGGGCGGAAGCGGGGGTGCGGGCGGTCAGCCCGCGACGCTGATGGTGGGCTCGCCGGAGGCGACGCCGTCCTTCTCCATCTGCTCGGCGATCTTCATCGCCTCCTCGATGAGGGTCTCCACGATCTTCGACTCGGGGACGGTCTTGATGACCTCGCCCTTCACGAAGATCTGGCCCTTGCCGTTGCCGGAGGCGACGCCGAGGTCGGCCTCGCGGGCCTCGCCCGGGCCGTTGACGACGCAGCCCATGACGGCGACGCGCAGGGGCACCTCCATGCCCTCCAGGCCCGCGGTGACCTCCTCGGCCAGCTTGTAGACGTCGACCTGGGCGCGGCCGCAGGACGGGCAGGAGACGATCTCCAGCCGGCGCTGGCGGAGGTTGAGGGACTCCAGGATCTGGATGCCGACCTTGATCTCCTCGGCCGGCGGGGCGGAGAGGGAGACCCGGATGGTGTCGCCGATGCCCTCGGAGAGCAGGGCACCGAAGGCGACGGCGGACTTGATGGTGCCCTGGAACGCCGGGCCGGCCTCGGTGACGCCCAGGTGCAGCGGGTAGTCGCACTGGGCGGCCAGCTGACGGTAGGCGTTGACCATCACGACGGGGTCGTTGTGCTTGACCGAGATCTTGATGTCGCGGAAGCCGTGCTCCTCGAAGAGCGACGCCTCCCAGAGGGCGGACTCGACCAGCGCCTCGGGGGTGGCCTTGCCGTACTTCTGGAGCAGGCGACGGTCCAGCGAGCCGGCGTTCACACCGATGCGGATCGGGGTCCCGGCGTCGCCGGCGGCCTTGGCGATCTCCTTGACCTTGTCGTCGAACTGCTTGATGTTGCCGGGGTTGACCCGGACCGCGGCGCACCCGGCGTCGATGGCGGCGAAGACGTACTTCGGCTGGAAGTGGATGTCGGCGATCACCGGGATCTGCGACTTCCTGGCGATGATCGGCAGCGCGTCGGCGTCGTCCTGGGTCGGGCACGCGACGCGGACGATCTGGCAGCCGGAGGCGGTCAGCTCGGCGATCTGCTGGAGGGTGGCGCCGATGTCGGAAGTGCGGGTCGTCGTCATCGACTGGACCGAGACGGGGGCGTCGCCGCCGACGGCCACGGAGCCGACCTGGATCTTGCGGCTGACCCGGCGGTCGGCGAGCTTGGTCGGAACGGAAGGCATTCCAAGCGAAATCGCTGTCATCTGGCGAGCAACCCCAAGGTTTGAATCATGGTCCCGAGATCGGCGGGCTCCGGCATCCGAGGTTACGGCACGGGATCCCTTCGGGGCACATCCACCAGTCCCTGCCGGGAGGCACGCTCGCGGCGGGCCGGTGCGCTTGTCCTCAAACGCCGGACGGGCCGAATCCGGCCCGTCCGGCGTTTGAGGACCGGGCCGACTACGTCAGCCGCACCGGGTTGACCACGTCCGCGATCAGCACCAGCAGCGTGAAGCAGACGAAAATACCCGCCACCACATACGCCACCGGCATCAGCTTCGCCACGTCGAACGGACCGGGGTCCGGCCGCCGGAAGACCTTGGCGAGGTTCCGCCGGACCGACTCCCACAGCGCGCCCGCGATGTGCCCGCCGTCCAGCGGGAGCAGCGGCAGCATGTTGAAGAGGAACAGCGAGAGGTTGAAGCCGGCGACCAGGAAGAGCATGGTCGCGATCTGCTGCGACGGCGGGATGTCGAGGTTGAACACCTCGCCGCCGACGCGGGCCGCGCCGACCACGCCCATCGGCGAGTCGGGCTTGCGCTCGCCGCCGTCGAAGGCCGCGTTCCACAGGTCCGGGATCTTGCCGGGCAGGGCGATCAGCGACTCCACGCCGGACTGGACCATGTCGCCCATGCGGTCGACGGACTGGCCGAAGGACTGCTGGACGACGCCCGTGGCCGGGGTGAAGCCGAGGAAGCCCGCGGTGACGTACTCGCCCTTGATGGGCGTGCCCTTGCCGTCGTACTTCTGGACCTGGTTGGAGATGAGGTCCGCGCGGAGGGTCTTCTCGACGCCGTCGCGGACGACGGTGATCGTGGCCGGTCCGGTGGTCCTGCGGATCTCCTTCTGGAGCGTGGTCCAGCCGTCGACCTTGTGGCCGTCGAAGGCGACGATCCGGTCCTTGGGCTGGAGGCCGGCCGCCTTGGCCGGGGAGTCCTTGGCTCCCTTGGGGCACTTGTCGGTGGCGGCGCTGGCGGAGACCACGCAGTCCGAGACGGCCGAGACGGTGGTCGTCTGGGTGTTGACGCCGAAGGACATCATCACGCCGAGGAAGATCGCGACGGCCAGGACCAGGTTCATGAACGGGCCGGCGAACATCACGATCACGCGCTTCCATGGCTTGCGCGTGTAGAACATCCGGGTCTCGTCGCCCGGCTGGAGCTCCTCGTACGCCGCCGAGCGGGCGTCCTCGATCATGCCGCGCCACGGGGAGGTGGAGCGGGCGCTTATCCGGCCGTCCTCGCCGGGCGGGAACATGCCGATCATGCGGATGTAGCCGCCGAGCGGGACGGCCTTGACCCCGTACTCGGTCTCGCCCTTCCGCCGCGACCACAGCGTCGGCCCGAAGCCGACCATGTACTGCGGCACACGGATGCCGAACATCTTCGCCGTGGACAGGTGCCCCAGCTCGTGCCAGGCGATGGAGAAGAGCAGGCCCACCACGAAGACGACTATCCCGAGGATCGTCATCAGTGTCGTCATGCGCGGGCCTCCGAGGTCGCTTGCGTCGTACGGCCGCCCGTGCGGGCCGCCAGTTCACGGGCCCGGGCGCGGGCCCAGGTCTCCGCCTCCAGGACGTCCGAGAGGGTCAGGCGGGTTCCCACGGCGGGGGTGCCGTGCTCCGCGACCACCTCGGCGACGGTGTCCACGATCCCATTGAACGGCAGGTGTCCGCTCAGGAACGCGTCGACGCACTCCTCGTTCGCGGCGTTGAAGACGGCCGGGGCGGTCCCGCCGAGCGTACCGACGTGCCGGGCCAGGCCCACGGACGGGAAGGCCTCGTCGTCGAGCGGGAAGAATTCCCAGGTGGAGGCCTTGGACCAGTCGAAGGCGGGGGCGGCGTCGGGCACCCGCTCGGGCCAGCCCAGGCCGATGGCGATGGGGCCGCGCATGTCCGGCGGGGTCGCCTGCGCGAGGGTGGAGCCGTCGGTGAATTCCACCATCGAGTGGACGTACGACTGCGGGTGGACGACGACCTCGATGCGCTCGAACGGGATGTCGTAGAGCAGGTGGGCCTCGATGACCTCCAGGCCCTTGTTGACCAGGGTGGCGGAGTTGATCGTGATCACCGGGCCCATGGACCACGTGGGGTGCGCCAGGGCGTCCTTCGGGGTGACGGTGGCCAGCTCGGCCTTCGTCCGGCCGCGGAAGGGGCCGCCGGAGGCCGTGACGACCAGCTTGCGGACCTCGGCGCGGGTGCCGCCCAGGAGTGCCTGGAAGAGCGCGGCGTGCTCGGAGTCGACCGGGATGATCTGGCCGGGCCTGGCGAGGGCCTTCACCAGCGGACCGCCGACGATCAGCGACTCCTTGTTGGCCAGGGCCAGGGTGCGGCCCGCCTCCAGGGCGGCGAGGGTGGGGGCCAGGCCGATGGAGCCGGTGATGCCGTTGAGGACCGTGTGGCACTCACCGCGGGCCACCTCGGTGGCCGCGTCCGGGCCCGCCAGGATCTCCGGCAGCGGCTCGGTACCGTAGCGCGCGGCCAGCGCCTCGCGCAGCGCGGGCGCCTTGTCCGCCCGCGCCACGGCCACCGTGCGGACCCGCAGTCTGTGCGCCTGCTCCGCCAGGAGCTCCACCCGCCCGCCGGCGGCGGACAGCGCGGTCACCGTGAACCGCTCGGGATTGCGCAGCACCAGGTCGATGGCCTGGGTGCCGATCGAGCCGGTCGAGCCGAGGATCACGATGTCGCGCGGGCCGTCGTGGTCACGGCCGGGGGCGGAGTAACGCAGGTGGGGGTCAGCGAGGCAGTCCGTCATCCCCCCATCATCCCCCCTGCGTTTCGCCCCGCGGCCATGCCCCGACGTCGTACGCTGCTGCCCTGCTTCCGGGCAGCGGTCAGGGCTTGACCGTCATAAGGCTCTGCGGAGCCGAGTGAGAAGCTGCCCCGCAGAGGGCGGCGGAGTCACTGTGGCCGTACCGCCGGGCTCAGCGAATGGGCCGGTGCACGTTGGCGGCCTTTGAAGGACCGGGGGTGGCGTCGGCGATCCAGGGGCCCTCGCCGCTGGGGTCGACGATGCCGTTCTCGAGCCACTCGTACGAGCCCGCCAGCACCCCGGAGACGACCTTGCGGTCGAGGTCGTCGGTGTTGGTCCACAGCCGCCGGAAGAGCTCCTCCACCCGGATGCGGGACTGCCGGCAGAAGGCGTCGGCGAGCTGGTACGCCTCGGCGCCGTTCTCGCCGCGCAGGCGCAGGTGCTCGGCGCGGACGCAGGCGGCGCTCATCGCGAAGAGCTCGGCGCCGATGTCGACGATCCGGCCGAGGAAGCCCTGCTTGGTCTCCATGCGGCCCTGCCAGCGGGACATGGCGTAGAAGGTGGAACGGGCGAGCTTGCGCGAGGACCGCTCGGCGTACCGCAGATGGCCGGAGAGGTCGCGGTGGCCGGCCGGGTGGAACTCGGAGTACGTGCGCGGCAGCTGTCCGGGACCCGCGACGAGCCTGGGCAGCCAGCGGGCGTAGAAGCCGCCCGCGCGGGCGCCGGCCCGTGCCTTGTCGCCCAGGGACTTGTCCGGGTCGATGAGGTCGCCGGCCACGGAGAGGTGGGCGTCGACGGCCTCGCGGGCGATCAGCAGGTGCATGATCTCGGTGGAGCCCTCGAAGATCCGGTTGATGCGCGAGTCGCGCAGCATCTGCTCGGCGGGGACCGCGCGCTCGCCCCGGGCGGCGAGCGAGTCGGCGCTCTCGTAGCCCCGGCCGCCGCGGATCTGGACCAGCTCGTCCGTCATCAGCCAGGCCATCTCGCTGGCGTAGAGCTTGGCGAGGGCGGCCTCGATACGGATGTCGTTGCGCTCCTCGTCCGCCATCTGGCTGGACAGGTCGACGACCGCCTCCAGGGCGAAGGTGGTGGCGGCGATGAAGGAGATCTTCGAGCCGACGGCCTCGTGCTTGGCGATGGGCTTGCCCCACTGCTCGCGGGCCGAGGACCACTCGCGGGCGATCTTCAGGGCCCATTTGCCGCTCGCCGCGCACATGGCGGGGATGGACAGCCGACCGGTGTTGAGCGTGGTCAGCGCGATCTTCAGACCGGAGCCCTCGGGGCCGATCCGGTTGGCGGCGGGCACCCGCACCTGGTGGAAGCGGGTGACGCCGTTCTCGATGCCGCGCAGGCCCATGAAGGCGTTGCGGTTCTCCACGGTGACGCCCTCGGCGGCCGCCTCGACCACGAAGGCGGTGATGCCGCCCTTGTGCCCCTCGCTCCTCGGCACCCGCGCCATCACGACGAGCAGGTCGGCGACGACGCCGTTGGTCGTCCACAGCTTCACGCCGTCGAGGACGTAGTCGTCCCCGTCGGGCACGGCGCCGGTCGCCAGCCGGGCCGGGTCGGAACCCACGTCCGGCTCGGTGAGCAGGAAGGCGGTGATGTCCGTGCGCGCGCAGCGCGGCAGGAACTTCTCCTTCTGCTCCTGCGTGCCGAAGAGCTTCAGCGGCTGGGGCACGCCGATCGACTGGTGCGCGGAGAGCAGCGCGCCGACGACGGGGCTCGCGGAGCCGACGAGGGCGAGGGCCCTGTTGTAGTAGACGTGGTTGAGCCCGAGCCCGCCGTACTTGACGTCGATCTTCATGCCGAAGGCGCCGAGCTCCTTGAGCCCGTTGACAGTCTCGTCGGGGATCTTCGCCTCGCGCTCGATGAGCGCGCCGTCGAGCCGGGTCTCGCAGAATTCCCGGAGCTTGCCGAGGAACTCCTCGCCCCGCCGGACGTCGTCCGGCGCCGGGGTGGGATGCGGGTGGATCAGATCGAGCCGGAACCGGCCGAGGAAGAGCTCCTTGGCGAAACTGGGTTTCTTCCAGTCCTGCTCGCGCGCCGCTTCGGCGACCTGGCGCGCCTCGCGCTCGGAGACCGGTCGTACGGATGGTGCGGTCATGTGGCACCTCACCGCGTGAGTCGGGGTGATGGTCCCGGTCGACTACCGACCGGTGCTACTCGTCCGTATGTACCTACCCGATCCGTACCGGATCTACCAGCCCCCGCGCAAGACGGGGGGGGGGCCGGCCGCCCGGCGCGGGGCGGCGCGCGGCCGTCCGCGGGAGCGCGGAAGTCAAGACAAACACAAAAA
>NZ_JBEZUS010000003.1:65833-156154 GCF_040636475.1 Streptomyces sp. NPDC037389
GTTGACACTACACGTGATTTCACCGCCCCCCCCCCGGCCCCCCCCCCCCCCCCCCCCCCCCCCCGCCGCCCCCCCCCCGCGGGGGGGGGGCCCCCCCCCCCTCCCCCGCTTCGAGAACCCGATGACTCAGAGGTCGAGGCCGGTGAGCACGAGCACGCGCTCGTACGTGTAGTCGTCCATCGCCCAGCGGACGCCCTCACGGCCGACGCCGGACTGCTTGGCGCCGCCGTACGGCATCTGGTCGGCACGGTAGGACGGGACGTCGCCGACGACCACGCCACCGACCTCCAGGGCGCGGTGGGCGCGGAAGGCGGTCTGGAGGTCGTGGGTGAAGACACCGGCCTGGAGGCCGTACGGGGAGTCGTTGACGGCCGCGAAGGCCGCCTCCTCGCCCTCGGCCTTCGAGATGGTCAGGACCGGGCCGAAGACCTCCTCGCAGGCGATGGTGACGCCGGCGGGGACGTCGGCGAGCACGGTCGGGGCGTACGTCGCGCCGTCGCGCTTGCCGCCGGCGAGCAGCGTGGCGCCCGCGGCGACGGCCTCGTCCACCCAGGACTCGACGCGCTTGGCGGCGTCCTCGCTGACCAGCGGGCCGACGTCGGTGGACGCGTCGGACGGGTCGCCCGTCACCTGCGCCTCGACGGCCGCGACGACCTTCGGCAGCAGCCGCTCGTAGAGCGAGGCGTCGGCGATGACGCGCTGCACGGAGATGCAGGACTGGCCGCCCTGGTAGTTGGAGAAGGTGGCGATGCGCTGCGCCGCCCAGTCCAGGTCCGCCTCGGAGGACCAGTCGGCGAGGACGACGGCCGCGCCGTTGCCGCCGAGCTCCAGGGTGACGTGCTTGCGGGGCACGGAGTCGAGGATCGACCAGCCGACCGGGCCGGAGCCGGTGAAGGAGATGACCGGCAGCCGCTCGTCCTGGACCAGGGCGGGCATCCGGTCGTTCGGGACCGGCAGGACGCTCCAGGAGCCGGCGGGCAGCTCCGTCTCGGCCAGGATCTCGCCCAGGACCAGCGAGGAGACCGGGGTGGCCGGGGCGGGCTTGAGGATGATCGGGGCGCCGACGGCGATGGCCGGGGCGACCTTGTGGGCGCTCAGGTTGAGCGGGAAGTTGAACGGCGCGATGCCGAGGACCGTGCCGCGCGGGACGCGGCGGGTCAGCGCGAGGCGGCCGGTGCCGCCGGCGTCGGTGTCCAGGCGCTGGGCCTCGCCGGCGTTGAAGCGGCGGGCCTCCTCGGCGGCCCAGCGGAACACGGAGACGGCACGGCCGACCTCGCCGCGGGCCCACTTGATGGGCTTGCCGTTCTCGGCGGAGATCAGCTGGGCGATCTCCTCGGTGCGCTCGGCGAGCCGCTTGGCGACGTGGTCGAGTGCGGCGGTGCGGACGTGCGCGGGCGTGGCCGCGAACTCCTCGCGCACGGCGTGCGCGGCCGCCACGGCCTCCTCGACCTGCGCCTCGGTCGGCACGCTCACGGTGCCGACGAGACGGCCGTCCCAGGAGTTCGTGACGTCGAAGGTCTCCTCGCCGGTGGCCTCACGGCCGGCCAGCCAGAACGCGATGGGAGCGGTCACGGGTTTCCTCCGGGGGTGCGGATGAATGGGGGCTCCCTCACCGTAGGCGCGTGGCGCGCGCTGGTCGCTTGTCCGTGGTGGAGCGCGCGGGGGTGGCGGTACGCCACTGTGGCGGGGTGGGCGGGGGGAGGGGCCCCGGCCCGACTAGTGCGACGACGGCCCCGTCGTCGCCTTCAGCGCCAGCCACAGCTCCATCCGCACGTCCGGATCGTCCAGGGACCGCCCCAGGATCTCCTCCACCCGCCGCATCCGGTAGCGCAACGTGTGGCGGTGGACGCCCAGGTCGGCGGCGGCCGCGTCCCACTGGCCGTGGCGGGCGAGCCAGGCGCGGAGGGAGGCGACGAGGTCGCCGCGCCCGGTGGCGTCGTGCTCGTGGAGGGCGCGCAGGAGCCCGTCCGCGAAGGCCCGTACCGCGTCGTCGGCGAGCAGGGGCAGGACCGAACCGGTCGCGACCTCCTCGTGCTCGACGAGGGCCCGGCCCCGGCGCCGGGCGACGGACAGGGCCTGTTCGGCCTGGTGGAAGGCGGCCCCGGCGGCCGCCGGCCTGGTGGGCGCCGAGAGGCCGACGGCCACGCCGGCCGCCGCGCCCCCGTCCCGCACGTCCCGTGCGTCACGCCCGTCCCGCTCCGCCCCCGCGGCCCCGCGCCGCGCCTCGACCGTACGGGCGTACGCGACGCACGCGGCCACGGCCGCCCCGCCGTCCCGGGCGAGGACGACGACGCGCTCCCCCTCCGGCACCACGAGCACCGGCTCGGCCGCCCGGCTCGCCGCGGTCTCGGCGGTGTCGGCGAGCACGCCGAGCTCGCCCTCCGGGTCGGTGTCGGCGGCTTCCGCCACCAGCATCCGGAAGGGCTCGTCCAGCAGCGCCCCGTACAGCTCCCCCGCGACGGCCCGCGCGTGGCCCGGCTCGTCCGCGAGCAGCATCCGCAGCACCGCCGCGCCCAGCCGCGCCTCCGCGTCCTGGAGGGCGCGCGAGCGCTCGGTGGTCAGGGTGAGGAGAGCGACGGCGGAGTTGACGGCATAGCGCCCGGCGGTGCCGAGGGGGGCGTCCGTGCCCACGGCGAGGACGCCGCGCGTACGGCGGCCGGAGCCGAGGGACTGGAGCTCGACGCGGTCGCCGCCCTCCGCCCCGGCGGCGTCCGGGCCGAGGACGGCGCTGGCGGGCGCGGGCCGCTCCCGCAGCCGTTTCACGTCGGCGCCGAGCCGGGCCGCGCGGCGGGCCGCCCAGCCGGGCGCGGCGGCGACGACGGCGCCGGAGGCGTCGTAGAGCGCGGCCCACCCGCCGAGGTGGACGGCGAGCCGGGCGAGGAGGGCGGCGGGGCCCTCGGGGGCGAGGGCGGCGCGGGTCAGCTCGCGCTGGGCCTCGAAGCCCGCCGTGACCGCGTGGTACTGGTCGGCCGCGGCTGCCGCCGAGACGGCCTTGGTGATGGCGAGGAACGGGGTGCGGCGGGGCACCTCCAGCAGCGGCAGGCCCTCCTCGGCGGCCGCCTCGACGAGGGCGCCGGGCACCTCGTCGTAGTTCACCCCGACGGCGAAGCCGAGCCCCACCACCCCGGCGCGCACCAGGCGGCGCACGTAACTCCGCATCTCCTCCCGGTCCGCGGCGTCGATCTTCATCGCCGTGATCAGCAGCAGTTCCCCGCCCTCCATCCACGGCACGGGGTCGGCGAGCTCGCTGACGTGCGCCCAGCGGACGGGCGTGTCCAGCCTGTCCGCTCCGGCGAGCACGGTGAGCCTGAGCGCGGAGTGGTTGACCAGAGAGGCGAGCGTGAGGGGCATGGAACCTTCGGGCGGGGTGGTGCGGTGCGGGAGAGTGCCGTCCCGTATGAACGGCTGTGACCGATTCTGCCTCAGTGGAGCATTGCGTAGAAAGCGGGAACCCGCCGGTCAGCGTTCCAGGTCGACCAGGACGGGGGGCGTGCTCCCGCCCCGTACGGACGTCACGGACAGCACCGCGTGCCCGGCGGGCACGCCGTGGGCCAGCTCGGAGGCGGACCAGCGCTCCCGCTCCACCTTGCGGACGGTCACGGACTGGGCGGTGACGGCCCGGCCCGTGATCACCCGGCGGACGACATGGGTGACGCGGGTGAGCGGCTCGTGGGCGATGACCTGACGGTCGGTGACGTCGCGGGTCTCCACCCACTCCTTGCCCCAGACCTCCGCGAAGCGCGCGCCGTCCCAGGTGGTCACCCCGGAGAAGGCCATCCGGCAGCCGACGGAGCCCAGCAGGGCGCTGCGCAGCGCCTCGGGGACGTCGTCGAGGGTGCGCAGGGTGAGCACGGCCCCGGCGTTGGTGGAGCGCAGCCGGGCCAGGCCGCGCACGGACTCGGGGGTGACGGTGTGGGTGGCGTCGTCGAGGACGAGGCAGGCGAACAGCGAGCGGTCGGCGCGGCCCGCGGCGCATTCCGTGAACTGGGCCAGGATCAGCCGGGCGAGCATCCGGGACGCCTCGGCGTGGCCGCGCTCGGGGAGGTCGATCCGGACGCGCAGCGGGTGTTCGAGCGTCCGCAGGGAGAAGGTCCGCCCGGGCCCCTTTTTCACGTTTACGTGGCCGTCGAAGCTACCGGCGAAGGCGGGCCGGTCGAGGAGGGCGAGCCGGTCGGAGAGCAGCGGCCCGGGGTCGCCGGGCCGTCCCGCCTGGCGCTCGCGGGCGTCGAGTTCGCGGACGAGCGCCTCCTGCCCGCGTGCCGCGAGGGCGGTGCGCAGCGCGCCGGTCGCGGCGGCGGAGCCGTCGAGGAGGTCGCGCAGTTCGGGGACGGCCGGGAAGCGGCCGTGGGCGGCCCGGAACGGGCCGAGGAGCTGGGCCAGGGCGGTGGCGGCCCGGCGGCCGTCGTCGCCGGGGAGACCGGCGACGATGTCCCCGACGAGTCCCTCGGCGAGGACGGCGGCGGCCTCGTCGGGGTCGTCCGTGCCGCCGTACAGGTCGAGGTCGTAGGCGGAGTCCGGGCGTCCGATGCGGACCACGACGTCGAAGGCGTCGTCGGGGGCGAGCCCGGCGCCCGCCGCCCCGACGGCGACGACCGCGGTGCGCCCGGCGAGCGCCTGGAGGCACAGCGACTCGAGGACGGGCCGCACCAGCCGTGCGGACTTGCCGCAGCCGGGCGGCCCGACGGCGAGCAGGGAGGTGCCCAGCAGCGTGGGGTCGAGGGCGGCGCCGACGCCCCGGTGGCCGTAGGGGTTGCGCTCGTCGTCGGTGGCGGTGCCGATGCGGACCTGGCGGGTGGCGAGGTCGTGGACGGCGGCGCGTACGGGCACATCGCGCGCCCCGGAGGGGTGGGCGCAGGCGGCGGCGCCGTGCTTGACCACGGCGTCGGTGAAGGCGGCCAGCCGGTCGGGGCGGACGCGCGAGGCCTCCCAGGCGCGCCCGATGCGGGCGTGGTCGACGTCGTTCATCAGCCCGGCCCTGGCCTCCGCCGCGAGCCGGTCGGCGGCGGCCCCCGCCCCCGAGGCGCGCAGCCGGGGCCATTCGGCGGGGTCCTCGTCCGGCGTGGCGGGAGCGGTCGGCGCCGGGTCGCCGGAGTCGTCCCACAGGCGGCGCAGGGCGGGCGCGGCCCAGCGGCGCCAGACCTGGGGCCAGCGGCCGAGGCGGCCGAAGACGACGACGAGGACGAGGGCGACCAGGACGTAGTAGCCGTAGACGACCCAGACGGCGAAGATGCCCTCCTCGCGCCAGGAGTCGGGTGTCAGGGCGAACAGCGGCCAGATCCAGTAGTGGCCGAGGTAGCCGTTCCACAGCAGGGACCACAGCAGCCAGCCGCACAGCAGGGAGATCACCGCGCTGCTGATCAGTTGCCGGCCGGGGATCCGGTCGGGCTCCTCCGGCGGCCGGGGCCGGTGGCCGAACGTCCACACGCCGGGCGCCGCGTCCGGGCGCGGGGTGCGCAGCCAGGACAGGAACGGGGCGCCGGCGGCACCGGCGGCAGGGGGCGCGGCGTCCGGGCGCGGTGGCACGGCCGCCACCGCCTCGACGGGCGGTGGCACGGCCGCCCCGGCGGGGGGCGCCGTGGGCCCGGACGCGGCGCCCGGCGTGGGCGTTCCCGGCGGTGCGGGTGCCGCGGGCGGCTCCCCGGGCGGGCCCGCCTGGCGCGGCGGACGGCCCCCCCGCGCGCCCGGCGTCTCCTTGGCGCCTCCCGTGGTCTCCTCGGTGTCCCTCACTGCCCCTCGCCCCCAGCCGGCCGTCGCGCCGCGCGTGCCTGAAGTCTCCGACCGGCCCAATCTAGTGGGACACCATGTCCGATACGGACAACGGGACGCGCGCACTTCTCCCGATCGGAACATGCCGCGCTCCCCCCGCCGCACCTAGCCTGCGACCAAAAGCCCGTACGTTCCCCCTGGAGCTCTCATGACCGAACTGTCCGGAGGCGCCGCCCTCCCCCAGGAGCGCCGCGTCGTCACCGCGATCCCCGGCCCCAAGTCGCTCGAGCTCCAGGCCCGCCGCCTCGAAACGGTCGCCGGTGGCGTGGGCTCCGTCCTGCCGGTGTTCACCGCGCGCGCGGGCGGCGGCGTCATCGAGGACGTCGACGGCAACCGTCTGATCGACTTCGGCTCGGGCATCGCCGTGACCTCGGTCGGCGCCAGCGCCGAGGCCGTGGTGCGCCGCGCCGTCGCGCAGCTCGCCGACTTCACCCACACCTGTTTCATGGTGACCCCCTACGAGGGTTACGTGGAGGTCTGCGAGAAGCTCGCCGAGCTGACCCCGGGCGACCACGCCAAGAAGTCCGCGCTGTTCAACTCGGGCGCCGAGGCCGTCGAGAACGCCGTCAAGATCGCGCGTGCGTACACCAAGCGCCAGGCCGTCGTCGTCTTCGACCACGGCTACCACGGCCGCACCAACCTGACGATGGCGCTCACCGCCAAGAACATGCCGTACAAGCACGGCTTCGGCCCGTTCGCGCCCGAGGTCTACCGGGTGCCGGTGGCGTACGGCTACCGCTGGCCGACCGGTGCGGAGAACTGCGGCCCCGAGGCCGCCGCCCAGGCCATCGACCAGATCACCAAGCAGGTCGGCGCCGAGAACGTCGCCGCGATCATCATCGAGCCGGTGCTGGGCGAGGGCGGCTTCATCGAGCCGGCCAAGGGCTTCCTGCCGGCGATCGTGAAGTTCGCCAACGACAACGGCATCGTCTTCGTCGCGGACGAGATCCAGTCCGGCTTCTGCCGTACCGGCCAGTGGTTCGCCTGTGAGGACGAGGGCGTCGTCCCGGACCTGATCACCACCGCCAAGGGCATCGCCGGCGGTCTGCCGCTGGCCGCCGTCACCGGCCGCGCGGAGATCATGGACGCCGCGCACCCGGGCGGTCTGGGCGGCACCTACGGCGGCAACCCGGTGGCCTGCGCCGGTGCCCTGGGTGCCATCGAGACCATGCTCGAGCTGGACCTCAACGGGAAGGCCAAGCGCATCGAGGAGGTCATGAAGGGCCGCCTCGCCGCGATGCAGGAGAAGTTCCCGGTCATCGGCGACATCCGCGGCCGCGGCGCGATGATCGCGATCGAGCTGGTCAAGGACCCGGCGACCAAGGAGCCGAACGCGGAGGCCGCCGGCGCGCTCGCCAAGGCCTGCCACGCCGAGGGTCTGCTGGTCCTCACCTGCGGCACCTACGGCAACGTGCTGCGCTTCCTGCCGCCGCTGGTCATCGGCGAGGACCTGCTCAACGAGGGCCTCGACATCATCGAGGGCGCGTTCGCGCGTCTCTGAGCCGGCTGCGAGCCATCTGTGAGCCGGTTGTGAGCCGGTGAAGAACCTGTGCGGGGCGGGTGGTGGACGGGTGATCCGACTATCGGATCGCCCATCCCTGCCGTACGGTTTCTGCAGATGAGTGAAACACCCCGTCCGCAGGGGACTGCGGACGATGCCGTGCCGTCGCTTCCCCGGCGCCGGCCCGGCCGTGCCTTCGCGCACAGCACTGGAGCCCTCGGCTCCGGACATCCTCACCGATCGGACGGTCGCCCGCCCCATACCCCCCGGGGCGCGCGGTCCACCGGCCGGACCGGCGGCCCTGGAACTTCCCCCCCTGTTCCGGGGCCGTCGGCATTCCTCTTCCCGGCCGTGTGCGCGGTCCTCTTCGCCCTCGTCACCTGGCAGGTCGCCGCGCACGGGCCGCTGCGCGCCCTCGACGAGCGGCTGGGGCGTGCGGTCGTGGGCGCGGACGCCGTGCCGTCGGGGGTCGCCGAGATTCTGGCCGATCTGGGCAATACGGTCGTGGCGGTGCCGGTGCTTCTGGCCGCCGTCGTCCTCACCGCCGTGCGCCGGCGTCTGTGGCGGCCGCCGGTGGCCGCCGCGCTGGCGATGGTGGCGGTGCCCTTGCTCGTCGTGCCACTGAAGTGGTGGATCGGGCGGGCGGGGCCACCGGCGATGGGGGCCGGGCCGCATGACGGGTTCTTTCCGTCGGGCCATGCGGCCACGGCGGCTGTCGCCTACGGGTCGGCGGCGCTGCTCCTGTTCCGGACGTGGTGGTGGGTGGCGCCTTATGTGCTGCTCAACCTCGGTGTGGGCCTCGGGTTGGTGCGGCAGGGGTATCACTGGCCGTTGGATGTGGTGGGGGCGTGGTGCCTGGCGGGTGTGGTCCTGTGGGTGCAGGCCCGTGGTCGCGTTGTGCCCACCCGTCCCGCCCTGCGGGACGATTGCCCACAACGCGGCCGCTAACTGTCGAACCCCAGCCCCAGCCTGTCCATCGTCCTCAACCAGAGGTTGCGGCGGCCCCCATTCGTGTCGGCGCGGGTCATGGCCCACTGGGTGATGCCTATGCCCACCGACCGGACCGGCTCGGGCGGGAACGGGAGGGGCTTGCTGCGGACCATCTCCAGCTCCGTGCGTTCGGTGCGCGCGCCGGAGAGCAGGTCCAGCATGACGTCCGCGCCGAAGCGGGTCGCGCCGACGCCGAGCCCCGTGAAGCCCAGCGCGTAGGCGACGCGGCCGCCGTGGGCGGTGCCGAAGAAGGCGGAGAAACGGGAGCAGGTGTCGATGGCGCCGCCCCAGTTGTGCGAGAAGCGCACCCCCTCCAGTTGCGGGAAGCAGCGGAAGAAGTGCTCGGCGAGACGCCGGTACGTGGCCGGGTGGTGGTCGTACTCGGCCCGTACGCCGCCGCCGTAGCGGTAGACGATGTCGTAGCCGCCCCACAGCACGCGATTGTCCGCCGTCAGCCGGAAGTAGTGGAAGTGGTTGGCGCTGTCGCTGAGCCCCTGGCGGCGGCGCCAGCCGACGGAGGCCAGCTGCTCCTCGGTGAGCGGCTCGGTCATCAGCGCGTAGTCGTAGACGGGGGCGATGTACGGGCGGAGCCGCTTGACCAGGGAGGGGAAGGCGTTGGTGCCCAGCGCGGCGTGGCGGGCGAAGACCCGGCCGTAGGGGGTGCGGACGGCCAGCCCGGCGCGGCGGGCGGAGAGCTCGGTGCCGGGGGTGTGCTCGTAGATCCGTACGCCGAGGCCGAGGCAGGCGTGCCGAAGGCCCCAGGCGAGCCTGGCGGGGTGGAGCATGGCGACGCCGGTGCGGTTCCACAGGCCGGCGAGGAAGGTCGGGGAGTCGGCCTCGGCGCGCATGGCGTCGCGGTCGAGGAAGGTGTGGCCGGTGACGCCGAGGGCCTTCGCCCGAGCGTCGGCCTCGCGGAGCTCCAGGGCCTGGTGGGGGGCGGTGGCGACGTCGATCTCGCCGGTGCGCTCGAAGTCGCAGTCGATTCCGTGGCGGGCGAGGGTGGCCTCGATGCCGTCGAGGTTGCGGTGGCCGAGCTCCTCCAGCGTGCGGAGCTCGGCGGGCCAGCGGGCGTGGCCGTTGGCCCAGCCGTGGGTGAGGGAGGCGGCGCAGAAGCCGCCGTTGCGGCCGGAGGCGGCCCAGCCGGTCTGCTGGGCCTCGATGAGGACGACGTCCCGGCCGGGGTCGCGCTCCTTGGCCAGGAGCGCGGTCCACAGGCCGGAGTAGCCGCCGCCGACGACGAGCAGGTCGCAGTGCTCGTCGCCGGCGAGCGCGGGGAGCGCTCCCGGCCGGGAGGGGTCGTCGAGCCAGTAGGGGCGAGGGGTCGCGTCGGAGAGTGCTCGTACAGCGGGGGTCCGGGGAGCTCCCCCGGATTGCTGCGGTATGGCACCGACGGCCATGGTTCTCAGCTCCTTCTCGGGCGTCTCCCGACGAGCTGGCCGACGAGGACGCACAACACGGCGATGGCGAACATCGCCGTTCCGATGACATTGATTTGTACGGGTGTGCCCCGTTGTGCGGATCCCCAGACGTACATGGGGAAGGTCACGGTCGAGCCGGCGTTGAAGTTGGTGATGATGAAGTCGTCGAACGAGAGCGCGAAGGAGAGCAGCGCTCCGGCGACGATGCCGGGGGCGGCGATGGGCAGGGTGACCTTGCGGAAGGTCTGCCACGGGGTGGCGTAGAGGTCCTGGGCGGCCTGTTCGAGGCGCGGGTCCATACTCATCACCCGGGCCTTGACGGCGGTGACCACGAAGCTCAGGCAGAACGTGATGTGGGCGATGAGGATGGTCCAGAAGCCGAAGCTGACGCCCATGTTGAGGAAGAGGGTCGCCAGGGAGGCGGCCATGACGACCTCGGGCATAGCCATCGGCAGGAAGACCAGGGTGCCGGCCGAGGTGCGGGCCCGGAAGCGGTAGCGGGCGAGCGCGAAGGCGATCGCGGTGCCCAGAAGGGTGGCGCCGACGGTCGCCCAGAGGGCGATCCACAGGCTCAGCGAGAGCGAGCCGCACAGGTCGGCGACGCCGCAGGGGTTGGTCCAGGCGTCGGTGGAGAAGCGCTGCCACTGGTAGTTGAAGCGGCCGTTCGGCTTGTTGAACGAGAAGACCGTCACCACGACGTTGGGCAGGATCAGGAAGGCGAGGGTGGCCAGCCCGGCGATCACGACCAGGTTCCGGCGCAGTCCGCGCCCGAGGCGGTTCAGAAGTGCCATCAGACCAGTTCCTCCGTCCCGGACTTGCGGATGTAGACGGTGACCATGGCGAGGATCGCGGCCATGAGGAGGAACGACAGGGCGGCCGCCGTCGGGTAGTCGAGGACCCGCAGGAACTGGGACTGGATGACGTTGCCGATCATCTTCTGGTCGGTGGAGCCCAGCAGCTCGGCGTTGATGTAGTCGCCCGTGGCGGGGATGAAGGTCAGCAGGGTGCCGGCGACGACGCCCGGCATGGACAGCGGGAGGGTCACCTTGCGGAAGGTGGTGAGCGGCCGGGCGTAGAGGTCGCCGGCGGCCTCGTGGAGGCGGCTGTCGATGCGTTCGAGCGAGCTGTAGAGCGGCAGGATCATGAACGGGAGGAAGTTGTAGGTCAGCCCGCAGACCACGGCGAGCGGGGTGGCGAGCACGCGGTGGCCCTCGGTGACGCCCAGCGCGTCGGTGACGGCGAGGACGTGCAGCGCGTCGAGGGCGCGGACGACGGGGCCGCCGTCGGAGAGGATCGTCTTCCAGGCGAGGGTGCGGATCAGGAAGCTGGTGAAGAACGGCGCGATGACGAGCACCATCAGGACGTGGCGCCAGCGGCCCGCGCGGAAGGCGATGAGATAGGCGAGCGGGTAGCCCAGCAGGAGGCAGAGCGCGGTGGCGGTCGCGGAGTAGGCGACGGAGCGCAGGAACTGCGGGTAGTACTCGGTCAGGGCGTCCCAGTAGGTGGCGAAGTGCCAGGTGACCTTGAAGCCCTCTTCGAGGGAGCCGGTCTGTACGGAGGTCGACGCCTGGTAGACCAGGGGGGCCACGAAGAAGACGAGCAGCCAGAGGGCGCCGGGAAGCAGCAGCCAGTAGGGGACGCGCTTCCTGCGGAGGACGGCCTTGTGGAGGGCGCCGTCGGCGGGGGGTGCGGGAGGGTGGTCGGTGGTGGCGGTCGTCATCGTCACGTACCCGCCTCTCGCGCGTCGGTGCCCGCCTCGACGACGCCCGTGCCGGCCTCGACGCTCTGGGCCGAGTCCAGGCCGAAGCCGTGGCCGGGGTTCCAGTGCAGGACGACGTCGGCGCCGGGGACGAGGCGCGGGTCGCGCTCGATGTTCTGCTCGTAGACGGACAGGCCGGACGCGGCCGGGCTGTCGACGAGGTACTGGGTGGAGACGCCGATGAAACTGGACTGGGCGATGCGCCCGGTCAGGCGGTTACGGCCGTCGGCGATGGTGCCGGCGTCGTCGGCGTGGGTGAGCGTGATCTTTTCCGGACGTATCCCGACCAGGAGTTTCTCGCCCACGCGGGCGGTGGCTGTACATCGTTTCCCCGGAAGGGTGAGTTTGGTATCGGAGACCCGCAGAAGGACGTCGTCTCCGACGGTGCCCACCACATCGGCGGTGATGAGGTTGGAGGTGCCGAGGAAGTTGGCGACGAAGGTGGTGCGCGGCGTCTCGTAGAGGTCGGCGGGGGCGCCCATCTGCTCGACGCGTCCGGCGTTCATGACCGCGACCGTGTCGGCCATGGTCATGGCTTCCTCCTGGTCGTGGGTGACGTGGATGAAGGTGATGCCGACCTCGGTCTGGATGCGCTTGAGCTCGAGCTGCATCTGGCGGCGCAGCTTGAGGTCGAGGGCGCCGAGGGGCTCGTCGAGGAGGAGGACGTCCGGGTGGTTGATCAGCGCGCGGGCGACGGCGACGCGCTGCTGCTGGCCGCCGGAGAGCTGCTGGGGCTTGCGGCGGGCGTAGTCGCCGAGCTGGACGAGGTCGAGCATCTCGTCGACCTGCTTGCGGACGGACTTGACGCCGCGCCGGCGGAGGCCGAAGGCCACGTTCTCGTAGATGTCCAGGTGGGGGAAGAGCGCGTAGCTCTGGAAGACGGTGTTGACGGGCCGCTTGTACGGAGGCAGGGCGGTGACGTCCCGGCCGCCGAGCTCGACAGTGCCGGTGGTGGGCTCCTCCAGGCCGGCGATCATGCGCAGCGTGGTGGTCTTGCCGCAGCCGGAGGCTCCGAGCAGGGCGAAGAAGGAACCGGCGGGCACCGAGAGGTCGAGCGGGTGCACGGCGGTGACGTCGCCGTACGCCTTGCCGATGCCGGTGAGGCGGACGTCGGTGCCGTTGCTGCCTGTCGTGGCGAAAGCCGTCATGGTCGTGGGTCCAGGGGGTTCGTGGGGTGGACGCAGAACACGTAACAGTGACACACGATGGGATGTGGTCTCATACGGGCCGTGCCGCGCTCGGGGCCCGGGCGGCCTCGCACAGTTCCGGATCGTCGGTCCATCGCGTACTCCTCACCGGGCCCGGGCGTCGGGGCGGGTGTGGTTCCC
Organism: Streptomyces sp. NPDC037389; assembly: GCF_040636475.1. NCBI lineage: Bacteria > Bacillati > Actinomycetota > Actinomycetes > Kitasatosporales > Streptomycetaceae > Streptomyces > Streptomyces sp. NPDC037389. Next base: position 78,596 of record NZ_JBEZUS010000003.1, read on the forward strand.
ACGGGATTGGTTGCCGATCCTGGCAGAGCAATTGACTTGCGACAAGGGATTCCGTCGCCATCATTTAACGGGACGACGGAATCGGTGCGGCCCCTCGGTGGCGCCCCTGCCTCGCGCGGGGCCGTTGTCAGTGGCCGTCGCCACACTGGTGGCGGCATGGAAACGGGGGAGGAAACAACATGATCAAGTCAGGTGCGCGGATCGCCGACGGGCCGCGCTCGGTCGAGGAGCTCACGGCGGTCGTGGCTCGCGGCGAGCGGGTGAAGTACGTGAACTTCTGGGGGCACCGGCCGCGCAGGGACGGCGCCGTGGGGCCCGGCTGCTTCAGCCAGTGGTGGCCGTCGCCGTTCACGGTGGACGGGGCGGTCTACGCGACGGCGGAGCACTGGATGATGGCCGGGAAGGCGCGACTGTTCGGTGACGCCGAGGCCGGGGCCCGGGCGCTCGCGGCGGGCCATCCCAAGCAGGCCAAGGACGCGGGTCGCGCGGTGCGCGGCTTCGACGAGGAGGTGTGGCGCCGCCACCGCTTCGCCCTGGTCGTCGAGGGCAGCGTCCACAAGTTCGGGCAGCATCCGGAGCTGAGGGAGTATCTGCTGGGCACCGGGGACCGGGTGCTGGTGGAGACGAGCCCGCTCGACCGGGTGTGGGGCATCGGCCTGGCCGCCGACGACCAGCGGGCCGGGGATCCGGCCCGCTGGAACGGTCTCAATCTGCTGGGCTTCGCCCTGATGGAGGCGCGTCAGCGGCTGGCGGCGGGCACCAGCGGCCCGGCCGACGACCCGGGGCCCGGCGGCGTGGGCATATAGGCGCCGTAGGTGGCGTCGTCGGGGTTGTCGTCCCCGGCCGGGCCGGTGCTCCCGCGCACCCCCACGGTGATGAAGACGACGAGCATCACGGCCGTCAGCAGCAGCGCCACCCCGCCCAGGATCAGCCCGGTCAGCGCCTGGCCGCCGTTGGTCGCCTCACCGGTGTTGGCCTTGGTCCGGCCGATCGCCCCGAAGACGATCGCCATCACTCCGATGACGACGCCGAAGACGATCGTCCAGCACATCAGCACGCCGATGACGCCCAGCACGAGCGAGGCCACGCCCAGGCCGTTGTTGGGCACCCGCCCCGCGTGCGGCCAGCCCTGGCCGTAGCCCGGGGCGCCCCAGCCGTAGTGGCCGGTGCCGTAGGCGGTCTGCCCGTAGGGGCTCTGGGCGTACGGTCCGGCCGCGCCCGGCACGCCGTAGGGCGCCCCCGGCTGCGGCGGGATGCCCGGCTGCGCGTAGCCGTACGGGCCGGGCGGGTACGCGCCCGGGGTGCCCGGCCCGGTGGGCGCGAGGGGCACGGGCGGCACGGCGCCCGGCTCCGGGGCGACCGGGACGTCCGGGGCCGCGGGCGGCGCTTCGGGGAGTCCGGCCGCCGGTCCGGGGACGGGCGGCGCGGGCGGCACCGGCGGGGCGCCGGGCTTGTCGAGCGGCACACGCCGCTCCGGCGGAGCCCAGGGATCGTCGTCCCGGTGCTCCTGCTGTGCGTACGCGTCGTCCTTCTCGGACATGGCCCTCCCCACTCGATACCCCGTCATGCTAAGGCCTGAGCACAGCGGCGGCGGCATCCGTGCATACGATGATCGGCACGCCGTTGACCCGGACGGACCGAACGACCCGAGCAGCCCCGGAGGCCCGCATGTCCCCACTCGACTCGTTCATCGCAGGGCTCCCCAAAGCGGAGTTGCACGTCCATCACGTGGGTTCGGCCTCCCCGCGCATCGTCGCCGAGCTGGCGGCCCGGCACCCCGACTCCCCCGTGCCCACGGACCCCGAGGCGCTCGCCGACTTCTTCACCTTCCGTGACTTCGCGCACTTCATCCAGGTCTACCTCTCCGTCGTCGACCTGATCCGCGACGCCGAGGACGTCCGGCTGCTGACCTTCGAGGTCGCCCGTGACATGGCCCGGCAGAACATCCGCTACGCCGAGCTGACCGTCACCCCCTACAGCTCCACCAAGCGCGGCATCCCCGACGTCGCCTTCCTGGAGGCCATCGAGGACGCGCGCAAGGCCGCGGAGTCGGAGCTGGGCGTGGTGCTGCGCTGGTGCTTCGACATCCCCGGCGAGGCGGGCCTGGAGGCCGCCGAGGAGACGGCCCGGATCGCCTGCGACCTGGGGGCCGACGGCCTGGTCTCCTTCGGGCTCGGCGGGCCCGAGATCGGGGTACCCCGGCCGCAGTTCAAGCCCTACTTCGACCGGGCGATCGCCGCCGGCCTCCACAGCGTGCCGCACGCCGGCGAGACCACCGGGCCGCAGACCATCTGGGACGCCCTCACCGAGCTGCGCGCCGAGCGCATCGGCCACGGCACCAGCGCCCCGCAGGACCCGAGGCTGCTGGCCCACCTCGCCGAGCACCGCATCCCGCTGGAGGTCTGTCCCACCTCCAACCTGGCCACCCGCGCGGTGACCGACCTGGAGCTGCACCCCATCAAGGAGATGGTCGCGGCCGGTGTGCTGGTGACCGTCAACAGCGACGACCCGCCCATGTTCGGCACGGACCTCAACACCGAGTACGCGGTCGCGGCCCGGCTGCTGGACCTGGACGCCCGGGGCGTGGCGGGGCTCGCCAGGAACGCCGTGGAGGCGTCGTTCATGGACCCGGCGGGCAAGGCCGCGCTGACCGCCGAGATCGAGGCGTACACCGTCGCCTGGCGGGGCTGACGTCACAATGAGGCCCATGGTCTCCACGGACTCCGCCGCCCCGCGCACCCCGGCCACCTGCGTCGCCGTCGCCCACCGCGGCGACCCGTACGTCCACCGCGAGAACACCCTGCCCTCGATCCGCTCCGCGCTGGGGGCGGGCGCGGCCGCGGTGGAGATCGACGTCCGGCTGACCGCCGACGGGGTGCCCGTCCTGCTGCACGACGCGACGCTGGGGCGGCTGTGGGGCCACGAGCGGGCCCTCGCCGCGCTGTCGGCGGCCGAGCTGCGGGGGCTGACCGGGGGCGGGGTGCCGACGTTCGCCGAGGCGCTCGACGGAGTCGCGCGGGACCACGGGGCGCGGCTGTTCGTCGACCTGCCGGACCCGTCGGCCGCGGGCGCGGCCGTCGCCGAGGTCCGGTCCGCCGGCGCCCGGGACCGGGTCTACTACTGCGGCTCCCCCACCGCCATGCTCGCCGTCCGGCGGGCGGACGCGGACGCCGAGATCGCGCTGACGTGGACCACGCTCGCTCCGCCCCGCGCGGTGCTGCTCGCCGAGGTGCGCCCGCGCTGGCTCAACTACCGCTTCGGGCTGGTGAGCGAGGAGCTCGTCGCCCGCGACCACGCCGCGGGCTTCCTCGTCTCGGCCTGGACCGCCGACACCCGGTGGACCATGCGCCGGCTGCTGCGCGCGGGCGTGGACTCGATCACCACCAACCGCGTGGGCACCCTGCGCTCGCTGCTCCCGCCCCGGGGCTGAGGCTCAGAGGGGACTGAGGCTCACAGCCCGACGATCTCGTTCCACTCCTTGGTGAAGGCGGGACGCTCCTTGGGCGTCATGTCGCGGGCGGTCGAGAGCCGCCCGCGCATGTCCTCGGTGGGGAAGACCAGCGGGTTCTCGGCGAGCTCGGCGAGCTCCTTCTCCTTGGAGGAGGCGAGGACCTCGCGCGCGGCCGGCACCGGGCAGACGTAGTTGACCGCCACGGCCAGCCGGGCCGCGACCTCGGGCCGGTAGTAGTAGTCGATCAGCCGTTCCGCGTTGCGCTTGTGGGCGGCGAGGTTGGGGATCATCAGGCTCTCGGCCCACAGCTCGGCGCCCTCCTGCGGGACGACGAACTCGATGTCGGGGTTGTCGGCCCGGAGCTGGATGATGTCGCCGGAGTAGGCCTGGCAGGCCAGGACGTCCCCGGAGGAGAGGTCCTTGATGTAGTCGTTGCCGGTGAAGCGGCGGATGTGGCGCTTGCGGACCAGGGTGCGGAGCTGGTCCGTCATCCGGTGGAAGTCGTCGGCGGTCCAGCGGGTGACGTCGGCGCCGTTGCCCAGCATCAGCAGGGCGAACGCCTCGTCCATGCCGGCGAGCAGGGTGACCTTGCCGCGCAGGTCGTCGGCCCACAGGTCGGAGGTGTGGCGGATCTCGCGGCCGAGCTTCTTGCGGTTGTAGGCGATGCCGGTGATCCCGGACTGCCAGGGGACGGTGTGCAGCCGGCCGGGGTCGAAGGACGGCTTGCGCAGCAGCGGGTCGAGCTCGCGGGCGACGTGGGGCTGGGACGCCCGGTCCATCGTCTGGACCCAGCCCAGGCGGACGTAGCGGGAGGCCATCCAGTCGCTGACGACGATGATGTCCCGGCCGGTCCGCTGGTGGTTCATCAGAGCCGGGCTGATCTTGCCGAAGAACTCGTCGTTGTCGTTGATCTCCTCGGTGTACTTCACCGAGATGCCGGTGCTCTTCTCGAAGTCGTCGAGGGTGGGCCGCCGCTCCGGGTGCTTCTCGTCGGTGTCGATGTAGAGCGGCCAGTTGGCGAAGGCGAGCCGGTGGTCGCGCTCGGAGCGGTCCGGGGCGGACCGGTCGCCCGGGGCGACGTACGCGGCGGGGACCCCGCATCCGGCGAGCGCTGCGGCCCCGGCGCCGGCGCCCAGCGCGCGCAGCAGGGTACGGCGGGACAGGGGCTTCACGGGCGTCTCGCATTCGGGGACGTGCGGGGCGGGTGGGGGGCCGGTCGGCCGGGCGTCGATGATACGCGCACACGCGTACGGAACGTACGCGTGTGCGCGACCCCGCTCCCGCGGGCGGGCTCTAGCCCAGCGACGTCATGACGTGCTTGATGCGGGTGTAGTCCTCGAAGCCGTAGGAGGAGAGGTCCTTGCCGTAGCCGGACTTCTTGAAGCCGCCGTGGGGCATCTCGGCGACCAGCGGGATGTGGGTGTTGATCCACACGCAGCCGAAGTCGAGGGCCTTGGACATGCGCATCGCCCGGCCGTGGTCCTTGGTCCACACCGAGGAGGCCAGGGCGTACTCGACGCCGTTGGCGTAGGCGACGGCCTGCTCCTCGTCCGTGAAGGACTGGACGGTGATCACGGGGCCGAAGACCTCGTGCTGGATGATCTCGTCGTCCTGCTTGAGGCCGGAGACGACGGTCGGGGCGTAGAAGTAGCCCTTCTCGCCGACCCGGTGGCCGCCGGCCTCGACCTTGGCGTGGGCGGGGAGCCGCTCGATGAAGCCGGTCACCTGCTTGAGCTGGTTGGCGTTGTTGAGCGGGCCGTAGAGGACGTCCTCGTCGTCCGGCTGCCCGGTCTTGGTGTCGGCGGCGGCCTTGGCGAGGGCGGTGACGAACTCGTCGTGGACGGACTCGTGGACGAGCACACGGGTGGCGGCCGTACAGTCCTGGCCGGCGTTGAAGTAGCCGGCGACGGCGATGTCCTCGACGGCCTTGGCGATGTCGGCGTCCTCGAAGACGACGACCGGGGCCTTGCCGCCGAGCTCCAGGTGGACGCGCTTGAGGTCCTTGGAGGCGGACTCGGCGACGGACATGCCGGCCCGTACGGAGCCGGTGATGGAGGCCATGGCGGGCACCTTGTGCTCGACCATCAGCCGGCCGGTGTCACGGTCGCCGCAGATGACGTTGAAGACGCCCTTGGGGTGGCCCAGCTCCTCCAGCACCCCGCCGATGATCTCAGCCATCAGGACGGTGGAGGCGGGGGTGGTGTCCGAGGGCTTGAGGACGACGGTGTTGCCCGCGGCGAGCGCCGGGGCGAACTTCCACACGGCCATCATCATCGGGTAGTTCCACGGCGCGACCTGCGCGCAGACGCCGATGGGCTCACGGCGGATGATGGAGGTCATCCCCTCCATGTACTCACCGGCGGAGCGGCCCTCCAGCATCCGGGCGGCGCCCGCGAAGAACCGGATCTGGTCGACCATCGGGGGGAGCTCTTCGCTGCGGGTGAGCCCGAGCGGCTTGCCCGTGTTCTCCGACTCGGCGGCGATCAGCTCCTCGGCGCGCGCCTCGAAGGCGTCGGCGATCTTGAGGAGGACCTTCTGGCGCTCGCCGGGCACGAGGTCGCGCCAGGCGGGGAAGGCCGCCTCGGCGGCGGCCATGGCGGCGTCCACGTCGGCCGCACCGGACAGCGGGGCGGTGGCGTACGCCTCCCCCGTGGCCGGATTGATGACCTCGGTGGTCCGCCCGTCGGCGGCGTCGCGGAACTCGCCGGCGATGTAGTTGCGCAGGCGGCGCAGCTCGGTGGTCACGATGTGCCACCCCTTCTGTCGGATGTCCGATCGGTGAGACGCCCAGCCTAGTCACTGAGGTGACGCTTTCGGCAGACCCGTCAGACATGAACAACGGAATCAGTGTTTCCATGACCTCTCGACAACGGATTTCATCGCACAGGGGTTGTCACACCACCGAGTCCTCATGCACAGTGGGGATGTGGCCACTCGTAACCCCCAAGCGAAGAACCTGACCAGCGCACAGCCGGTCGACGCCGTCTCCCTGGCGATCATCGAGCAGCTCCAGGAGGACGGGCGCCGCCCCTACGCGGCGATCGGCAAGGCGGTGGGACTGTCCGAGGCGGCGGTCCGCCAGCGTGTGCAGAAGCTGCTCGACCAGGGTGTGATGCAGATCGTCGCCGTCACCGACCCGCTCACCGTGGGTCTCCGGCGCCAGGCCATGATCGGCATCAATGTCGAGGGGGACCTCGACCCGGTCGCGGACGCCCTGACCGCGATGGACGAAGTGGAGTACGTGGTCGTGACCGCGGGCTCCTTCGATCTCCTCATCGAGATCGTCTGCGAGGACGACGATCATCTCCTCGAAACGATCAACAAGCGGGTCCGGACGCTGCCCGGGGTCCGCTCCACGGAGAGCTTCGTCTACCTCAAGCTCCGCAAGCAGACCTACACATGGGGAACCCGATAGCCGTGAGCAAGGACCTCAGCAGGACGGCGTACGACCACCTGTGGATGCACTTCACCCGCATGTCGTCGTACGAGAACGCCCCCGTGCCCACCATCGTGCGCGGCGAGGGCACCTACATCTACGACGACAAGGGCAAGCGCTACCTCGACGGTCTCGCCGGCCTGTTCACGGTCCAGGCCGGCCACGGCCGCGTCGAGCTCGCCGAGGCGGCGAGCAAGCAGGCGCAGGAGCTGGCCTACTTCCCGGTGTGGAGCTACGCCCACCCCAAGGCCGTCGAGCTGGCCGAGCGGCTGGCGCACCACGCCCCCGGGGACCTCAACAAGGTCTTCTTCACCACCGGCGGCGGCGAGGCCGTGGAGACCGCCTGGAAGCTGGCGAAGCAGTACCACAAGCTCACCGGCAACCACGCCAAGTACAAGGTGATATCCCGGAACGTCGCCTACCACGGCACCCCGCAGGGCGCCCTGGCCATCACCGGGCTGCCCGCCCTGAAGGCGCCCTTCGAGCCCCTGGTGCCCGGCGCGCACAAGGTGCCCAACACCAACATCTACCGGGCCCCCGTCCACGGCGACGACCCGGAGGCCTTCGGCCGCTGGGCCGCCGACCAGATCGAGCAGCAGATCCTCTTCGAGGGCCCGGACACCGTCGCCGCCGTCTTCCTGGAGCCCGTGCAGAACGCGGGCGGCTGCTTCCCGCCCCCGCCCGGCTACTTCCGGCGGGTCCGCGAGATCTGCGACCAGTACGACGTGCTGCTCGTCTCCGACGAGGTCATCTGCTCCTTCGGCCGGCTGGGCACCATGTTCGGCTGCGAGAAGTTCGGCTATGTGCCGGACATCATCACCTGCGCCAAGGGCATGACGTCGGGCTACTCCCCCATCGGGGCGGCGATCGTCTCCGACCGGATCGCGGAACCGTTCTTCAAGGGTTCCAACACCTTCCTCCACGGCTACACCTTCGGCGGCCACCCGGTCTCCGCGGCCGTGGCGCTCGCCAACCTCGACATCTTCGAGCGCGAGGGCCTCAACCAGCACGTGCTGGACCACGAGGCCGCCTTCCACGCGACCCTCTCGACCCTCCACGACCTGCCGATCGTCGGCGACGTGCGCGGCAACGGCTTCTTCTACGGCATCGAGCTGGTGAAGGACAAGGCCACCAAGGAGACCTTCAGCGGCGAGGAGTGCGAGCGCCTGCTGTACGGCTTCGTGTCCAAGAAGCTGTTCGAGAACGGCCTGTACTGCCGGGCCGACGACCGCGGCGACCCGGTCGTCCAGCTGGCGCCGCCGCTGATCTCCGACCAGTCGACGTTCGACGAGATCGAGCAGATCCTGCGGGGCGTCCTCACGGAGGCCTGGACGAAGATCTGACCGAATCCCACCCCCCGTCACGGCCCACGTCGGCGCGCCCCTCCCGCGCCGACGTGGGCCGCGGCACGCGCGCGTGGCCGACGGCGCGCCACCCGCGCGTTAACCGTGATGCAGCCGCGCAAACCTCGGCACATGAGCCCGATGGGAGGAAAGTGAGGCACTAAAGCGTCGAGCCTGGACGGAGGCTAGGATCCCGGTTCCGTACGGTGCCAGTGACCCAATGGCCTCCGGTTCGTTCACCCGGACAGGGGAACGAACCCTCTCAGCGACCCGAGGTGCTCGATATGGTGGCCCCGCCGGACAACGACGTGCTCTGGGCACGCGGCCTGCACTACTCCTACAGCGGTTCCCCCGCCCTCGCCGGGGTGTCCATCGGGGTCCGGGAGGGCGAGATCCTCGCCGTGACCGGACCACGCGGCTCCGGCAAGACCACGCTCCTCAAATGCCTGTCGGGCCAGCTCCTGGCCGACCCCGGCGAGGTGTGGTTCAACAGCGCCCCCGTGCACACCCTCTCCCGCTCCGCCCGCGAGCGGCTGCGCCGCGACCGCTTCGGCTGGATCGACAGCGAACCGCACCTGGTCCCCGAGCTGACTGGCTGGGAGAACGCCGCCCTGCCCCTGCTGGTGCGCGGCACCGGCCACAAGACCGCCAAGCAGACCGCCACCGAGTGGCTCGAACGGCTCGACGTGGGCGACTGCGCCCGCAAACGCCCCCAGGCGCTCACCCAGGCCCAGCGCCAGCGCGTCGCCATCGCCCGCGCCCTGGCCGCCGAACCCACCGTGGTCTTCGCCGACGAGCCGACCGCCCCGCTGCACGCCGCCGACCGCGCCCAGGTGCTGCGCACGCTCACCACGGCCGCCCGCTCCCACCAGATCACCGTCGTCCTGGCCACCCTCGACGATGAGAGCGCGGCCCTCGCCGACCGCACCGTCGCCCTCGTCGACGGCCGCCGGGGCGGCGCGATCCCGGCACCCGAGGCGACCGATGGGGAGGGCAGGGCCGCGTGCTCAGTCTCCGCCTAGCGCGCGGCGCCCACCCGCTCGTCCTCCTGCGGCGGTTGCTGGTCGCCGTCGCCTCCTCCGGCGCCGGTTTCCTGCTGCTGTGCTCCCTGGGCTACGCGGTGGCCCACCCGAACGCCACGGAACAGTCGCTGGTGCGGCTGCTGTGGTGCGCCGTGCCCGTGGCCGCCGTCACCCAGTTCGCCGTCACCGTGGCCCGCAGCGACCCGGCGACCCGCCCCCGCGACGGACTCGACGCCATCGGCTTCGGCCCCGTCCGCCTCTCCCTCCTCGCCGCCACCTCGACGGCCCTGTCCTGCGGCCTCGGCAGCGCCGCCGCCCTGCTGGTCTACCTCGAACTCCGCGGCGACCTCGGCGGCACCCCCCTGAGCGGCGCCGCCTCCGGACTGCTCGACGGGGACGCCGCCCTGCCCTGGGCCGCGACGCTCACGCTGCTCGGGCTGCTCCCCGCGCTGGCGGCGGGCGCGTGCGCCATCGCACTGCGCCCGCGCAAGGAGCGTGCCGGAGGCGCGCCCAGGACCGCCTCCACGGCCTCGGCACCCGCCCCCGCCAAGGACGACCGCCGCGGCCACGCGGGCCTCCCGTGGGGCGTGGCGACCATCGCCTGCGGCCTCGCCCTGGAGGCGTACGTGGGGCACGCCCCGGCCCCCGCGCCGGACAGCCTGCTGACCCTGCCGGGTCAGGACGGCGGCACCTCCCCGGGGCTGATGGGCGGCTGGCTGCTCGCCTCCCTCGGCCTGGTGCTGGCCGGCCCCGGCCTCGCCCACTGGAGCGGCACCCTGCTCTCGGCCGGGCGGCCCGGCCCGGTGCGGCTGCTCGCCGGCCGCATACTCCAGGACACGGCGAACCGGCTCGGGCGGCCCCTCGGGGTGCTGTGCGCGGTGGCCGCGGCCACGCTCGCGGCCGTCGAACTGTACGGCGCGGCCTGGGAACGGTCGGGCCCCCGCCCGTTCGGGCCGCTCACGGGGCTGGGCGCGGCCGTGGTGATGGCCTGTGTGACGGCCACCGCCATCACCGCCGCCATCGACACCCGGCACTCCCGCGCCGAGACCACAGCGGCGCTGCTGCGGCTGGGCATCCCCGCCTCCCTGCTGCGCGGTGCGGCGGCCGTCCGCACGGGCGTCCTGCTGATCGTGCTCGCGCCGCTCACCTGGGTCATCGCCGAACTGACGGCACTGCCGCTCACCCGGTCTTGACCAGTTCTTGACCGAAGGCAACTCCGGCGCCGAAATCCACGTCTGCTCAGAAGTACGTCTGCTTTCTGAGCACGACGGCTTTTCAGGCGAACGGAGCTACTGGTGATCATCGGCCTTGTCACGGCTGTCGCGGCCTCGGTGTGTTACGGCACGGGATCGGTCCTTCAGGCCGTGGGGTCCCGGAAATCGGCCCGGCAGGAGGCCGCGACGGCGTCCTCCACGGCCACCACCCAGCACGGCGGGCCCAGCCTGGCCTCCACCGCGAAGGCTGCGGTGACCTGGGAGTTCATGGTCGGTACGGTCCTGGACTTCATAGGCTTCGCCCTCGGCGCCCTCGCCGCCCGGATGCTGCCGCTGTTCCTCTCCCAGACCGTCATCAGCGCCAACCTGATCGTCACCGCCCTGCTGAGCATCAAGCTGCTCGGCATCAGGCTCAACCGCCGGGAGTGGACGTCGATCGGCGTGGTCTGCTCCGCCCTGATACTGCTGGCGACCGCCGCCGGCCACGAGGGCAACGGCGACGCCGCGCGCTCCACCCACTGGTGGCTGCTCATCATCTCGGTCGTCCTGATGGGCGGCGGCTGGATCGCCGTCCACTTCCTCGGCTCCCGGGCCGCGATCCTCGCCGGCCTGCTCTCCGGCCTCGGCTTCGGCGCGATCGGCGTGGGCGTCCGCATCCTCGACGGCATCGACCCCTTCGACCTGCCCACCATGCTCGCCGACCCGGCCCTCTACGCCATCCTCATCTCCGGCTCCGTCGGCATGTACCTCCACACCGTCGCCCTCCAGATCGGCTCCGTCAACGGCGCCACGGCGGCCCTCGTCGTAGGCGAGACGGTCCTGCCGGGCATCATCGGCGTCCTGTGGCTGGGCGACACGTCCCGCGCGGGCTTCGCGTGGATGGCCATCCTCGGCTTCCTGCTGGCCGTGGCGGGCGCGGTGGCGGTGGCGTGGTTCGGCGAACCCGACAGCCATTCGGCGGCGCCGCAGGCGGCGGAGAAGGAACCGCAGCCCACAGCAGCGGGCTAGCAAAACGCCGGACGGGCTGGATGTATCCAGCCCGTCCGGCGTTTGAGGACGACGCGCGCCAGCGCGGACAAGGGGGGCCGGGGGCGCAGCCCCCGGTCACGGGAAGGTGGGGGCACCTCCCAGCGGTAGCTGGGGGAGGGTCAGGGGAGAACCACGACTTCGTCCGCCACGAAGACGGCACCCACCCTGTCGCCCGCCTCTGGCGCCCCGCCGAGCGGGCACGCCGCCTCGAACTCGGGACCGTCGGCCGGCCGCAGCCGCACCACCACGTGGTCACCGCGGAAGGTCCGCGCGGTCACCCCGCACTCCAAGCCCTCGGCCACGGACACCAGCCGCACTCCCGCCGGCCGCACCAGTACCCGGCACTCCCCCTGCGCCGAGCCCGGCGGCACCGGCACCCCGCCCCACACGGTGTCCGCCGACTCCCCCCGCACCATCCCCGGAACGACGTTGTCGAAGCCCAGGAAGCGGGCCACGAACTCGGACGCCGGCCGCCGCCACACCTCCAGCGGGGTGCCGGCCTGGGCGATCCGCCCGTCGCGCATCACCACCACCCGGTCGGCGAGCGCGAACGCCTCGCCCTGGTCGTGGGTGACGGCCAGCACGGTCGTCCCCAGCCGCCCGAACAGCCCGCGCAGCTCCACCACGAGCCGCTCGCGCAGGCCCCGGTCGAGCTGCCCGAGCGGCTCGTCGAGCATCAGCAGCCGGGGTTGCGGCGCCAGAGCCCGCGCCAGCGCGACGCGCTGCTGCTCGCCGCCCGACAGCGCCCCCACGGCCCGTTTCTGCGCGCCCGGCAGCCCCACCAGGTCGAGCAGCTCGGCCACCCGCCGCTCGGACTCGGCGCGCCCGGTCCCCCGTACGCGCAGCCCGAAGGCGACGTTCCCGGCGACGTCCCGCTGGGGGAAGAGCTGGTGGTCCTGGAACATCAGGCCCACCCCGCGCCGGTGCGGGGGCACCCCACTCTGGTCGCGCCCGCCGAGCAGCACCCGCCCGGCGTCGGCCGGCTGGAGGCCGGCCACCACGCGCAGCAGCGTCGACTTGCCGCTGCCGCTGGGGCCGAGCACACACACGGTCTCGTGGTCGGCGACGTCGAGGTCCACCGCGTCCAGCACCGCGCGCTCGCCGAAGCGGACGGTCACGCCTTCGAGGCGAAGCATCAGAACTCTCCCGTACGGTCGGTGCGCACACGCTCCAGCACCAGCAGCGCCGCCGCGCACACCAGCATGAGGATCGTGCTGAGGGCCATCGCCTGCCCGTAGTTGAGCTCGCCGGGGCGGCCCAGCAGCCGGGCCACGGCCACCGGCAGGGTGGGGTTGTCGGGGCGGGCGATGAAGACGGTGGCGCCGAACTCGCCCAGCGACACCGCGAACGCGAAGCCCGCCGCGATGCCCAGGGCCCGGCCCACCAACGGCAGGTCCACCTCCCGCCAGGCCCGCAGCGGGGACGCGCCGAGCACCGCCGCCGCCTCGCGCAGCCGGGTGTCCACCGCGCGCAGCACGGGCAGCACGGTGCGGACGACGAAGGGCACGCCCACCAGCGCCTGGGCCAGCGGCACCAGGATCCAGGAGGTGCGCAGGTCCAGCGGCGGCTCGTCCAAGGCGATCAGGAAGCCGAAACCGACGGTCACGGCGGAGGTGCCCAGCGGCAGCATCAGCAGCGCGTCGAAGCCACGAACCAGCCTGCCTTCGCGCCGGGTGAGGGCCGCGGCCGCGAGGCCGCCGACGACGACCGCGATGGCGGTGGCGGCGAGCGCGTACGTGAGCGAGTTGCCGATGGTGTCGAGCGCGGCGACGGTGAACGTGCCGCCGCCCGCGCCCGCCGAGGCGAGGGCGCGGTAGGAGGCGAGGCCGTAGCCGTCGGGGCCTTCGAAGGAGCGCAGGACGAGCACGGCGAGCGGCAGGATCACCAGCAGCGCGATGCCGGCGAGGACGGACGCCAGCAGCGCCCACTGGCCGGCGCCGCGCGGGCGGCGGGCGGTGCGGGAGGCGTCCACCAGCCGCAGCGTCGCCTCGCGGCGCCGTACGGTCCGGGCGTGCACGGCGAGCAGCGCGGCCACGACCACGAACTGGAGCAGGGTCAGGACGGCGGCCGTGGGCAGGTCGAGGAGCTGCGCGGTCTGCTGGTAGATCTCCACCTCCAGCGTGGCGTAGCGGGGTCCGCCGAGGATCTGGACGACGCCGAAGGAGGTGAAGGTGAAGAGGAAGACCATGAGGGCGGCGGCGGCCACGGCGGGGCCGAGCGCGGGCAGGGTCACCCGGCGCCAGGCGGCGAACCGTCCCGCGCCGAGGACGCGCGCCGCCTCCTCCTGGCGGGGGTCGAGCTGGGCCCACAGCCCGCCGACGGTCCGGACGACCACGGCGTAGTTGAAGAAGACGTGGGCGAGGAGGATCGCCCAGACCGTGGTGTCCAGGCGGACGCCCCACAGCTCGTCCAGCAGCCCGCCCCGGCCCACGAGCGCCAGGAACGCCGAGCCGGCGACGACGGTCGGCAGCACGAACGGGACCGTGACGACGGCTCTGAGCAGCCGTTTGCCGGGGAAGTCCAGGCGCGCGAAGACGTAGGCGCCGGGCAGGGCCAGCAGGAGGGTGAGGGCGGTGGAGGCAGCCGCCTGCCAGAGCGTGAACCACAGGACGTCGCGGATGCCCGGGTCGGTGAGCACCTCGCCCACGCGGGCGAACTGCCACCGGCCGCCGTCCGTGAGGCCGCGGGTGACGATCGAGGCGACGGGGTAGGCGAAGAAGACGCCGAAGAAGGCGAGCGGCACGGCCATCAGGCCGAGCCGCGTCGCCGTCCGGCGGGCGCCCGCCCCCTTGGGAGCGGCGGGCGGTCCGGCGGGCGCGCAGGTCGCTTCGGGACGTGCCACTTCGGAAGGCGTCACTTCGGGAGGCGTCACTTCAGGGCGTGTCACTTCAGGACGAGCGAGGACCATTCCTTGACCCAGTGGTCGCGGTTCTTGGCGATCTTCTCCGGGGCGAGGGTCTGCGGGTCGGGGACCTGCGCACCGTACCGGGTGAAGATCTCGGGCAGCTTGGCGTCCCGGACGACCGGCTTGACGTACATCTGGAGGGGCATGTCCTCCTGGAACGTCCTGCTCAGCATGAAGTCGATCAGGGCCTTGCCGCCCTCGGTGTTCTTCGCGCCCTTGAGGAGGCCGGTGAACTCGGTCTGCCGGAAGCAGGTGCCGGTCGCGACGCCGGTCGGGCCCTCCTTGGGCAGCGGGTTCGCGCCCGCGACCTCGGCGGGCGGGCTGGAGGCGTAGGAGACGGCGAGGGGCTTGTCGCCCTTGGCCTTCCTGCCGCCGGCGGAGCCGGAGAAGCGCTCGTTGTAGGCCTGCTCCCAGCCGTCGACGACCTCGACGCCATTGGCCTTCAGCTTGGTCCAGTAGTCCTTCCAGCCGTTGTCGCCGTACTTGGCGACGGTCGCGAGCTGGAAGGCCAGGCCGGGCGAGGAGGTGGCGGCGTTCTCGGTGACCAGGAGGTTCTTGTACTCCGGCTTGATCAGGTCGTCGAACGTCTTCGGCGGGTCCAGTTTGTGGTCGGCGAAGTACGCGCGGTCGTAGTTGACGCAGATCTCGCCGGTGTCGACGGGCGTGACGCGGTGCTCGGCGGCGTCGGCCTGGAACTCCTTGGGCACCCCGGCCAGGCCCTTGGCCTCGTAGGGGGTGAAGAGGCCGTTGTCGAGGGCCCGGGAGAGCAGGGTGTTGTCGACGCCGAAGAAGACGTCGCCCTGCGGGTGGCTCTTGGAGAGGATCGCCTGGTTGACGGCCTGGCCGGCGTCGCCGCCCTTGACGACCTTGACCTTGTAGCCGGTCTGCTTGGTGAATTCCTGGAGCACGGAGTCCGAGGCGACGAACGAGTCGTGCGAGACGAGGGTGACGGTCTTGCCGCCCGACGCCTCACCGCTCTTGTCGCCGGAGCCGCCACAGGCGGCGAGCGCGGGAAGGCCGAGGGTGGCGACGGCCGTCGCCACGACGGCACGCCGAAGACTGGTGTTCATGGTGGTGCTGACTCCCTACGCCGGTACTAACCGGATCAGGTCCGAGGGTCTGCGGGCCGTGCCGCACTCTCAGCGCCCTGGGCGCTCCCCTGTCGGATTGTTCATTTGTGCGAAAGGCACCGTATCAGTGCCGTGTCAGAGACGTGCGGCGACGCCCGGGGGCGCCGCCCCACCGCCGCTCAGCGCTCGGTGGCGGCCAGCTGGCCGCAGGCGCCGTCGATCTCCTGGCCGCGGGTGTCCCGTACGGTCACGGGCACACCGTGCGCGGCGATGGCCTCGACGAAGGCCCGCTCGTCCTCCGGGCGGGACGCCGTCCACTTGGACCCGGGGGTGGGATTGAGCGGGATCAGGTTGACGTGCACCCGCTTGCCCTTGAGGAGCCGGCCGAGCAGGTCGCCCCGCCAGGCCTGGTCGTTGATGTCGCGGATCAGGGCGTACTCGATGGAGATCCGGCGGCCGGACTTCTCCGCGTACTCCCAGGCGGCGTCCAGGACCTCGCGGACCTTCCAGCGGGTGTTGACCGGCACCAGGGTGTCGCGCAGCTCGTCGTCGGGCGCGTGCAGCGAGACCGCGAGACGGCACTTGAAGCCCTCGTCGGCGAACCGGTGCATGGCCGGGACCAGGCCGACCGTGGAGACGGTGATCCCGCGCTGGGACAGGCCCAGGCCGTCCGGCTCCGGGTCGGTCAGCCGGCGGATGGCGCCGACGACGCGCTTGTAGTTGGCCAGCGGCTCGCCCATGCCCATGAAGACGATGTTGGACAGCCGCGCCGGGCCGCCGGGCACCTCGCCGTCGCGCAGGGCGCGCATGCCGTCGACGATCTGGTGGACGATCTCGGCGGTGGACAGATTGCGGTCCAGCCCGGCCTGGCCGGTGGCGCAGAACGGGCAGTTCATGCCGCAGCCCGCCTGGGAGCTGATGCACATGGTGACCCGGTCCGGGTAGCGCATCAGGACGGACTCGACGAGCTTGCCGTCGTGCAGCCGCCAGAGGGTCTTGCGGGTGGTGTCGTCGTCGCACGAGATGTGCCGCACCACGCTCATCAGGTCCGGCAGCAGCTCACCGGCGAGCTTCTCGCGGGCCGCCGCCGGGATGTCCGTCCACTGCGCCGGGTCGTGGGCGTAGCGGGCGAAGTAGTGCTGGGACAGCTGCTTGGCGCGGAACGGCTTCTCGCCGATCGCGGCGACGGCCTCGCGGCGCTCGGCGGGGCTGAGGTCGGCGAGGTGCCGCGGGGGCAGCTTGGCTCCGCGGGGGGCGACGAAAGTGAGTTCTCCAGGTGCAGGCATGGTCCCACCAGTGTCGCAGACATACGGAGGGGGCCCGCCGTCCTGTGGACGACGGACCCCTCACGTATCGAACACCTACCGAAAACCCCAGGTCAGGAGCGGTCGGGTACTAGGAGCCGACAAAGGCCACCATCAGCAGCCACACCACCGGCGCGGTCGGCAGCAGCGAGTCCAGCCGGTCCATGATCCCGCCGTGGCCGGGGAGCAGGGCACCCATGTCCTTGATCCCCAGATCCCGCTTGATCATGGATTCGCCGAGGTCGCCGAGCGTGGCGCTGACCGCCACGGCGAGGCCCAGCAGCAGGCCCTGCCACCACACGCCGTCGACGATCAGCAGCTGCATGCACAGCGCGCCCGCCACCATCGCGAACAGCACCGCGCCGAGCAGGCCCTCACGGGTCTTGCCGGGGCTGATGCGCGGCGCGAGCTTGTGCCTGCCGAACCGCCAGCCCACCGCGTACGCCCCGGTGTCGCTGACGACCGTCAGGATCAGGAACGTCAGCACCCGCCAGGCGCCGTCCTCCGCGGCCAGCATCAGCGCCACGAAGGTGGCGAGGAAGGGCACGTAGAACGCCGCGAAGATGCCGGCCGTGACGTCCTTGAGGTAGTCGTCCGGCGCCTCCGTCATCCGCCAGACGAGCACGGCGAGCGCGGTGAAGGCCATGGCCACCCACGCGCCCTCGGCGCCGTTGACATAGCCGGCGACGATCATCGCGGCCCCGCCGATGGCCAGCGGCACCAAGGGGGCCTTGATGTTCTTCCGCTCGGCGAGCCGGGAGGTCAGCTCCCACAGCCCGACCACCACGGCGATCACGATCACGCCGAGGAAGACGGGCTTGTAGACGAACAGGGAGGCGAGGATCACCGCGCCGAGGCCGACCCCCACCCCTATCGCGGCACGCAGATCACGCCCCGCGCTCTTCTTCGCCGGAGGCCCCTGTGGGGCGGCGGGCTCCTGCGGCCGGATGTCGGGCTCCTGTTCATCACGGAACAGGGGGCCACCGATGTGGGCGGCCCCCTGGTCACGGTCGGTTCCGTCGTCCTGGTATCCGCCTGATCCGGGCACAATGGGCATGGGCCGAGTCTGCGCCGCGTCGCCCGCGACGTGCAGAGGACCCGCCGATGGGGGCACCTCCCGGCCGTAGCCGGGGGCGGTTCCCTGGCCGGTGGCTCCCCAGTGGCCGGCGCGCGGCGGGGCTCCCCAGGATGCGTCGTTCATCAGACCTCGAGCAGCTCGGATTCCTTGTGCTTGAGCAGCTCGTCCACCTGCGCGACATACTTCGCGGTGGTGTCGTCGAGCTCCTTCTCCGCGCGGCGCACGTCGTCCTCGCCGGTCTCCTTGTCCTTGACCAGCTTGTCAAGAAGGTCCTTGGCCTTGCGGCGGACGGAGCGGATCGAGACCTTGGCGTCCTCGGCCTTGGTCTTGGCGACCTTGACGTACTCGCGGCGGCGCTGCTCGGTGAGCTCGGGGAACGTCACCCGGATGATGTTGCCGTCGTTGCTCGGGTTGACGCCCAGGTCCGAGTCGCGGATGGCCTGCTCGATGTTGCGCAGCGCGCTCTTGTCGAACGGGGTGACCACGGCCATGCGCGGCTCGGGCACCGAGAACGACGCCAGCTGATTGATGGGCGTCAGCGCGCCGTAGTAGTCAGCCACGATCTTGTTGAACATCGCCGGGTGCGCACGCCCGGTGCGAATCGCCGCGAAGTCCTCCTTGGCGACCACAACGGCCTTCTCCATCTTCTCCTCGGCCTCGAGGAGGATCTCTTCGATCACCACTTGCTCCTGGTGTTATCAGTAAGCAGAGCCTCGCCCCTGCGCGCGTCTTCTCCTGCACGGTGTCCGACCGGCAGGCAGTTGTCCATCCCCGTGCCGAGGTCTTCCCCCGGCGCGGTGTTGCCGTCCATGGCGGGGGGCGGCCGATTCCTCGGCCACCCGGCGCGGACGACGTACGGGCCTTGTCAGTCCCGCGTGCCCTGGTCGCTCACGAGCGTGCCGATCTTCTCACCCTTGACCGCGCGGGCGATGTTGCCCGCCGCGAGCAGCTCGAAGACGAGGATCGGCAGCTTGTTGTCCATGCACAGGCTGATCGCGGTGGCGTCGGCGACCTTGAGACCGCGAGCCAGTACCTCGCTGTACTCGAGGGCGTCGAACTTCACCGCGTCGGGGTTCTTCTTGGGGTCGGAGTCGTAGACCCCGTCGACGCCGTTCTTGCCCATGAGGATCGCCTCGGCGTGGATCTCCAGGGCACGCTGGGCGGCGGTGGTGTCGGTGGAGAAGTAGGGCATGCCCATGCCCGCGCCGAAGATCACGACGCGGCCCTTCTCCAGGTGGCGCACGGCGCGCAGCGGGATGAACGGCTCGGCGACCTGGCCCATGGTGATACCGGTCTGGACCCGGGTCTCGACGCCTTCCTTGGCCAGGAAGTCCTGGAGGGCGAGGCTGTTCATCACGGTGCCGAGCATGCCCATGTAGTCCGAGCGGGCACGGTCCATGCCGCGCTGCTGGAGCTCGGCGCCGCGGAAGAAGTTCCCGCCACCGATGACCACGGCGATCTCGTAGCCCTCGCGGACCACGGCCGCGATCTCACGGGCGATGGCGTGCACGACATCGGGGTCGACGCCGAGTCCACCGCCGCCGGCGAAGGCCTCACCTGACAGTTTCAGCAGGAACCGACGGCGTTTGTCCTGGTCGGTGCCGGTGTCACCGGCGGCCTGCGTGGCGTCCGCGCCCTGATTCATTGGAGTTCTCCTCGTGCACATACGAAGAAGGCCACTGCCGGATGGATCCTTTCGGTTCCCTCTGCGGCAATGGCCTCCTCGTCACATCAGCGGCCGGCCGGTGAGCGGCCGACTGCGTACGACCCTAGCGGGTCGCGGGTCATTCGCTGCCCTGCGGGCGGCTCAGGCGCCGACGCGGATGCGGGCGAAGCGCTTCAGCGTGACGCCGGCCTCGTCCAGGATCTTCTGGACGGTCTTCTTGTTGTCCTTGGCGAAGGGCTGGTCCAGCAGGACCTGCTCCTTGAAGAAGCCGGTGACGCGACCCTCGACGATCTTCGCCAGGGCGGCCTCGGGCTTGCCCTCCTCGCGAGCGGTGGCCTCGGCGACGCGGCGCTCGTTCTCCACGGTCTCGGCCGGGATGGCGTCACGCGAGAGGAACTTCGGCGCGAAGGCGGCGATGTGCTGCGCGACGTCCTTGGCGACCTCGGCGTTGTCCTTGTCCAGCTCGACCAGGACACCGACCTGCGGGGGCAGGTCAGCCGCGGTGCGGTGCATGTAAGCGTAGACCTTGCCGTCGGCGAACTGCGCGAAGCGGTCCACGACGATCTTCTCACCGAGGGTGACGTTGGCCTCGTCCACGAACGCCTGGACGGTCTTGCCGGCCTCGATCTCGGAAGCCATGAGGGCCTCGACGTCGGCCGGGGCGCTCTTGGCGATGTGGGCGGCCAGGGCGTCGGCGACGGCGACGAACTTCTCACCCTTGGCGACGAAGTCCGTCTCGCACTTCAGCTCGACGATGACACCGGAGGTGTTGTCGTCGGCGATGAGGGAGGCGACGGCGCCGTTCTCGGTGGTGCGGCTCTCGCGCTTGGCCACGCCCTTCAGGCCCTTGACGCGGACGATCTCGATGGCCTTCTCGAGGTTGCCCTCGGCCTCGTCGAGCGCCTTCTTGCAGTCCATCATGCCGGCGCCGGTCTGCTCACGGAGCTTCTTGACGTCAGCGGCGGTGTAGTTCGCCATCCTTCAATCCTTCTCGTGCACTGCGCCCCACCGTGCCACCCGGGCATCCGGAAGGGCTGGTCCGTCTTGAGGTCACCACACCTGTCGGCTCCCGTCCCGCTGACGGGGTCCGACAGTGGATCCGCCGGATGACGGCGGGGGCGTCACGCCCCCGCCGTCATCCGGTACGGCAAGGCTCAGGCCTGCTCGGCGTCCGCGGCCGGCTTCTCGGCCTCGACGGCCTCGGCGGCCGGCTCGGTGGCCTCGGCGGCCGGCTCGGCGGCCTCGGCAGCCTCAGCGGCCGGCTCGTCGGCCTTCTTCTCGCCCTCGAGCAGGTCGCGCTCCCACTCGGCCAGCGGCTCGCCGGCGGCCTTGTCGGCCTTGACGTCACCGGTGGCGGCACCGGAACGGGCGATGAGGCCCTCGGCGACGGCGTCGGCGATCACGCGGGTGAGCAGGGTGACGGAGCGGATGGCGTCGTCGTTGCCCGGGATCTTGTAGTCGACCTCGTCGGGGTCGCAGTTGGTGTCGAGGATGGCGACGACCGGGATGCGGAGCTTGCGCGCCTCACCGACGGCGATGTGCTCCTTCTTGGTGTCCACGATCCAGACGGCGCTCGGCACCTTCTGCATCTCGCGGATACCGCCGAGGGTCTTCTCCAGCTTGGCCTTCTCGCGGGAGAGGACCAGGAGCTCCTTCTTGGTGAGGCCGGAGGCGGCCACGTCCTCGAAGTCGATGAGCTCGAGCTCCTTCAGGCGCTGGAGGCGCTTGTAGACGGTCGAGAAGTTGGTGAGCATGCCGCCCAGCCAGCGCTGGTTGACGTAGGGCATGCCGACACGCGTCGCCTGCTCGGCGATGGCCTCCTGGGCCTGCTTCTTCGTACCGACGAACATGACGGAGCCACCGTGCGCGACGGTCTCCTTGACGAACTCGTAGGCGCGGTCGATGTACGACAGCGACTGGAGCAGGTCGATGATGTAGATGCCGTTGCGCTCCGTGAAGATGAAACGCTTCATCTTCGGGTTCCAACGACGGGTCTGGTGACCGAAGTGGACGCCGCTCTCCAGCAGCTCCCGCATCGTGACGACGGCCATGGCCGCGCTCCTTGAAATACTCGGTTCCACGACGGCCGGGCGGCCGCCGCTCCTGACGCCCCGACGCGCCTGCCGCGAACGAATCCTTGCGAGGAGCCGTTTCACGGACCGAGAGACACGGCCACCGTGCTGCCCGAGAGGGTCTGACGCGCCAGTGGCGGGGCGTGCGAAGTCGACCCGGTGACCCGGATCGCCATGAGAAGTGTACGGGACCGGAGAACCCCCGGGTGACGGCGTTGTCCACAACCCGCGAGTAGTCCACAGATCCCGTTCAAGATCCCCACGGTCCGCCGATCCCCGCCACGGTTACTCCATGCGACGACCCGACTTCCCTCCCGGGCTCTCTCCCGGGCTCTCTTCCCGGCTGCGCGACACGACTGGACGAGCACTCGCGCTCGGCGCCTTCACGGCCCTGATCATGGTCCTGACCTGCGCGACAGCCGTGTCCGGCCCCGCTCCCCCGGCCCCCGGGCCACCACGCCCCGCAGGCGACCGGTCCTGGCCCGTCGCGGGCGCCCGAGGCGCCCGGCCCCTGGTCCTGCGGGCCTGGGAACCGCCCCCGGCACGCTGGGCGGCGGGCCACCGGGGCGTCGACCTCGCGGCCGGGCCCGGCCGGCCGGTACGCGCGGCCACCCCGGGACGGATCTCCTTCGCGGGCCGGATCGCGGGGCGAGGAGTGGTGTCGGTGGAGCTCGCCCCCACATTGCGGACGACATACGAGCCCGTACGGGCGACGGTCCGCGAGGGCGACCACGTCGGCGCCGGCCAGACGATCGGCGTCCTCGAGGCCGGCTCGGCCCACTGTCCGGGCCACGGCTGTCTGCACTGGGGCCTGCGCCGCGGGGAGGACTACCTCGACCCGCTGACCCTCCTGCCCCCATGGATACTGCGCCGCGCCCCGTCCCGGCTGTGGCCGGTGGAGGGAGTGGACCCCCTTCTAGCCGCAGACGCCTCGCAGGGCCATGGCGACGGCCGCCTCCGTGATCCGGTCCGGCTCCTCCGCGGCGCCGAGCTCGATGCGGCGCACCGCGGCGTCGACGACTCCCTGGAGGAGCATGGCCGCCAGTCGGGGCTGGTCGTGGCCGAGGGTCTCCAGTGCCTCGACGACCATGGCGATCAGGCCGCCGTGGGCGGCGCGGATCTTCTCCCGGGCGCCGGAGTCCAGCTCGCCCGCGGAGATGGCGACCACGGCCCGGTGGCGGCGGTCGCCGACGAGCGACAGCTGCTGCCGCACATATGCCTCGACCTTCCCCCCGGGCGTGTCGGCGCGCTCCATGGCGGCCTCGACCTCCGCCGCCCAGACGGGGAAGTCCACGGCGCACAGCTCTTCGACGACGGCGGCGCGGGAGCGGAAGTACTCGTAGACCGAGGACCGTGCGAGCCCGGTGCGCTCGGCGAGGGCGGGGAAGGTCAGGGCCTCCGTCCCGCCTTCGGACAGCAAGGAGCGCGCGGCGTCCAGGAGGGCGCCGCGCTGCATCGTCCGGTGCTCGGCCACTGAGGCCGCTCGAATCCTGGGCACGGTCCCACTTTACGGACACGCCGCGTCGGGGACGACGTTGGAGGGACGATTCAGCGTCCGACGTCCGCCAGCTTGGCCCTCAGCTGGAGGACGGACTTGGTGTGGATCTGGCTGACCCTGCTCTCGGTGACCCCGAGCACGTGCCCGATCTCGGCGAGGGTGAGTCCCTCGTAGTAGTAGAGGGTGACCACGGTCTTCTCCCTGTCGGGGAGGGTGTTGATCGCCCGGGCCAGCAGCCGGCGCAGTTCGTGGTCCTCGGCCACCTCGACGGGGTCGTCGGCGGCGGTGTCCTCGAGGGTGTCCATCAGGCTGAGCCGGTCGCCGCCCTCGCCTCCGACGTGCAGCAGCTCTTCCAGGGCCACGACGTTGGCCAGCGACAACTGGCTGAAGACGGAGTGAAGTTCCTCCAGGGAGATGTCCATCTCTGCCGCGACCTCCGCCTCGGAGGGGGTGCGGCGCAGGGCGGCTTCCAGGGTGCCGTAGGCGCGCTCGACGGCGCGGGCCTTCTGCCGGACCGAGCGCGGGATCCAGTCCAGGGCCCGCAGTTCGTCGATCATGGCGCCCCGGATGCGGGTGATCGCGTAGGTCTCGAACTTGATGGAGCGGGTGGGGTCGAACTTCTCGATGGCGTCGATCAGGCCGAAGATCCCGGAGGAGACGAAGTCGGCCTGCTCGACGTTGGGCGGCAGCCCGACGCTGACGCGGCCCGCCACGTATTTCACCAGGGGTGAGTAGTGGAGGATCAGTTGCTCCCGCAGCCGGTCGTCGCCCGAGGCCTTGTACGACCGCCACAGCTCATCGAGCGTCGAGGGTGCGGGAGGGCGCACGGCGCCGCGCGCTGCGGGCGGTGCCGCCGCGCGGTCGGACCCGGAGGTGTGCTGGGGCATTCGTCGTTTTGAGCCGTTCTGCTGCGACTTGGATCGAGTGGTACGAATGGCTGGATTCTGTGAGCGTAGCGTGACCGTGGCGCTGCGGTGAGCGATGAGCCCCTTCGATATTGATGGAGGGGCGCGGATGTCCTCCGCAGGTCCGCGTTCCGCGGCGGCGGCCATCGGGGCGCCCGGGGGCCGCGCGGAGCCCGCCGTATCGGCCGGCTCGGCCCACCCCTTAACCCTTTCACCCGATCACCCCAGGTCAAGCACCGCCTCGCCGCGTGCCGGGGCGCCGTCCGAGGGGCTTGGAGGTCCCTGATGTTGACGCCGCGTCAGCCAACCGCCAGAGATCGCCCAGTCGTTCCACGAACCCCAGCGCCTGGAGTTCGTACAGACTGCCGAGTGTCCGGTCCGGGCCCATCCCCGCGTTCCGGGCGATGAGCGCGAGCTCGGCGCCGCCTTTTCCGGGGACGGCCTCCAGTGTCCTGGCGGCCGTTTCGGGCAGCAGGTCCCTGGCCACGACGGGTCCTCTGCGCTCGGGGGCCAGCTCACCCATGTCGCCGATCAGCTCGGTGATCTCGTCGGCGTCGGTCACCAGACAGGCTCCTTCGCGCAGGAGTTCGTGGACCCCGGCGGAGAGTCCCGAGGTGACCGGCCCGGGCACTCCCATGGTGTGGCGTCCCAGTCGTCGCGCGTGTCGCGCGGTGACGAGCGAGCCGCTGCGGTATTCGGCCTCCACGACCACGGTGCCCCGGGTGAGCGCGGCGATCACACGGTTGCGCAGGACGAAGCGGCTGCGCGTGGGATGTCCACCGGGTGGCAACTCGGCCAGGACGAGACCTTGTTCCGCGATCCGGCCGAGCAACTCGGCGTGTCCGCGTGGATAGGGCACGTCGATTCCCGAGGCCAGCACCGCCATGGTGGCCCCGCCGGCGGCCAGCGCGCCCCTGTGCGCGGCCCCGTCGACGCCGAAGGCGGCCCCGGAGACGACCACCCATCCGCGTTCCGCGAGCCCGGAGCCGAGGACGGCCGCCATATAGGACCCGTAGTCGGTGCAGGCGCGGGCTCCGACGACGGCGACCGACCGCAGCGCCCACAGTCGTACATTCGGACTGCCGTGGACCCAGAGGCCGATGGGCCGGGCGTCCCCCAGGTCGTCGAGCTGTCCGGGCCATTCGACGTCGCCCGGGCAGATGAAGCGCCCGCCCATCCGGGCGACGGTGGCGAGGTCGCGGGCCGGGTCGCGGTGGGCGGCGCGAGCCCGGCAGCCTTCGAGCCGGTCCTGGCGGACTCCTTTCGGCGGTGGTCCCGCCCCGGTCAGGCCGTGGAGCAGGGCTTCGGCGCCCATCTCCCTCAGCCAGCGGCCCACGTGCTCGTCCCCCGGTTCCGTCAGTCCCGTGAGCGCGGCCCGTGCCAGCCGCTCCCGTGGTCCGGGCCCGCTCATGGCCGGCCTCCGACGGGGACCGCGCCGCGCCGGACGCCTGTGCGCAGCTCCAGTGCCTGGGCCACGTCCGCGGCGTCGGGCCGGGGGTGTCCGGCGAGGTCGGCGATCGTCCAGGCGACCCGGAGGACCCGGTCCAGCCCTCGTGCCGTCAGCAGTCCGCGCTCCATGTCCCGTTCGGCCTCGGCCAGGGTGCCGGGTGGCACGCTCCAGCGGGTGCGCAGCTCGTGGCCCGGTACTTCGCTGTTGGTGCGCCAGGGTGTGCCGGTGTACCGGGCGGCGGCTCGTTCGCGGGCCAGGCGGACGCGAGCGGCGACGTCGGCCGTGGACTCCGCCGGAGGGCCGGTGAGCTCGGAGCGGGCCACGGGTTCGACGGCCACTCGGAGGTCCACACGGTCCATCAGCGGCCCGGACAGCCGCCCCAGATAGCGTTTGACCGCCCGGGGCGGGCAGTCGCAGCCGTCGCCGGTCATGCCGCGCCGGCCACAGGGGCAGGGGTTGGCCGCGAGGGCGAGCAGAAAGGCGGCGGGGAGGCGCATCACTCCGCCGGTGCGGGCGACGACGACGTATCCGGACTCGAGCGGCTGGCGCAGGGCATCGAGCACTCTGCCGGAGAATTCAGGGGATTCATCCAGGAAAAGTACGCCATTGTGTGCGAGAGAAACGGCTCCCGGCCGGGGCAGCCCGGAGCCGCCGCCGATCAGCGCGGGCATGGACGCCGAGTGGTGGGGCGCGCAGTAGGGAGCGCGGTCGATCAGGGGCTGGCCTGCGGGCAGGGTCCCGGCGACGGAGTGGACTGCTGTGACTTCGAGTGATTCTTGAGGCGTGAGGGGCGGAAGTAGCCCAGGGAGTCGTTCGGCCAGCATGGTCTTGCCGGCCCCCGGGCTGCCCATGAAGAGGAGGTGGTGACGCCCGGCGGCGGCCACCTCCAGTGCCCGGCGGGCCCTGGCCTGTCCGGCGACTTCGGCGAGGTCGGGCGGGCGCTCGCCGGGCCGGGCCCCGAACCCGCCGCCGGCGCCCGGTACGGCCAGCCCCGCGAGCATGGGGTCGGGCCGCCCCTCCCCCGGCGGCTCCTCTTCCTCCTCGGGGACGGGCTCGTCCGCCAGCACCGCGATCAGCTGGCGCAGGCTGCGGACACCCAGCACGGACACCCCGGGCACCAGGGCGGCCTCGGCCGCCGTGCGTTCGGGGACGACGACCTGGCGGTATCCGGCGTCGGCGGCGGCCAGGACGGCGGGGAGGATGCCGCGCACAGGGCGGACCCGGCCGTCGAGGCCGAGCTCGCCGATCATCATCAGGTCGGCGATCGCCCGGGGGGCGATCCGCTCGGCGGCGCCGAGGACCGCGCAGGCGACGGCGAGGTCGAAGCCACTGCCGCCCTTGGGCACGGAGGCCGGGCTGAGGCCGACGGTGAGCTTCTTCTGCGGCCAGTCCGCGCCCGAGTTCACCACGGCGGCCCGCACTCTGTCCCGGCTCTCGCTGAGGGACTTGTCCGGTAGGCCGACGAGGGTGAAGGCGGCCACGCCCGGCTCCAGATCGGCCTGGACCTCGACCACCACGCCGTCCACCCCGGTCAGGGCGACCGAGCACGTCCGCGCGAAGCCCATCACGCCACCCCCTTGGCGTGCTCGACGAGGGACGCGCCCCGGTCCGGGACGACCACGCCCACGAGATCGATGCGCACCCCGCCCGGTGGGGGTCCGCCGTGCCGGGCCAGCCACCGCTCGGCGAGCTCGCGCAGCCGCGCGGCCTTGGTGGCCGTGACGGCGGCCATCGGATGCTCGAACCGCCCCGCGCGGCGGGCCTTCACCTCGCAGATCACCAGGACGTCGCCGTCCAGGGCCACGATGTCCAGCTCGCCGGCGCGGCACCGCCAGTTGCGGGCCAGCACGGTCATCCCGGCCTCGGCCAGCCGGCGTGCCGCCAGATCCTCCCCGTACCTGCCGAGCCCCCCTCGGGCGTTCATCGGCACCACCTCCCGGTGCCGACTATGACGCCCCCGCCCCCACATTTTGGATCTTGGTGGATAACTCGGTGGTTGTGGAAAACCTCGTCACCCGATCAGTGAATGAACGGACCAATCACAAACGGACCAATCACGTCCCCGGCAGATCGAGATCGGTCTTGTTCAGCTCCTCGATGTTCACGTCCTTGAACGTGAGCACCCGGACCTGCTTCACAAAGCGCGCCGGCCGGTACATGTCCCACACCCACGCGTCCGCCATCGAGACCTCGAAGAAGACCTCGCCCTGCAGCGAGTGCACCTGCATCTCGTAGTCGTTCGTCAGGTAGAAACGGCGCTCGGTCTCGATCACGTATTTGAACAGACCGACGACGTCGCGGTACTCCCGGTAGAGCTTCAGCTCCATCTCGGTCTCGTACTTCTCGAGGTCCTCGGCACTCATGGCATGTTCCCCTTCAGCCGTGCGTCCCCCCATTGTGCGTCAGGCGCGCTCGGTCTCCAGGAGCACCGGCGTACTCGGGGGTCCCTCGTCGAGCAGCGCCCGCAGCAGCCCGGCGAGTCTGGTCGGATACACCGTCTCATGCGTCGCGAGCAGTTCTTCGCAGGTCCACCAGCGCAGGCCCGAGAGGCTGCGCCGCTCCAGCTCCGTCCCGCCGCCGGACCAGGTGGGCCGCTGCGCGGTACGGGCCAGGTAGTAGCGCTCGTCCTGCTCCCAGCGGCGGCCGGCGAAGGGGAAGGAGCAGCTGCGCGTCCAGAGCACCGGGCCGAGTTCGATCTCGGTGACGCCCGTCTCCTCGGCCAGCTCACGGCGCGCGGCCTCCTCCCAGCCCTCGTCGCCCTCCAGTCCTCCGCCGGGGGTGAACCACCAGGTGGTGCCGGGGTCGTCCGGCTCGTAGCCGTGCAGCAGCAGAATCCGGTCGTCCGGGTCCAGCAGGACGACCCGAGCGGCCCGCCGCGCAGCACTGCCACCGTCAGCCACGGTCTCACCCATGGGCCACCGCCGCCTTCCCGCCGCGTGCCGCCCGCTGCGCGAGCGCGCCCGCCGCCGCACCTCCCAGGATGAGCACCGCGCCCACCACCACGCACGTCGTGATCAGGGGCAGCGGGCCCGGCCGGGACGTGCCGCCGGGCAGCCCCGCGAAGGCACCGGGGCGTTCGATCATGCCCCAGCCGGACACCGGCCAGGCCTTGGCGTCCACCCGGGCCCGTACGGCGTCGCGCGGCACCGTGCCCTGTCCCGCCTCGGTCATATGGCTGCGGGAGTCCAGCGAGTCGGAACGGTGGTCGCCGAGGAGGAACAGCCGGCCCTCGGGGACGGTGGCCGAGAAGCCGGTGGGCGAGGCCGGGCCGGAGCCCTCCAGATAGGGCTCCTCCACAGGTTTGCCGTTGATCGTCAGACGGCCCTGTTTGTCACAGCACTCGATGTGATCGCCGCCGACGCCGACGACCCGTTTGACCATCGGGACGTTGCCCCAGACCTCGTCCTCGAAGACGACGACGTCCCCCCGCCGCACCTCGCCGCCGTCGATCCGCTGGGCGAGGATCCGGTCGCCGCGCCCGATCGTGGGCGCCATCGAGTCCGTGGGCACGGTGTACGGCCGGTACAGCAGGGCGGCCCAGCCGAAGCCGCCGAGGAAGAGCAGACAGCCGACGGCCACGGCCAGCCCGGACAGCACCCTGCCCGCGCGGCCGTGGCCGTCGGCACCACGTTGCACTCCGCTCATCGCGTCCCCATCCCCCGTCCGCCGGTCCGACGGAACCGCACCCTACCCGGGGGTACGGGCTTCGGTCAGCCCCTGGCGGAGGCCGATGGGGAGCGGCCCGTCACACGGCTCGTCAGCCCTTCGCGGCGGGGACGACCACGATGGACCGCTCGGTCTTCCGCAGGGCCCGGCGCCGGCGCCACAGCACCAGCGGCAGCGCGCCCGCGAGTCCGAGCGCCGGCGGCGCGGCGGCTGCCGCCGCGCTCAGTCCCGGCTGGTCGAAGGTGCCGGGGACGGGCAGCGTCGCCCACCGGTTGATCGGCCAGGCGACGACGATCGCGCGGCCGACGACCTCGTCCTCCGAGACCGTGCCCTGGAACCTGTCGAGCTCCTGGTGGTAGCGGGAGTCGAGGGAGTCCTGGCGGTGGTCGCCCATCACCCAGATCCGGCCCTGGGGCACCTTGATCGGGCCGAAGGGCTTGTCGCCGCAGGGCGTGTTCCCGGGGAAGATGTACGGCTCGTCGAGCGCCTTGCCGTTGACCGTCACCGGCTCGTTGTTGCCCTTGCACTCCACGGTGTCGCCGCCGACCGCGATGACCCGCTTGATCAGGTCCTTCTCCTCGGCCGAGGGCATCAGGCCGATGAAGCTGAGCACCTTCTGGACGCCGCTTGCCACCGGGCCCTGGCCGGTGGCCGGGCTCTCGCCCAGCCAGCCGCCCGGATCGTGGAAGACGACGACCTCGCCGCGCTCGGGTTTGGAGCCGAACCACGGCGTGAGCTTGTCCACCAGCACCCGGTCGCCGCGCTGGAGGGTGTTCTGCATCGACTCGGAGGGAATCGAGAACGCCTGCACCAGGAAGGTCTTGATGAGCAGCGCGAGCACCAGCGCGATGCCGATGAGGAGCGGCAGCTCCTTCCAGAAGGATCGTTGCTTCTTGGGCTCGTCGCGGCGTGCGCCACGGCCCTCGCCGCCGCTTCCGCCGCGCCCCGCGCCGTCCTCGGACGCGGGGGTCTCCGAGGACGTCACCGTCGTGGCGTCCTGGCCCAGCCCGGCCGCCTGGGACCTGGCCTCCTGCGGCACGTCGCCGCCGGACGGCTCCCCGGACGGCTCATCCGTCCGCCCGGGCCGCCTTTCGGGCTCTCCGTGACCGGAACGCGCGCCGACCGCCACATCCCCCACATCCACTCCTCACTCCACGCTGCCGCCCGCGATACATACGACGCAGGCCCATCACTCCCATAACGAGCGGGAGTTCCGCAGGGGTCGGGAGCAGGATCAATCCTTCATGATCCATGGGGGACAGACTATGCGGCGAACCGCCCGCCCGCGCATCCGCGCGCGGCGCGTCCCGCACCGAAGCGTACGTGTCCGGCTCGGTGAGCCGCCGCCAGTGGTCCAGCGGCCAGGCGATCAGCACCGCACGCCCCACCACCAGGTCTTCCGCGACGGTTCCCTGCCCCGGCTGGTCCAGGTGGTAGCGCGAGTCGGCCGAGTCGGAACGGTGGTCCCCCATGACGAAGAGCCGGCCCTCGGGGACCTTCACGTCGAACGTCATCTGGGAAGGAGGATTTCCCGGATGGACGTAGGGTTCGTCGAGCGACGTTCCGTTGACCGTGATTTTGCCGTTCTTGTCGCAGCACTTGACCCTGTCGCCGCCGACGCCCACCACGCGTTTGATGAGGTCCTGCTCATCGGCCGAGGGCAGCAGGCCGATGAAGGTGAGCGCCTGCTTGGCCTGTTTGACGCCCACCGGGTCGTTGCGGGACTTCCACTCGTCGCCGAGCCATCCCCCGGGATCCTTGAAGACCACCACGTCGCCGCGCTGCGGCCGGGTCCCGAACCAGGGCGTCAGTTTGTCGACCAGCACCCGGTCGCCGATCCGGATGGTCTCCTCCATCGAGCCGGACGGAATCACGAAGGCCTGGACGAGGAACGTCTTCAGCACCAGGGCGATCAACACCGCGACGCCTATGAGGATCGGCACTTCCTTGAGCACCGAGCGCTGCCGGCGGCGGCGCTGCTTCGTGGCGGTCCGTTTCGCAGCCTTGCGCCGCTCCGCCCGTCCCCCGGTCCCCGGGGACGGCCGGTCTTCGGTCGCCGCCGGGCGGGCGGCCGGCGCGGCCGTACGGACGCTGCCGCGGCCCCTGCTACCCATGCGGACCGCCTGCCCCGTGCCCCGGGCCCGGGGCGGGTACGTCCGCGAAGGCGCCGGTCCGGCCCAGGGAGGTCATCCGGCCCAGCGGCCAGCCGATCCAGTCGGCGCGTCCGACGACGCGGTCCACCGGAACCGTGCCGCCACCCGGCTCGCCCAGATGGTCCCGGGAGTCACGGGAGTCGCTGCGATGGTCACCCATGACCCATAGCTTGCCCTCCGGCACCACCACATCGAACGGAACTTGGGAGGGCACGTCCCCCGGGTAGAGGTATTCCTCCAGCACCGGACGGCCGTTGATCTCCAGCCTGCCCCACTTGTCGCAGCAGCGGACCCGGTCGCCGCCGACTCCGACGACGCGCTTGATGTAGTCGGTCCCGGAGGACCGCATCAGCCCGACGGCCGCCGCGCCCTTGCGGATGACCGTGGTCACCGCGTTCTCCGGGGGCCCCTCCTGGACGAAGGAGTCGGTGCCGTCGAAGACGATCACATCGCCCCGGCGCGGCTCGTCCCCGAAGCGATAGGCGAGTTTGTTGACGAGCACCCGGTCGCCGACCTGGAGGGTCTTCTCCATCGACCCGCTGGGGATCAGGAACGGCTGCACCACATAGCCGCTGACCAGCAGCAGCGAGACCAGGCAGAGGGAGAGCAGCACCCCGGCGCGCCGCAGCGGCCCGCCGTCCGCGTACCAGCGCCGGACGGCCTTGAGCCGAGAACGCCAGGAGCGCCGGGAAAGCCGGGAAAAACGCGCGGAGCGCGACCCCTGCTCCTCACCCTGTGCGGGTTCGGGAGAGTGGTCGCGCTCCGGAAGCGATACGAGCTGTGCGTCGGTGTCCATCGGGCCGAAAGCCTATCCGGCCGGTCCAGGACGCCGTCGGGAAGCTCAGTTGTCGCGCTTCTCCTTGATCTTCGCGGCCTTGCCGCGGAGCTCACGGAGGTAGTACAGCTTGGCGCGACGGACGTCACCGCGGGTGACGAGCTCGACCTTCTCGAAGATCGGGCTGTGCACCGGGAAGGTGCGCTCGACGCCGACGGAGAAGGAGACCTTGCGGACCGTGAAGGTCTCGCTGATGCCCGCGCCCTGGCGGCGGATGACGACACCCTTGAACTGCTGGATGCGGGAGCGGTTGCCCTCGATGACGCGAACGTGGACGTTCACGGTGTCACCGGGACGGAAGGCCGGGACGTCGGTGCGCAGCGATGCGGCGTTGACGCCGTCGAGCAGGGAAGACATATTCGTCTGCTTCCTCGCCGATGCCACAGGTCATCAGCGGAATTCGTACGGAAAAGAGAACGGTACCTCGCACACCGGGCGGACGTCGGTCCCCCTGTGGCAGGGGCGCACGCCGGACGCAAGGCAACGGCTCATTCTTCCACGTCGGGGGCCACTCGCCCAAATCGGCCGTCCTCGCCGGGGCCCCAGCCCAGGATCGAGAGCATCTCGCGGTCCTTCTTGTCGAACGCGGCCGGGTCGGTGCGCTCAAGGAGGTCGGGGCGGTTGGCGGTGGTGCGGCGGAAGGCCTCGTCGCGGCGCCAGCGGGCGATCTTGCCGTGGTGGCCGCTGAGCAGGACGTCGGGGATGCCGCGGCCGCGCCACTCCGGCGGCTTGGTGTAGACGGGGCCTTCCAGGAGGTCGGCCATGGCGCCGGGGGCGAAGGAGTCGTCGCGGTGGGACTCGGCGTTGCCGAGGACGCCGGGGAGGAGCCGGGCGACGGCCTCGACCATGACGAGGACGGGGGCCTCGCCGCCGGCCAGGACGTAGTCGCCGATGGAGAGCTCGCGTACGTCGTAGTGGTCGCCGTACTCCTCGATGACGCGGCGGTCGATGCCCTCGTAGCGGGCGGGGGTGAAGACCAGCCACGGCTTCTCGGCGAGCTCGACGGCGATCTCCTGGGTGAAGGGCTTGCCGCTGGGGGTGGGCACGACGACGGTGGGACGGGCGCCCTCCGCACCGGACTCGATGATCGCGTCCAGCGCCTCGCCCCAGGGCTCGGGCTTCATCACCATGCCGGGGCCACCGCCGTAGGGGGTGTCGTCGACGGTGTTGTGCTTGTCGTGGGTCCACTCGCGCAGATCGTGGACGCGTACGTCGAGCTGGCCGCGGGCGCGGGCCTTGCCGACGAGCGAGACGTTCAGCGGCTCAAGGTATTCGGGGAAGATCGTGACGACGTCGAGGCGCATTACTCCTGCTCCTCCTCGGCGTCGCGGGCGCTGGCGACCTCGGCCTCGTCGATGTCGAGGAGGCCGCGCGGCGGGTCGACGACGACCCGCTGCTCGTCGAGGTCGATCTCGGTGACGATCTCGGAGACGAAGGGGATCATCACCTCGGTGCCGTCCGGCCGCTCGACGATGAAGAGGTCCTGGGAGGGCAGGTGGGAGATCTCGGCGATCCGGCCGACGGCGGTGCCGTCGACGGTGACGACATCGAGGTCCATCAGCTGGTGGTCGTAGAACTCCTCGGGGTCCTCGGGAGTCTCGTCCGGGTCGACGTCGGCGATCAGCAGGGTGTTGCGCAGGGCCTCGGCGGCGGTGCGGTCGGCGACGCCGGCGAAGCGCAGGAGCAGCCGACCGCTGTGCACCCGGCCGGTCTCGACGGTCAGCGGGCCCGTGCCCGCGGGGTCCGTGGCCAGTACGGCGCCGGGTCCGAGCCGCAGCTCGGGCTCGTCCGTACGCACCTCTACGGTGACCTCGCCCTTGATGCCGTGGGCACGGCCGATCCTGCCGACTACCAGCTGCACAGTCTTATTCCTTCTCGCATGGTCTTACGAACGCGACAACGGGCCGGGAAGGGAAACCCTTCCCGGCCCGTGCCGGTGCTCTGTCGCTTCTCAGCGGACCTGGTCCACGTCGACGAGGTCGACACGGATGCCACGGCCGCCGATGGCGCCCACGACGGTGCGCAGGGCGCGGGCGGTACGGCCGTTGCGGCCGATCACCTTGCCGAGGTCGTCGGGGTGGACCCGGACCTCCAGCACGCGCCCACGGCGCAGGTCGCGCGAGGCGACCTGCACGTCGTCGGGGTTGTCGACGATGCCCTTCACGAGGTGCTCAAGGGCCTCCTCGAGCATCCTCAGGCCTCGGTCGACTCAGCGGACTCGGCCTCGGCGGCCTCGTCCTTCTTCTCCGACTTCTTGGCCTTCGGGGTGATGGCCTCACCCTTCGCCTCGCCCGCAGCGTTCACACGAGCCTCGAAGAGGTCGCTGAAGTCGCGCTTCTTCTCCTCGGCGACCAGCATCGGGGCCGGGGCCGGCAGACCCTTGAACTTCTGCCAGTCGCCGGTGACCTTGAGGATGGCCAGGACGGGCTCGGTCGGCTGGGCGCCGACGCTCAGCCAGTACTGGGCGCGCTCGCTGTCGACCTCGATGCGGGAGGGGTTCTGCACCGGGTGGTACAGGCCGATCTCCTCGATCGCACGGCCGTCACGGCGGGTGCGGGAGTCGGCGACGACGATGCGGTAGTGAGGCGAACGGATCTTGCCCAGACGCTTCAGCTTGATCTTGACTGCCACTGGAGTGGTGTCTCCTGGTCTTGACGTGGTTGGGCACAACGAGATGCCACGTGGGGTTTGCGGTACTCGGGTGCCCGATGGACGCGTCAGCCGGAGGAGAGAGGGGTCCTATGCGACTGTCGAGTACAGCGACCCATTGTGCCACACCGATCGCGGGGCGCCGAACGGGCCCGGGACCGCCGGAGCGGACCGGGCGCGATCGGGGTCACACCGCCTCAGCCGACCGGGACGGCGGGCTCCGGGATCCGGAAGGGCTGGCCGCAGCCGCCGCACATGATCGGCGCCTGGGCGAGCACGGAGGGCACGACGCGCACATTGCGCCCGCAGTCGCACACGGCCTTCACCCGCACCCCGCCGCCGGAGGAGCCGTGGCGCGCGGCCGGGCCCCGGAAGGTGCGCGAGGTGTCGGCGGCGGTGGCGACGGTGTGCGCCTTGAGTGCCCGCTGGAGTCTCTCGATCGTGGGCCGGTAGCGCTTGCGCGCCTCCGGATTGAGCACGACGAGCGAGAAGCCGCTGCTGGGATGCGGCTCATCGCCGTGGTCGAGCCCCAGCTCCTCGGCGATCGCCAGGAATCGCCGGTTGTGGTAGCGGCCGGCACGAGAGGTGTCCCGGACACCGCGGGCGGCCGCGATGCCGTGCACTGCCTCGTGCAGCAGCCTTTCGAAGGAGAGCTCGGCGCCGCAGGCGGACGACGACTCTCCGATCAACGATTCGGGCGCGGCTAGATCCGGCAGCTCGGGGTGGAACCGCTGAATGTCGGCCCACGCCTGTGCCAGCTCTGCGGCGAGAACAGGTGGTGTCGTGCTCACGTCGTGACAACGAGCGGGTGCGGCCCGGTGTTCCGATACCGGGCCATCCCAAATAATTTGCACGTACCAGTCAGTTTCCCGCCTCATTCGTCCTGAGGAGGGCGGGTGCGCAGAACTGCGGAGAAGGAGGGATGAGACGCTCAGCTGTTCGCAAGGTGGGACGTACTGACTCATCAGTAAGCGGCAGTACGCCCCGCTCCGGCGCCCGTACAAGCGCGAACCCCCGGACGCGCGCCGCAGGAGCGCGCACCCGGGGGCGGGTGGATCAGTAGGCGCGCGCGACGATCGCGACGGCGCCCTCGGCGTCGTCGGTCTCCGGCACCGAGCCGTCGGGCATCACCAGGCAGCGCACGGTCACGGCCTGCTCGGCCAGCTTGGCCTCGCCCTCCACGCCCAGCGTCGCCCACGGGATGCGGGCCCAGCCACCGGCGAGGGCGGCCTCGGCGGCCTCCTCGATGGTCGCCACGTCCGTCGTACGGGCCAGACGGCGCTCGCGCGACTCGCGCAGCAGCTGCTCCTGGTCCTCCTCCAGGACCTTCGGCAGCAGCGCGGCCAGCTCGTCGATGCGCACCGGCTCCTTGCCGCCCGGGATGCGGCGGGCCAGCATCGCGGTGCCGTTCTCCAGGTCGCGGGGGCCGATCTCGATGCGGACCGGAACGCCCTTGAGCTCCCAGTCGACGGCGCGCCGGCCGAAGGGGGTGTCGGTGCGGTCGTCGACCTGCACCCGCACGCCCGCCGCCTTGAGGACGTCGCCGATCTCACGGACCTTGGCGAGGACGGCCTCGTCGCCCTTGATGGCCAGGACCACGGCCTGCACGGAGGCCAGACGCGGCGGTACGCGCAGGCCCTTGTCGTCGCCGTGGGACATGATCAGACCGCCGACCATGCGGGTGGAGACGCCCCAGGAGGTCTGCCAGACCAGCTCCTGCTGTCCGCCCTTGGACAGGTAGGAGGTGTTGAAGGCCTTGGCGAAGTTCTGGCCGAGCTCGTGGCTCGTACCCATCTGGAGGGCCTTGCCGTCGCCCATCATGCCCTCGAGGGTGAGGGTGTTGATGGCGCCCGCGAAACGCTCCTTGGGCGTCTTGCGGCCGAGCACCACGTCGATGCCCAGGACGTTCACCATGAAGTCGTAGTAGACGTCCCGGTGGATCCGGGCCGCGTAGTCGCGGGCGTCCTCGTACGTGGCGTGGGCGGTGTGGCCCTCCTGCCAGAGGAATTCGCTCGTACGAAGAAAGACGCGGGGGCGCATCTCCCAACGGACGACATTGGCCCACTGGTTGATGAGCAGGGGCAGGTCGCGGTAGCTCTGCACCCACTTCGAGAAGTACTCGTTGATGATCGTCTCGGAGGTGGGCCGGACGACGACCGGCTCCTCCAGCTCCTTGCCGCCGCCGTGGGTGACGACCGCGAGCTCGGGGGCGAAGCCCTCGACGTGCTCCGCCTCCCTCGTCAGGTAGGACTGCGGGATGAAGAGCGGGAAGTACGCGTTGGAGGCGCCCGCGTCCTTGATCCGGGCGTCCATCTCCTGCTGCATGCGCTCCCAGAGCCCGTACCCGTACGGGCGGATGACCATGGTGCCGCGCACCGGGCCGTTGTCGGCCAGCTCGGCCTTGTTGATCAGGTCCTGGTACCAGCGCGGGAAGTCTTCCGCCTGGGGGGTGAGAATGGGAGCCTTTGCCATGCTGCGAATGGTACGGGGCCCATCAGGCCGAGTGTGAATCCGTCCATCGGCGATGGTCTCTTCCCGGCCGCCGACGGGTCCGCCCGTACATCCGGCACATGCCATCGTGACGGCGGGGCAAAGCTCGGCGTCACCCCCTGGACTCGGCGGCCGAAGCGGAGTTCCCTGGCATCGGGGGGTACTTCGCCACGGCCCGCGGAACGGTCTTCCCCGCGGCCCCGAGCACTCCGCGCGAAGCACCGGATACGCGGCACCGGACATGAGCACCAGGCACTCGGCACGGACAGCGGCACTTCATGGGGGCGGGACCACGGACCAGGACATGTGAACCGGCGGATTGGGGCGCTTTCGATGACACCAACGCTCGTGCGGCGGCACCGGCCGTCCCCGACCTCGCCCGAATCCCGGGCCCGCGACTGGGCGGAAATCCAGGAACGGATGCTGGTGCCGCTCTACGAGGCGGTGTACGAGCGCCTGGAGACCGGCCCCGGCACCCGGCTCCTCGGCCTCGGCTGCGGCTCGGGGCTGGCCCTGCTGATGGCGGCGGCCCGGGGGGCCGTCGTCTACGGTGTGGACACCGACGGGCGCAGGCTCTCGCTGGCCCGTGAGCGGCTGCTGCCGGAGGGCTCCCGGGCGGGCGGCCCGCGCCTCGGCCTCGGCGGGCCCGAGGCCGTGACCGGGCCGGACGACCCGCCCGTCACGCTGGTCACCGCCTTCGACCCGCTCTTCTGCGCGGGCAGCGGCCCCCGGGGCCTGGCGCGGGGGCTCGCCCGCGCCGCCGCGTACGCGGCGCCGGGCTCCCCCGTCGTCCTGGCCGGCTGGGGCCCGCAGGAGCGCTGCGCGGCGTCCGGCGCGCTCCGGGTGGCCGCGCGCCTGGCCGATCCGATGTGCGCCCCGGCCCGCTGGCGCCCGTGCGGCCGTGACGACCTGGAGAACCTGGCCCGCGACGCCGGGCTCACCCCGGACGGCTCGGGCCGGGTCTCCTGCCCGTACGGCTACGCCGACATGGGCAGCGCGGTGCGGGGCCTGCTGTCGACGGGCGCCTTCGACGCGGCGGTGCGGGCGACGGACGAGGAGCAGGTCGCCAAGGAGCTCGTCGAAGCCCTCCACCCGTATCTGCGGGCCGACGGGACGGTGTGGATGCCGAACGTGTTCCGGTATCTGATCGCCCGGGTGTAGGCGTACGGACGGCGGACAGCCCCCGGCGGTGCCGGGGGCTGTCGTCGCCCGGGGACCCGCCGGGGGTCAGCCCATGAACTTCTTGAACTCGTCGGGCAGTTCGAACTTGCCGTCGGCGCCCGTCGGGAGCTCGGGCATGCCGCCGGCCTGCGCCTGCTCGCGGCGGGCGGCCGCGGCCTCCGCGTCGGCCTTGCGCTTCATCGGGTTGCCGGACTGGCGCTTGCCCTTGCTCTGCTTGATCTGCTTCTTCTTGCGGGCCGCGCCACCGCCCATGCCCGGGATACCCGGCATGCCCGGCATACCGCCGCCCTGGGCCATGCGGGACATCATCTTGCGGGCCTCGAAGAAGCGCTCCACGAGGTTCTTCACCGCGCTGACGTCCGCACCGGAGCCCTTGGCGATACGGGCGCGGCGCGAGCCGTTGATGATCGTCGGGTCCTGGCGCTCGGCCGGGGTCATCGACTTGATGATCGCGGCGGTGCGGTCGACGTCGCGCTCGTCGAGGTTGTTGATCTGGTCCTTGATCTGGCCCATGCCCGGAAGCATGCCGAGGAGCTTGGAGATGGAGCCCATCTTGCGGACCTGCTCCATCTGCGACAGGAAGTCGTCGAGCGTGAACTCCTTGGGGCCCTTCGCCAGCTTGGCCGCCATCTTCTCGGCCTCGTCCTGGCTGAAGGTCTGCTCGGCCTTCTCGATGAGGCTGAGCATGTCGCCCATGCCGAGGATGCGGGACGCCATGCGGTCCGGGTGGAACGCGTCGAAGTCGTCCAGCTTCTCGCCGTTGGAGGCGAACATGATCTGCTTGCCGGTCACGTGGGCGACCGACAGGGCGGCACCGCCGCGCGCGTCGCCGTCGAGCTTGGAGAGCACGACGCCGTCGAAGCCGACGCCGTCGCGGAAGGCCTCGGCGGTGTTGACCGCGTCCTGACCGATCATCGCGTCGAGGACGAAGAGGATCTCCTGCGGCTGCACCGCGTCACGGATGTCCGCGGCCTGCCGCATCAGCTCGGCGTCGATGCCGAGGCGGCCGGCGGTGTCGACGATCACCACGTCGTGCTGCTTGGCGTGGGCGTACTCGACGGAGTCCTTGGCGACCTGGACCGGGTCGCCCACGCCGTTGCCCGGCTCCGGCGCGAAGATCGCGACGCCGGCGCGCTCGGCGACGACGCCGAGCTGGTTGACGGCGTTGGGGCGCTGGAGGTCACAGGCGACGAGCAGCGGGGCGTGGCCCTGGCCCTTGAGCCAGTGGCCGAGCTTTCCGGCGAGGGTCGTCTTACCGGCACCCTGGAGACCGGCGAGCATGATGACCGTCGGGCCGCTCTTGGCGAAGCGCAGCCGGCGGGTCTCGCCACCGAGGATGGTGACGAGCTCCTCGTTGACGATCTTGATGACCTGCTGGGCCGGGTTCAGGGCCTGGGAGACCTCGGAGCCGGTGGCGCGCTCCTTGACCTGCTTGATGAAGGCCCGCACGACGGGCAGCGCCACATCGGCCTCGAGCAGGGCGATGCGGATCTCGCGTGCTGTGGCGTCGATGTCGGCCTCGGAGAGGCGGCCCTTGCCCCGGAGGTTCTTGAACGTCGCTGCGAGGCGGTCGGAGAGGGTATCGAACACGGTGGTCGCGAGTCCTTCTTGTCGTGAGTCAAGGCGGCGGCTGACCCCCAAGGGTATCCGGCCCTCCCCGGTGCGGTCAGCCGCCCAGTGACTCCTGGACCGCGCGGGCCGTCCGGGCCTCCTCCTCGGGCGGCAGCGGGCCGCCCCCGGCGCCCGTCACATAGAACGCGTCCACGGCGCTGGCGCCCAGGGTGCTCACGTGCGCGCTGCGCACCCACAGCCCGGCTTCGTCCAGGGCGCGGCCGATGCGGTGGAGCAGTCCGGGGGCGTCCTGGGCCCGTACTTCCAGGACCGTCGCGTCCCGGGAGCCGCCCGGGGCCACGCTCACCCGGGGCGGGGCGTGGGGGACGCCGGGGCGCCGGCCGCGGTAGGCGGCCTCGCGCTCGGCCAGCCGCCCGGCGACGTCGAGGGAGCCGTCCAGGGCCCGTGTCAGGTCCTCGCGCAGCCGCGCGGCCCCGGGCGGGGAGCCGTACTCGGCGGCGACGCGCCAGGTGAGCAGGAGGGCCGGGCGGTCGTCGGCCGCCGGCCCGGCCATAGCGCGGATCTCGGCCGTGCGGACGCGCAGCCGGTGCAGGGCGAGCACCCCGGCGGCGGCGGGCAGGACGCCCGGCCGGTCGGGGAGCGCGATGAGCAGCTCGACGCCGACGGGCCCGTCGCCGCCGGCGCCCTCGGGGCGGGCCCGCAGGACGACGACGGGGGCGTCCGTGCGCCGGGCCTCGTCGGCCGCCGCCGTCTGTTCGGCGGTGGGGGCGCACCGCCGGGGGCCGGGCGGGACGGGGCGGCCGTCGAGGGCGGCGGCCGCCCGGCGCACCAGGTCGGCCACCAGCGAGGCCCGCCAGGCGGTCCAGGCCGTGGGGCCGGTGGCGAGGGCGTCGGCCTCGGTGAGGGCGTGCAGCAGCTCCAGGACGGCGGCGGAGCCGACCGCGTCCGTGACCGCGCGGACGGTGGCGGGGTCGCCGAGGTCGCGGCGCGTGGCGGTGTCGGCCAGCAGGAGGTGGTGGCGGACGAGCGTGGCGAGGACGGTGGCGTCGTCCGGTCCGTAGCCGAGCCGGGCCGCCACCTGGCGGGCGGTCGCGGCGCCGGTCTCGGAGTGGTCGCCGGGCCGGCCCTTGCCGATGTCGTGCAGGAGCGCGGCGAGGAGCAGCAGGTCGGGGCGGCCGACGCGGCGGGTGAGGGCGGCGGCGCGCACGGCCGTCTCGACGAGGTGCCGGTCGACGGTCCAGCGGTGGAGGGCGTTGCGCTGCGGGCGGCAGCGCACGTGCTCCCATTCGGGCAGCAGCCGGGAGACGATTCCCTCGGTCTCCAGGGCCTCCCAGACGGCCACGGCGGGCTCTCCCGCGCCGAGGAGGGTGAGGAGCTGTTCGCGGGCCTCGGCGGGCCAGGGCACGGGCAGTGCCGCGGCGCCGGCCATGCGGCGCACCGCGTGCCGGGACAGCGGGAGGCCCGCCTGGGCCGCGGCCGCCGCGGCGCGCAGCGGGAGCACGGGGTCGTGCTCGGGGCGGGCGGTACGGGCGAGGCCGACCTCGCCGTCCTGTTCGACGACGCCTTCCGCCAGCGGGATCCGCTCTGGCGCGGCGAAGCCCCCGCGCCCCCCGCGCCCGCCGATGATCCGGCGCAGCCGGGGCCGTCCGGAGCGGGCGCGCAGGACGCGGCCGACCTCGCGCCAGGTGACCTCGGCGGCGTAGGAGACGGTGTGGGCGGCCCGGTACACCCCGCGCAGGAGGGCGTCGGCGTCGGGGAGGC
The DNA here is from genome assembly GCF_040636475.1 of Streptomyces sp. NPDC037389. Lineage (NCBI taxonomy): Bacteria > Bacillati > Actinomycetota > Actinomycetes > Kitasatosporales > Streptomycetaceae > Streptomyces > Streptomyces sp. NPDC037389. The sequence goes on from NZ_JBEZUS010000003.1 coordinate 120,347, forward strand.
CGAGGGCGGCGGCGACCTGGTCCTGTTCCTGGAGGGCGAGCCGGTCGGTGGCGCGGCCGGTGGCGAGGTGGAGGGCGTCGCGGGTGTCGAGGAGGAGGGTGCGGGCGGCTTCGAGGCCCTCGCGGGGGGCGTCGGCGAGCCAGGAGGCGGCGACGGCCCGCAGGGCGGTGGCGTCGCGGAGGCCGCCGCGCGCCTCCTTCAGGTCGGGTTCCAGCAGGAAGCGCAGCTCGCCCTGGCGGTGGGCGCGTTCCTCGCACAGCTCGCGCAGTTCGGGCAGCCGGGCGGGGGCCTGGGCGCGCCAGTCCTCGTAGGCGGTGGTGCGCAGGGCGGCGGTGAGGGCGGGGTCGCCGGCGAGGTGGCGGGCGTCGAGGAGGCCGAGGTGGACCTTGAGGTCGCTCGCGGCGGCCTTGCGGGCCTCGGCGGGGGTGCGGACGGAGTGGTCGAGGGCGAGGCCCATGTCCCAGACGGGGTACCAGACGCGGTCGGCGAGGGCGGCGATGCCGGGGGCCGTTGTGGTGCCGTCGTGGAGGAGGAGGACGTCGAGGTCGCTGCGGGGGGAGAGTTCGCCGCGCCCGTAGCCGCCGACGGCGACGAGGGCGACGCCGGGGGCGGGGCCGAGGAGCTCGCCCAGCCAGTGGTCGGTGGCCCGGGCGAGCTCGGTGCGCAGGGGCGGGCCGGTGAGCCGTTCCTCGTGGAGGAGGCGCAGCCGGGCGGCCGCGTAGCCGCCGTGCCGTCCCGGGTGCGCCTCGGTGTCGTGCTCCGTCAACGGGGGCTCCTGGCGGTCACAACGCGTCGCTGCCGCGCTCGTCGGTGCGGACGCGGGCGACGGTGTCGAGGGGGACGACCCAGACCTTGCCGTCGCCGATCTTTCCGGTGCGGGCGCTGCGGATGATGACGTCGACGATGTCGTCGGCGTCGTCGTCCTCGGCGAGGACCTCTATGCGGATCTTGGGGACGAGGTCGATGGTGTACTCGGCGCCCCGGTAGACCTCGGTGTGGCCGCTCTGGCGGCCGTGGCCGGTGGCCTCGCTGACGGTCAGGCCGTGGACGCCGAAGTCGCGCAGGGCGGTCTTGACGTCCTCCAGCTTGTAGGGCTTGACGATCGCGGTGACGAGCTTCACGCGTCCACCTTCTTGTCGGGCGTCCCGTTCGGGAGTTGCTGTGCGGGGGTGTGGTGGACGGCACGGGAGGCGGCGGCCCCGCCGACGGCGGTGAAGTCGTAGGCGGTCTCGGCGTGGAAGGCCTGGTCGATGCCGGTGATCTCGTCCTCCTCGGCGGCGCGGAAGCCGACGAGCTTGTCGACGAGCTTGGCGAGCAGCCAGGAGGCGGTGAAGGAGTAGGCCATCACCGAGAACGCGCCGGCGGCCTGGCGGCCGAGCTGGGTGAGGCCGCCGATGCCGTCGGTGGCGAGGAGGCCGACGAGGAGGGTGCCGATGACGCCGCCGACGAGGTGGACGCCGACCACGTCGAGGGAGTCGTCGAAGCCGAGCCTGAACTTCCAGCTCACGGCCCAGGAGCAGACGCCGCCCGCGACGAGGCCGATGAGGATCGCCCCGAAGGCGTTGACGGCGGCGCCGGAGGGGGTGATGGCGACGAGGCCGGCGACGGCTCCGGAGGCGGCGCCGAGGGTGGTGAACGCGCCGTGCCTGATCCGCTCGTAGGCGAGCCAGCCGAGCATGGCCGCGCCGGTGGCGACCTGGGTGTTCATGGCCATGTTGGCGGCGGTGCCGTTGGCGGCGAGCGCGGAGCCGGCGTTGAAGCCGAACCAGCCGAACCACAGCAGCCCCGCGCCGAGCATCACCAGGGGCAGGCTGTGGGGGCGCATCGGGTCCTTCTTGAAGCCGACGCGCTTGCCGACGACGAGGACGGCGGCGAGGGCGCCGATGCCCGCGTTGATGTGGACGGCCGTGCCGCCGGCGAAGTCGATGACCTTGAGCTTGAACAGCCAGCCGTCGGCCTGCCAGACCCAGTGGGCGACGGGGAAGTAGACGACGCTCACCCACAGGGCGATGAACAGCGTCCAGGCGCTGAACTTCACCCGGTCGGCGAGGGCGCCGCTCATCAGGGCGGGGGTGATGACGGCGAACATCATCTGGAAGAGGGCGAACGCGAGGACGGGGATGCCCTCCTTGCCGCCGGTGAGGGTGTCGGGGTGGATGCCGCTCAGACCGAGGTGGCCGAGGCCGCCCAGGAGGCCGGCGCCGATGTCGTCACCGAAGGCCAGGGAGTAGCCGTAGAGCACCCACAGGACGCTGACGACGCCCAGCGAGATGAACGACATCATCAGCATGTTGAGCGCGCTCTTCACCCGGACCATGCCGCCGTAGAAGAAGGCCAGGGCGGGTGTCATCAGCATCACGAGCGCGGCACTGATCAGTACGAACGCGGTGTCTGCGCCATTCAATGTCGGTGTCTCCTCGCCGCCGCGGCCCGGGCCCCGTGCGGGCGGTGTCTCTTCGGTGGGCCGTTGTCGCCTTGAGGCTGTCGCAGCGCGGTTTCAGCCGGTGCCGTGGGCTGTTTCACGCCGGTGACGATGGAGGCGGGCGTGTTACGCCCTGGTGAACGGCGGGGCGGGCGCGGAGGAACTCCCCTACCCTGTCGGCCACCCGGCCGCGCGAAGTCACGGACCGGCCGTGGCGACCGCCCGGGGTGACCTGGCGTGGGGGAGCCGAGTCGGGCTGTCGGGAGGGTCGCCACGGCCGGGCAGGGGGGCCGGAGGGATCAGACCGCGTGGGCGGCCTCCAGGGATTCCGGCAGGTGGACGGCGAGTTGGTCGGTCAGGTCGATGACTTCGGCGACGTCGCCGAAGTCGCGGTGGGCGTTGTCGACGGTCTTGCGCAGCCGGTTGTTGACCCGCTCGGAGCGGACCTGTTTGGCGATCCTCAGCGCCTTCTTCACGGGCTCCGCGCAGGCCTCCGGCTCGCGCTGGAGCAGGTGCACGGTGGCCATGCCGATCAGGTTGAGCGCATACGAACGCTGGTGCTCGTCGTCCTGGGAGAACAGCTCGACGGCCCGCTCCATCTTGGGCCGCGCCAGCTGGGCGTAGGTGGGGCTGCGGCCGGCCACATAGGCCAGGTCGCGGAAGGAGTGGGCGTTCTCGGCGTTGAGCTCGGCCTCGGAGAAGAAGCGGATCCAGTCGGGGTCGCCGTCGCCGGACGCGATGTCGGCGAAGCAGTCCTCGGCCATGGCGACCGCGCGCTTGACCTTGGCGGGCTGGCCCATGTTGGCGTAGGCGCGGGCCTCCATGGCGTGGAGCATGGCCTGGGTGCGGGGGGTGGCCGTCTCCCGGGAGCCGTACTGGCCGAGGTGGATCAGCTCCAGGGCGTCGTCCGGGCGGCCGAGGTGGATCATCTGGCGGCTCATCATGGAGAGCACGAACGAGCCAAGGGGGCGGTTGCCCGCCTCCTTGGCGGCGTGGAGGGCGAGGACGAAGTACTTCTGGGCGGTGGGGTGGAGGCCGATGTCGTAGCTCATCCAGCCGGCCAGCTCGGCCAGCTCGGCGGCGACGTGGAACAGCCGCCGGGTGGTCTCGTCGGGCTGGGGCTCCTGGAGCAGGTCGGTGACCTCGTGGAGCTGGCCCACCACGGCCTTGCGGCGCAGCCCGCCGCCGCACTGGGCGTCCCACTGGCGGAACATCACGGTCGTGGACTCCAGCAGCTCCAGCTCGGGCTCGGAGAGCCGGGACCTGCGGGAGCGGTCGCGCTCGGCGCCGCGCGCGCCGTCCCGGCCGGTGGGGCCGGGCACCAGCCAGCGCTGCATGGGCTCGATGAGGGCGGGGCCGGCGGTGAGAGCGAGCGAGGTGCCGAGGAAGCCCCGGCGGGCGAGCATCAGATCGCTGCGGGAGAACTCGCTGAGCAGCTCCACGGTCTGGGGGGCGGCCCAGGGCAGGTCCACCCCGCCGACGGAGGGCGACTGGTGGGCGACGCGCAGGCCGATGTCCTCGACGCCGACGACACAGCCGAAGCGCTCGGAGAAGAGCTCGGAGAGGATCTTGGGGATGGGCTCGCGGGGCTGCTCGCCGTCCAGCCAGCGGCGCACCCGGGAGGTGTCCGTGCTGATGTGGTGGGCGCCCAGCTGCCGGGCCCTGCGGTTGACCTGGCGGGCGAGCTCGCCCTTGGACCACCCGCTGCGCAGGAACCATGAGTTCAGCTGTTCGTTCGGGCGTTTCTCACCCTTGTCGGCCCGATCGGCCTTCTCGGCCCGATCGGTGCCGTCGGCACCACTGACATTGCCGCTCACGGGAACGCCCCCATCCACAAATCCGCAATTACGCGAGTACGTGTCCACACGTGCGTTCACCACGTCTGCGCGTGAACCGCCAACAGCTTGCCGCGTGTTGCGGCCGCCTGTCCGGCGCCGTCCATGCACCGAAAGTAATCCTACGATCACCGTTCAGGCGAGAGCGGTCCAGTAAACGCCACCATTCGCCACCCCAAGGAATGAACGTGTCCCGCGCACTTCGCGATTGACTTGACGCGGAACAACCACAGGAAAACCGGGCAACGGGTGGATCGATGCGCGCCACGGCGCACGGCCTCCGACGCACCACCCGTCGCACACCGTCGCACCGCCCCGGAGCAGACGTCCGCGACCGTACGTGTCCGAGACACTCCGACACGTAACCAACTGCGAACACGACCCGTTGGAGGGGGCATGGGCTTCACTATCGGCGGCATCCGGGACCTGCGCTCGAGCTCTCGGCGCCGAGGCCGCGCGTCCGAGTACGCGACGACGGTCGCGGAGTACACCGGCCTGTGGGGCTGGGACGTGGTCCCGGGCGCCCGGGCCTCGCGCGGGGGCCGGGTGGTCTGCTCGTGCGGAGCCGCCGACTGCCCCTCCCCCGGCGCCCACCCCCTCCCCTTCGCGTCACCGGTCCCGGCGGGCTCCACGCTGGACGAGGCCGCGGCCGCCTGGGCGGAGGTGCCGGGCGCGGCCGTGCTGCTGCCGGTGGGGCGCTCCTTCGACGTGCTGGAGGTCGCGGAGGCGGCCGGGCGGCACGCCCTGGCCCGGCTGGAGCGGATGGGGGTGCCGCTGGGCCCCGTGGCCCTCACCCCGGACGGCCGCGCGCTGTTCCTCGTCGCCCCCGGCGCGGCCGCGGAGCTCCCCCAGCTGCTCTACCGCATGGGGTGGGACGACGCCCGGCTCGATCTGCGCGGCCTGGGCCGCGGCGACCACATCACGGCCCCGCCGTCGGACTACGCGGGCCTGGGGCCGATGCGCTGGCTGCTGCCGCCCGCCCTCGACACGGCGGGCTGCCCCCCGGAGGCCCGCCTGCTGCTGGGGACGCTGGCGTATGTATGCCACCGCTCGGCATGACCGCCTCCGGCACGGTTCCGGGTAAGGGCGGGCCCCGCCGCGCTCACAGTCACGACGGGGCCCGTACGGCTCGTACTACGTCTTCCGGCTAGTCGCCGATCAGCGCGTCGACGAACGCCTCCGGCTCGAACGGCGCGAGGTCGTCCGCGCCCTCGCCGAGGCCGACGAGCTTGACCGGCACGCCCAGCTGGCGCTGGACCTGGACGATGATGCCGCCCTTGGCCGTGCCGTCGAGCTTGGTGAGGACGACACCGGTGATGTCGACCACCTCGGCGAAGACCCGGGCCTGGACCAGGCCGTTCTGGCCGGTGGTGGCGTCGAGGACCAGCAGCACCTCGTCGACCGAGCCGTGCTTCTCCACGACGCGCTTGACCTTGCCGAGCTCGTCCATCAGACCGGTCTTGGTGTGCAGTCGGCCGGCGGTGTCGATGAGCACGACGTCCGCGTTCTCGGCGATGCCCTCCTTGACCGCGTCGAAGGCGATCGACGCCGGATCGCCGCCCTCGGGACCGCGGACCGTACGCGCGCCCACGCGCTCGCCCCAGGTCTGGAGCTGATCGGCGGCGGCGGCACGGAAGGTGTCGGCCGCGCCCAGGACGACGGACTTGCCGTCGGCGACGAGCACCCGGGCGAGCTTGCCGGTGGTAGTGGTCTTGCCGACGCCGTTGACGCCGACGACCAACACGACGCCGGGCTTCTCCTCGCCGTTCGTCCCCACACCGGGCTCGGTGTGGACACTGCGGTCGGCGTCGGTGCCGATCAGGGTGAGCAGCTCCTCGCGCAGCAGGTCGCGCAGCTCCTCGGGGGTACGGGTGCCGAGGACCTTGACCCGCTCGCGCAGGCGCTCGACCAGCTCCTGGGTGGGGGCGACGCCCACATCGGCGGTGAGGAGGGTGTCCTCGATCTCCTCCCAGGTGTCCTCGTCGAGGTGCTCACGGGACAGCAGGGTCAGCAGACCCTTGCCGAGGGAGTTCTGGGAACGGGAGAGCCGGGCCCGCAGCCGCACCAGCCGGCCGGCGGTGGGCTCGGGAACCTCGATCTCCGGCTCGGCCGGAGCCTCGACCACGGGCTCCGGTTCGACGACGGGAGCGGTCTCCTCCGGGGCGGGGGCGGCCTCGGGGAGCTCGACCTCCTCCACGGTGCGGCGGGGTTCCGGCCGCGGGGTCTCGGCCTCCTCGCCGACGTGCGGTTCGGCGGGCGGCGCGGTGACGGACGGGCTGCTCGGTGGAGCGGGGGGCAGCGCTTTCTTCTTGCGACTGCTGACCACGAGCCCGCTGATCGCGCCCAGCGCGACCACAGCGATGACTACAGCAAGGATGACGATGTCCATAACGCCCCCAGTATCCGGCACCTGCGCGCGAGGGCGCTGCGGCGCCTTCGAACGAGGCGTGTTCGTGCTTTTCCACAAGGACCAATGGCACTAACCGGCCAAAGTTAGATCAAAGTACGATGGCGTGGGTTCACGTGACGCGCGTAGAGTCCCAACGTCCCTTTCTGCCCAGGCCCCGCCCTGCAATTCCCCCACACGGAGCCCCCGATATGGCCCCCACCATGGACAACGCTGCCGAAGGCGCCAACGTGTCCAGCGTCGACAGCGCCGCGAGCGCCGTCGAGACCCGCGGTATCGAGCCGGTACCCGACAACGAACGGCACGGCCGGGTCCGGGAGCTCTTCCCGACCTGGGTGGCCGCCAACATCAGCGTGCTGCTGCTCACCATGGGCGCGGCGCTGGTGGTCTTCAACAAGCTGAACTTCTGGCAGGTCCTGATCGTCGCGGCGTGCGCCGCGCTCGTGTCGTTCGGCCTGGTCGGTGTGGTCTCCGTGTCGGGCAAGTGGGGCGGCGCGCCCGGCGCGACGCTCTCCCGGGCCACCTTCGGTGTGCGCGGCAACCTCTTCCCGGGCGCGATCCTGTGGATCGCCCGCTTCGGCTGGGAGACGATCAACGCGGTCACCGGCGCGTACGCGGTGCTGACCGTGCTCGATCTGGTCTTCGGCGTGAAGAGCAACAACGTGCTGATCGTGATCACGCTGTTCGTCTTCGTCGCCTGCACGTTCCTGGTGAGCGGCATGGGCCGCAAGGTGCTCAACGTCTGCAACACGTGGTCGACGTATCTCTTCGGCGTCTTCAGCGTGCTGGTGCTCGGCTACCTGATCGCCCACATCAAGTGGGACGACGTCTTCTCCAAGCCCGCCGGCACCACCGCGATGATGATCGCCGGCATCGGCACGATCGCCGCGGGCGGCATCAGCTGGGTCCCCACCGGCCCCGACTTCGCCCGCTACCTGCCGCACGCCGCCTCCGGCAAGAAGATCGCGGGTGTCACGGTCTCCGGCGCCGGCATGGTGACGGTCCCCATGGTGCTGATGGGCGCGGTGATGGCCGTGGCCACGCCGGGTCTCGCCGACGCTCCGGACCCGGTCTCCTTCCTCGGTGACCTCCTGCCGACGTGGATCGCCGTGCCCTACCTGATCACCGCGATCGTCGGCATGCTGCTGATCAACTCCCTGTCGATGTACTCGGCCGGCTTCACTGCCCAGACGATGGGCGTCAAGCTGCCGCGCGCGCTGGCCGTGAGCATCAACGCCGCGATCTCGCTGATCGGTGGTCTGCTGCTGATGCTGGTCGCGAAGAGCTTCCTGAGTTCCTTCATCACCTTCCTGATCCTGCTGGCCGTCTCCTTCTCGGCCTGGATCGGCGTCTACGTGGTCGACATGGCCCGGCGGAAGAAGCGGGCCGTCCGCTACGACGCCGAGGCGCTCATGGACACCGGCCGCGCCAGCAAGTACTGGTACGTGGGCGGCTTCTGCTGGCAGGCCATGACGGCCTGGGCCGTGGCCCTGCTGGCGGGCATCGCCTTCACCAAGTGCGACTGGTTCGCCGGGCCGCTGTCGGGCACGTTCGTCGGCAAGTACGGGCTGGGCTGGGCGGCGACGATCGTGATCTCGGCGGCCGTCATGGCCGTGCTGCCGACGCCGCGTGAGGTTGCGGCGGAGGCGGCGGAGTCGCCGGAGCCGCTTCCGGAGCGGGAGAAGGTCGCCGCGTAAGCTTCGCGGCAACGTGCGGAGGGCCCCCTTGCGGGGCCCTCTTCGCGTTTCCGCCTCCCGCGCGGCGCGCGGGGTTCCGTGGAGTATCCGGCTGCCCGCCGGTGGGGTTTCCCGCGCCTTCGGCGCGGGGATTTCGCCCACCCGCCCACCCGATTACCCGGAACGGATTGCCCGGGTTGGGGCGTGTGTGTGTGGGGGGGGCGGGGCGTGGGGGGCGCGGGTTAAGAGGCGGCCCCGGGCACCCCCGGTAGTGACGTGAGGGGGCGGGGTGGGGTGGACGGGCCCTGGTAGGGGCGTGAAGAGCTCTTCGCCGCCAGGGCCGAATTCCGGGCACCCCGCACCGCAGTACCAGGCACCGCGAAGAGGTCAGCCCCGTAAGGGCCCGTCCCCCCCCCCCCACCCCGCCCCACCCACCCACCCACATAGCGAAAGGGTGCCGCCCCGGCCTTGTCGGCTGGAGCGGCACCCTTTCGAGGAGAGAGGCGGCGGGGGGGGTTAGCCCATCTCCTCCAGCGCCTTGCCCTTGGTCTCCTTCACGAACTTGAGCACGAAGGGAATCGAGAGCACGGCGAAGACCGCGTAGATGACATACGCACCCGACAGGTTCCAGTCCGCCAGGCTCGGGAAGCTCGCCGTGATGGCCCAGTTCGCGACCCACTGCGCGGACGCGGCGACACCGAGCGCCGCGGCGCGGATGCGGTTGGGGAACATCTCGCCCAGGAAGACCCAGACCACGACGCCCCAGGAGAGCGCGAAGAAGAGGACGAACGCGTGGGCCGCGACGAGGGCGACCGTGCCCTGCGTGGTGGGCAGGGTGCCGTCGCCCGTCTTGGAGGCGAAGGCCCAGGCCTCGAGGGCGAGGGAGACGGCCATGCCGACGGAGCCGACGAGCGCGAGCGGCTTACGGCCGACCCGGTCGACGAGGATCATCGCGATCACGGTGCCGACGATGTTGATGATCGACGTGGTGAAGCTGTAGAAGAACGAGCTCTCCGGGTTGACGCCGACGGACTGCCACAGCGTCGAGGAGTAGTAGAACGCGACGTTGATGCCGACGAACTGCTGGAAGACGGAGAGGCCGATGCCGACCCAGACGATGGGCAGGAGGCCGAAGCGACCGCCGAAGAGGTCCTTGAAGGTGGACTTCTCCTCGCTGTGCATCGCGTGCTCGATCTCGGCGACGCGCTTGTCGAGGTCGATGGTGCGGCCCTCGACCTCGGCCAGGACCTCCTTGGCCTTGTCGGTCTTGCCGACGGAGATCAGGAAGCGGGGGGACTCGGGGATGGCGAAGGACAGCAGACCGTAGAGGACGGCCGGGACGACCATGACGCCGAGCATGAGCTGCCAGGCCTCGATGCCCAGAACCTTGCCGCGCTGCTCACCGTGGGCGGCGTTGAGGATGCCCCAGTTGACCAGCTGCGAGACGGCGATGCCGACGACGATCGCGGCCTGCTGGAAGGCGCCGAGACGGCCGCGGTAGGCCGGCGGGGAGACCTCGGCGATGTAGGCCGGGCCGATGACGGAGGCCATGCCGATGGCCATGCCGCCCAGGACGCGCCAGAAGGCGAGGTCGTAGAGCGAGAAGGGCAGGGCCGAGCCGACGGCGCTGATGGTGAACAGCGTCGCGGAGATCTGCATGACGCGGATGCGGCCGATGCGGTCGGCGACCCGGCCCGCGGTGGCGGCACCGATGGCGCAGCCGATCAGCGCGATGGCGATGACCTGGGCCAGGGCGGCGGAACCGATGTCGTACTTCCCGCGGATGCCCTCGACCGCGCCGTTGATCACGGAGCTGTCGTAGCCGAAGAGGAAGCCACCCATGGCCGCGGCCGCGGTGATGAAGATGACATGGCCGAGGTGGTCCGGCTGGGCCTTGCGGCCCTCGGACCCCTGCGCCATCGCAGTGCTGGTCAAGGTTTTCTCCTGGGCCCGGCCACGTTGCCGGGAGTGGGGGGCGGCCTTTCCCGTGGGACACAAGATCAAGGGGGTCACCACGTGAAGGCGCGAGCGTCGTGGGAGACCCTATGTCTTCAATTTTCTAAGTCAATAGGTTGTGATGAAGAAGTTTCCGGGGCGTTTCCCCGGCGTTGGCTTCAATAGTTGAATCGATCTTCGACTAGTGGAGCCGCTGACTGATCACCTTCGACACTCCGTCGCCCTGCATCGACACTCCGTAGAGCGCGTCGGCGACTTCCATCGTCCGCTTCTGGTGAGTGATCACAATCAGCTGGGAGCTCTCCTGGAGTTCCCTCATGATCCCGATCAGCCGCTGGAGATTGGTGTCGTCCAGGGCCGCCTCGACCTCGTCCATGACGTAGAACGGGCTCGGCCGGGCCTTGAAGATGGCGACGAGGAGGGCGACCGCCGTCAGGGAGCGCTCGCCGCCCGACAGCAGGGACAGCCGCTTCACCTTCTTGCCCGGCGGCCGGGCCTCCACGTCCACGCCCGTCGCCAGCATGTCGTCCGGGTCGGTGAGCACCAGGCGGCCCTCGCCACCGGGGAAGAGCCGGGAGAAGACGCCCTCGAACTGCCGGGCCGTGTCGTGATACGCCGCGGTGAAGACCTCCTCGACCCGCTTGTCGACGTCCTTGACCACCTGCAACAGGTCCGCCCGGGTCTTCTTCAGGTCCTCCAGCTGCTCGGAGAGGAACTGATGGCGCTCCTCCAGCGCCGCGAACTCCTCCAGGGCGAGCGGGTTGACCTTGCCGAGCTGCTGGTACGCGCGTTCGGCTGCCTTGAGGCGCTTCTCCTGGGCGGCCCGGTCGTAGGGCACGGGACGGTTACGCGGGTGGTCCGGGTCGTCGGGGAGCTGCTCGCCCTCGGCCGGGGGCGAGGGCGGTACGGGCTGGTCGGGCCCGTACTCGGCGATCAGGGCGGCCGGCTCCACACCCAGCTCCTCCAGGGCCCTGGCCTCCAGTTGCTCGATGCGCAGCCGCTTCTCCGCGCCGAGGACCTCGCCCCGGTGGACCGAGTCCGTGAGCTTGTCCAGCTCCGACTTCAGCGCCCGGGACCGGTCGCGCCCGGCGGTCAGCTCCGCCTCGCGGTCGGCCTTCGCCCGCTCGGCCCGCCCGCGCTCCTCGTCCGCGCGCAGCAGCGAGACCTCCACATGGGCCAGGAGCTGGCGGGCGCCGGACGCGACGGCCCCGGCGACCCGTGCCTCGTGTGCCAGCCGGGCCTGGCGCCGCTCCGCGCGGGCGCGTGCCTCGCGTTCGGCGCGGGCCGCGCGGTCGAGGCCGTCGGCCCGGCCGGCTAGTGCCTTGACCCGCTCCTCGTGGGTACGGACCTGGAGGCGGGCCTCCATCTCGGTCTGCCGGGCGTTGGCGCCGTCGGCGGCGAGGCGGTCGCGGACGGAGGTGTCGGGCTCGTCCGTGCCGTGCTCGTCGTCGAGCTCCTCGGCCGCCGCGAGCCGGGCGGCGAGCTCCTCGGCCTCCTCGCCGGCCCGGACGAGCGCCTCCTCGGCGCGCGCGACCGCCGCGGCCGTGCGCTCGGCCTCGCCGGCCGCCGCCCTGGCCTGCCCGGCGAGGCGGCCGAGCGCCTGGGCGGTCCGCGACTTCTCCCGGTCGGCGTCGGTGCGGCGGGCGGACAGCTCGTCGACGAGGGCGGCCGCGGCCGCGCGGCGCTCCCCGGCCGTGTGCCGGGCCTCGGCGAGTCCGGCGCAGCGGGTGGTCAGCCCGGTCAGCTCGGCGGTCGCCTCGTCCACCGCCGCCTGGGTCTCCAGGAGGCTGGGGGCGCCGCCGGAGCCGCCCTGGGCGAGGTGGGCGCCGAGCAGATCGCCGTCGGCGGTGACCGCGGTGCGCTCGGGGTGGGTGCGGACGAACGCCTCGGCGTCGTCGAGCGTGTCGACGACGACGATGCCGCGCAGCAGCCGGCGGACGGCGGGCATCAGGCCGTCGGGGCCGCTCACCAGGGCGGCGGCCGGGTGGGCGCCGCCGGGGGCGTCCTCGGGGTGAGGTGACGTTCCTTCCGGGGGTCCGGCGAGCAGGAGGGTGGCCCGGCCGGCGTCCTCCTTCTTCAGCAGGCGCAGCGCCTCGGCCGCGGCGGCGGGGCCGGTGACGGCGATGGCGTCGGCGGCCGTGCCCAGGGCGGCGGCGACGGGGAGCTCGTATCCGGGGGTGACGGTGAGGAGTTCCGCGGCCGGTCCCAGGAGTCCGGTCAATCGTTCCTGCGCGGTCAGGAGGGCTCCGGTGCCGTCCTTGCGGCGCAGGCCGAGGGCGAGCGCGTCACGGCGGGCGGTGACGGCGGCGCGGCGGCGGTCGGCCGCGGCGGCGTCCTCGCGGGCGGCGTCGAGGGCGGCCCCGGCGGCGGTCAGGGCGGCCCTGGCCGCGTCGTGACGGGCGGCGAGCTCGGCGTCGTCGGCGGCGGTGCCGTCGGCCTCGGCCTGGTGGCGCTCGTACTCCTCCCGGTCGGCGGCCGCGCGCTCGGCGGCCTCGTCGTGGGCGGTGGCGAGGCGGCCGATCTCGGCCTCGGCGGAGGCGGCGCGGCCGCGGGCGGCGGTGACGCGGCCCTGGAGCCGGGCGAGGTGTTCGCGGCGGTCGGCGATGGCGCGGGCGGCGTCCTTGAGGCGGCGTTCCTCCTCGGCGAGGCGGCGTTCGAGCTCGGCGCGGTGCCCGGCGGTGTCCTCCAGGGCGTGGCCGGCGGCCTCCAGCGCGGCTTCGAGCTCGGCTTCCTGTTCGCGGACGCGGGCGGCCTCGCGTTCCAGGTCCTCCGGGTCGCGGCCCCGGCGTTCCTCGGCGGGGGCGGTGGTGGCGCTGGTGACGCGGGCGTCGGCGAGGCCGACCGTGCCGCGGACGCGTTCGGCGAGCCGGGAGAGTTCGTGCCAGGTCTGCTGGGCGCGGGCGAGGCGCGGGGCGAGCTCGCGGACGTGCTCCTCCAGGGCGGCCTCGCGCCGGGCGGCGGCCAGCAGTTCCGTCTCGGCGGCCTCCTTGCGGGCCTTGAGAGCGGTCTCGTCGGCGATCTCGGTGCGCAGGGCCCCGCGGAGGGCGACCAGGTCGTCGGCGAGCAGGCGGAGCCGGGCGTCGCGCAGGTCCGCCTGGATGACGGCGGCGCGGCGGGCGACGGCGGCCTGCCGGCCGAGTGGTTTGAGCTGGCGACGCAGTTCGTCGGTGAGGTCCTGGACGCGGGCGAGGTTGGCCTTCATCGCGTCGAGTTTCCGCAGCGCCTTCTCCTTGCGCTTGCGGTGCTTGAGGACCCCGGAGGCCTCCTCGATGAAGGCGCGGCGGCCCTGGGGGTCGGCGTGGAGGACGGAGTCGAGCTGGCCCTGGCCGACGATGACGTGCATCTCGCGGCCGATGCCGGAGTCGGAGAGCAGTTCCTGGATGTCGAGCAGCCGGCAGGTGTCACCGTTGATCTGGTACTCGCTGCCGCCGTTGCGGAACATGATCCGCGTGATGGTGACTTCCGCGTAGTCGATGGGGAGGGCACCGTCGGAGTTGTCGATGGTGAGGGAGACCTCGGCGCGGCCCAGCGGGGGGCGGCCGGTCGTCCCGGCGAAGATGACGTCCTCCATCTTGCCGCCGCGCAGCGACTTGGCGCCCTGTTCGCCCATGACCCAGGAGAGCGCGTCCACGACATTGGACTTCCCGGAGCCGTTGGGGCCGACGACACAGGTGATCCCGGGCTCGAAGCGCAGCGTGGTGGCGGAGGCGAAGGATTTGAAGCCGCGCAGGGTCAGGCTCTTGAGGTGCACGCGGTAGGACTCTACCGGCCGTACGGCGCACGGGGCCGTGCCGCGCGCTGAGCCGCGCGCCGCCTTTAACAATGGGTTTCGCCCGGGAATCTTCAGGGCACACCATGCGTGAGGCGACGGCGCAGTGGAACAGGGGGACGGGGGACGCGACCGGATACGACGAAGGGACGCCGAAGCGTCCCTTGCTTGTGCGACTCTCCAGCGGCTGACGGTGCAGCCCGACCGGGCCCCCGGGGCAGGGCACGAGTCAGGCGAGCGCAGGCTCCGCCTTCGATACGTCGATGTCGATGCTGTCGAGCAGCGAGTCACCGCGGTGAGCGGCGGCAGTCAGCGCGTCGTTCTCGGCCTGCATCCGGATGAGCTCGGATTCAAGGTCCTGGACACGCTGCTGGAGCCGTCGCATCTCGGAGAGGACTCGGGGGTCGGAGCCGCCGACGTAACCGAGAAGCGCCTTTGCCATGATGGATGGTCCTCCACACTGAGTGACCGACCGAAGCGGTGTGGGTCGTGAGGGATTCGCACCCGCGGTGTCTGCCATCACTACTGCGGTGTTCCAATGCCAAACAGCTAAGGTGCGCGGGGCTTCCAGAGTCTCACCAAATGGTTTGACGGTCAACACGATCACACCCCGTATCCGCAGGCGTCCCAGGGGTGCGCGCTGGTTTATCCGCGCCGCATTTCCGCGCCCGGGGCCCGAGGGGGCGTAGAGATCATCCGTTGACAGGCAGCCTTGCACGATGCGGCCCGGTTGGCAACCATCAGGCGATTTCCTTCTCCTACATACGCCAATGGCATATGCAGGAGACACTGCTCCGGCGCGATTCCCGGGGAAACCGAGCCGATATCCGATTTTCCGGCGGTCGGGTCAGCGGATCTCGAAACCGTCGTATCCGCCCCTGGGTGCGCCCCAGATCTCGGTGACGCCGTCGACCCGCCCGGGCGTGTCGCCGTCCCGCAGCCAGTCGAGCAGTCGTTCGCATCCCTGGCGGGAGCCCTCGGCGACGACCTGCACCCGGCCGTCGGAGAGATTGGAGGCGAAGCCGATCAGATCACCGATCCGCAAGGCATTGGCCCGAGTGAACCAACGAAAACCCACACCCTGCACATGTCCACGGACCCACGCCGTGAGACGAACATTCTCGCTCATGTCTGCACGTTAACCGGCCAATTACATAAGCAGCACTTCGGCCCACCGTCCCGTGCCGTACAGTCACGGCCGAATAAAGCTCCCCCGTACGAGTGATGCACTTCGGCGCCGAACACGTAAGGAAGGCAGCGGATGGGTCGCCATCGACGCTCTGCCCGTGCGACCGCTGACGAGGCGGTGGCGAATGCCCGGCAGGTCCGGGCTCCCCTGACGAGCGAGACGGCCGGAGTGTTCGAGCCCGAGGATCCGGCCGAGGCGGTCACCCAGCCCATTCCCATCGTCCGCCCCGCCCCCACCGGCACCGGCCGGCACCGCAGCCCCCACCGCCCCAAGGCCAAGGCGGGCCGGGCGCCCAAGGCCGGCGCCGCCGCAGCGGGCCGGGGCGGCGGAAAGCCCCCCAAACCGGCGCCGCCCGCCCGGCGGGCCGGGCTGCTCGGCGCGTCGGCGGCCGTGGCGATGGGCGCGGTCGCGGTGGTCTCCGGACTGCTGCCCAGCGGGGCCTTCCCGCCCGGCGGCGAGCCGCACTCCCCCGGCTCCGGCAGCAGCGGCCATGTGCTGGCCGACGCCCCTCCCGAGGCACCACCCGAGGCACCGGTGCCCCCGCCGCGGCGCGACGGCCGGTCCGACGCCCCGGCGGACCGGGCGGACGGGCGCGACGGCCCGGCTCCGGAGCGGGAGACCCGGCCCGAGCGCGACACCGCGGCGCCACCGGCGGCGTCCGGACCGATGGCTTCCGGCCCGGCCGCGGCCGGGCCCCGGAGCGCCCAGGCGGAGCCGGTGAGCGCGCCCGGGCGCGGGAACGCCCCGGCGAACCGGGCCGCCGAGCGGCCCCCGGCCTCCTCCGGCGCTCCGGCCGACGCCCGTCCCGAGGGGGCGGCCCACGCCGCCGTCCCCGGCCGGCGCCCGGCCCCGCCGGCTCCCGGCGCCCCCCGGCGCCCCGCGCCGCACGAGCACACCGAGCACGCCGATCACGATCCCGACGACGACCTGGGCGCGCTGCCCGGCACACTGGCGGACACCCGGTCGTCCGCCGCGCATCTGGTGCTGTCCCTGGTCAACGCCGAGCGGGCGAAGGCCGGCTGCCGTCCCCTGCGGGTCAGCGGCAAGCTCAGCCGGCTGGCTCAGGCGTTCAGCGACGACATGGCCCGGCGGGGCTTCTTCGACCACACCGACCCGGACGGCCGGACCCCCTGGGACCGGGCCGCCCGGCGCGGCATCAAGAACCTCGGAGGGGAGAACATCGCGCGCGGCCACCCCGACGCCCACACCGTGATGGAGGCCTGGATGCGCAGCAGCGGCCACCGGGCGAACATCCTCAACTGCGACTACCGGAGCATCGGCGTAGGGGTGCACCACGGGGGCAACGGCCCCTACTGGACGCAGGACTTCGGCTACTGACCCGGCCGTGACGCACCGCTGCCCCGGCCGTACGGCGGTACGGCCGGGGCAGCGGCGTCCGGTGGCCGCGTGGGTTCACGCGGCGGCGCGGGGTCGGCCAAAGGCCGGATCAGACGGAGGCGCGGCCCGCCGCATAGATCCGGGTCTGCTCGGCGACGCGGCGGCCCAGCAGCTCGGCGGTGGCTATGTCCGCCTTGTGGACGCCCTCGGGGCCCTGGTCGTTGTCGGTCTGGGCACCGGCGCCGAGGAAGAAGCCGAGACGGTTGATGTCGTTCTCGGAGGCGGTGGAGCTGTTCCAGCCCGGCATCGCGCCGAGGCCGACCCAGTGCATGCCGTGCTGGGCGGCGAGGACGGTGAAGAACTGGAGGGTGTGGAGCTTGTCACCGCTCTTGGAGGCGGAGTTGGTGAAGCCGGCCGCGATCTTGTCCTGCCAGGCACGGGTGAACCAGCGCTTGGACGTCGCCTCGGCGAAGACGTGGAAGGCGCCCGAGGCGGTGCCCATGTAGGTGGGCGAGCCGAAGACGATCGCGTCGGAGGCGTCGAGGAGCTCCCACTGCGCGTCGGTGATCTCGGCGACGTTGATCAGGTGGACGGTCGCCCCGGCACCGGCGGCACCGGCGCGGACGGCCTCGGCGAGGACGGCGGTGTGGCCGAAGCCGGAGTGGTAGGCGATGGCGACGACGGGCGTGGTCACGATGGGCTCCCTGGAGAAGCTGGTTGCGCTGACTGGGTGACCAAAGGAAAGCACTAACTTTTGGTTAGCGCAACCCTGTGGATAGCGCTGCGCGGGAGTATGGTGTTCTCATGACGACGATCGACGGCACGGACGAGCAACTGCCCTTCGACGTCTTCGCGCGCAACTGCCCTTCGCGGGAAACCCTGGGGCACGTCACCGGCCGCTGGGGCGCCCTGACCCTCGGCGCCCTGCGCGAGGACACGCTGCGCTTCAACGAGCTGCGGCGGCGGGTGGAGGGCGTCAGCGAGAAGATGCTGTCGCAGACGCTGCACGCGCTGGAGCGCGACGGTCTCGTGCACCGGGAGGCGCAGCCGACGAATCCACCGCGGGTGGATTACCGGCTGACGGCCCTGGGGCAGGAGGTGACCGGGCGGTTGATAGGGCTCATCGAGCTGCTGGAGGCACGCATGCCGGATGTGCTGGCCGCGCGGGAGCGTTACGACAGCGGGCGCTGAGCGTTCCACTGCGGGCCGGTGGGGGCTGGTCGCGCCCACGCGACGGTAGTCGCACATCGACGCCGCCCCGCGCCCCTGACGCCCCTCAGGGGCGCGGAGGCCGCTGGCAGCGGGGGCAGAAGTAGCTGGAGCGGTTCATCCAGGGCCGACGGCGGATGGGCGTGCCGCAGCGGCGGCACGGCTCGTCCTCACGGCCGTACGCGTCCAGGGAGCGGTCGAAATAGCCCGACTCGCCATTCACATTGACGTAGAGGCTGTCGAAACTGGTGCCGCCCACCGCGAGGGCCTCGTTCATGACCTCGCGGATATGGGTGAGCAGCTCGGCCGTGCGCGGGCGGGTGAGGCTCGCGGTCGGCCGCTCGTAGTGGAGCCGGGTGCGCCACAGCGCCTCGTCGGCGTAGATGTTGCCGACGCCGCTGATCAGCGACTGGTCGAGCAGGGCGCGTTTGACCGTCGTCCGGCGGCCGCGCAGCGCGGTGTGGAAGGCGGCGTCGTCGAAGGCCGGGTCGAGGGGGTCGCGGGCGATGTGCGCGATCACGTCGGGCAGCCCGTCGGGGTCGCCCTCCACCGTGTCGTGCAGCGAGAGCCCGCCGAAGGTGCGCTGGTCGACGAAGCGCAGCTCGGTCGCGGTGGCGTCGGCGAAACGGACGCGGACCCGCAGGTACTTCTCGTCCGGGGAGCCCTGCGGCTGGACGAGAAGCTGGCCGCTCATACCGAGGTGGGCGAGGACGGCCTGGGTGGGCGTGCCCGTCCCGGTGAGGGGTTCCAGCGGCAGCCAGAGGTACTTTCCGCGCCGGCGGGCGGGGCCCAGCCGGTGGCCGGTCAGCCGGGCGGCGAAGTCGTCCGGCCCCGCCGGGTGGCGGCGGATCGCCCGAGGGTGGAGGACTTCCACGGCGGCGACGACACGGCCGGAGATCCAGCGCTCCAGACCCCGTCGGACGACCTCGACCTCGGGCAACTCCGGCACGGTGCTCCTTGAAGGGGGCGAAGGCAATGGTGGCGAAGGCGGAAGAAAAGGTCCGGGCCGCGGTGCTCTCGCACCGCGGCCCGGACCGTTGTTCTCAGTTGGAGGATTTCTCCCCCGGCATCGCGCCGGACTCGGCGGCGGCCTTCTCAGCCGCCACGCGAGCTTCCGCCGCGCTGTTGATGGCGCGCCAGGCGGACTCCGCCGCCTGCTGCTCCGCTTCCTTCTTGCTGCGGCCGGTGCCGGTGCCGTACGCGACACCACCGACGCGGGCAGCAGCCGTGAAGGTCTTCTCGTGATCCGGACCTGTCTCCGTGACCAGGTACTCCGGAACGCCGAGACCCTCGGTGGCGGTCAGCTCCTGGAGACTGGTCTTCCAGTCCAGGCCGGCGCCGAGGTTCGAGGACTTCTCGATCAGCGGGTCGAAGAGCCGGTGCACCAGCTCCCCGGCCGCGTCGAGGCCCTGGTCTAGGTAGACCGCACCGATGACGGCCTCCAGGGTGTCCGCGAGGATGGAGGCCTTGTCCCGGCCGCCGGTGCCCTCTTCACCCCGGCCGAGCCGGATGAAGGAGCCCAGCTCCAGGCCCCGGCCGACCTCGGCCAGCGCCCGTGAGTTGACCACCGCGGCGCGCAGCTTGGCGAGCTGGCCCTCGGGGAGGTCCGGGTGGATGCGGTACAGCGTGTCGGTGACCACCAGACCCAGGACGGAGTCCCCGAGGAACTCCAGCCGTTCGTTGGTGGGCAGTCCGCCGTTCTCGTACGCGTAGGACCGGTGCGTCAGCGCACGCACCAGAAGGGCGGACTCGAGTGTGTACCCGAGCCGCCCTTCCAGAAGCGTGTGGGACGAGGCCGTGTCCGCCGACGCCTTCTTCGGCGCTGTGGCGTCTGACATGAAGCCTGTCACCCGCCGATCAGACCGCGAGGACCTGGCGCTTGTTGTAGGTGCCGCAGCTGGGGCACGCGATGTGCTGCTGCTTCGGCTCGTGGCAGCGCTCGCACGCCACCAGGGGGGTGACCGCAGCCTTCCACTGCGACCGGCGGTGGCGCGTGTTGCTGCGCGACATCTTCCGCTTCGGAACAGCCACGGCTACTTCTCCTGTGTGTCATCCCCGCCGGAGCGGGGTGCGTTGTCCGTCTCGCCGGCCGTCTCGGATCCGGCGAGTCCCTTCAGTGCCGCCCAACGAATGTCGACCGACTCATGGTGGTGGTCCGGGTCGTCCGCCAGCCGCTCTCCGCACTCGGAGCACAGGCCGGGACAGTCGTCCTGGCACACCGGCTGCAGCGGCAGTGCGAGCACCACCGCGTCCCGCAGCACGGGTTCGAGGTCGAACAAGTCGTCCTCGAGGTGGAGGATGTCCTCCTCATCGTCCTCGGCGTCGTCGTCCGTGGCCACGATGCGGCCCCGGGCGTCGGCGTCGGGGTAGGAGTACATCTCCTGGAAGTCCGCTTCAAACTCTCGCTCGAGCGGCTCCAGACACCTTACGCACTCCCCGGTGAGCGGCGCACGGGCGGTGCCTGTGACAAGCACCCCTTCCATGACCGACTCAAGGCGGAGTTCGAGCTCCACCGCCGCGCCCTCGGCCACGCCGATGACCTCGATACCGAGGTCGCGCGGGGCGGGGACGGAGCGGGAGACCCTCTTCAGCGCACCGGGACGCCGGCCCAGCTCGCGCGTATCGAACACGAGAGGGTTGCGGGGGTCGAGGCGGGCGTTCAGGGCTTCCTGCTTTCTACGCTGCGGTGACGGCGGCCCGGGTGCACGAGGCACGGAGGGCAGCCTGGATCGCGGACGTACACGCGACCGAAGAGCCAGGATACTGGACGGTCGCCCGTGGGCCCAATCCGCGTCCGGCGACGGTGGCCGGAGCGGGGTCAGCGGCCCTGCTCGTACTCGCGGAGCCGGTTCAGGTCGATCATCGAGGTGTCGAAGAAGCTGGTCTCGTCGAGGGCGCCCGCCGCCCGGGGCTGGTGCCCGTCGGCCGGGTAGCCGGCGGCGGTCCCGTAGCCGTGACCGAGGTCCGTCCCGCGGCCCGTCCCCTGGGCCGGGGCCTGCCAGGCGTACGGGTCGGGCTGCTGGTAGCCGCCGGGGACGGCGTACGGGTCGGCCTGCGGCGGGTACTGCGCGGCCTGCTGGGGATAGCCGTACGGGTCCTGCCCGCCGTAGCCCCCGGCGGGGACGGTGTAGTCGCTCCAGACGGGCTGCTGCGGAACCTGGGGCGGCTCGGGGGCCCGGTGGGCCTCCCTGGGCGCCCTCGGCGCGGCCAGGGGCTCCTGCGGGCCGCCGGCGAGCTCGGCGAGGAAGTCGGCGTCGCTGGTGGGGCGGCCGGGGACGATGCCGTCGTGGGCGGCCAGGTGGGCGCCCAGCTCGTCGACGGGGCGGGCCCCGAGCAGCTTCTCCCGGCCCCGGCCGACGGCCTCCAAGGCCTTGGCCAGCACGGCCGAGACGGCGCCCAGCTTGACGTCCACATAGGCGTCGGCGCTCTGCCGCTGGGTCCGGGAGTCGGCGCTGCGCTCCGGGGCGTCGTGGGCCAGGCCCTCGGGGTCGTGCCCGTCGTCACCGAGGCCGAGGAGCTTCTCCCGGCCCCGGTCGACGGAGCCGATGGTCTTGGTGAGGACGACCTCGAAGTTGGCGAGGGTGCTGTCGACGTAGTCGTCGGCGCCGGCACGGATCTCCTCGGCCTCCCGGCGGGCCTCCTCGAGGATGCGGTCGGCCTCCTCGCGGGACTGCCGGGCGACCTCGGTGTCGGAGATCAGCGAGCCGCGCTGGGCCCGGGCCGAGGCGAGGATCGCCTCGGCCTCGTCACGCGCCCGGGCGACGAGCTGCTCCCGGTCGCCGATGACCTCGCGCGCCTGGGCCAGCGAGCCGGGCAGGGCGGCGCGCACCTCCTCCAGGAGGGCGAGCAGCTCGGCCCGGTTGAGCACGCAGGAGGCCGACATGGGCAGGGACCGGGCGCCGGTGACGGTCGTGACGATCTCGTCGAGTCTCTTCTGGACGTCCACCGTGACGCTCGCCGCCTTCTCGCATTCCGGGGTGGCCTGGTGGCCGATGGGAACGAACGGGGACGACTGTACGGCCGGCGGCCCCCGGCCGACAGCTACTGACGATCAGTCAGATCCGGCCCGGTGGGCGAGGCGCTCCTTGAGGGCCTCCAGCACCAGCGGCGGCACCAGGTGGGAGACGTCGCCGCCCCAGGCCGCGACCTCCTTGACCAGGCTGGAGGAGAGGAAGCTGTAGGTGGGGTTGGTGGGGACGAAGAGGGTCTCGACGCCCGAGAGGCCGTTGTTCATCTGGGCCATCTGGAGCTCGTAGTCGAAGTCGCTGACCGCCCGCAGGCCCTTGACGATGGCCGGGATGTCGCGCTCCTTGCAGAAGTCGACGAGCAGGCCGTGATGGGACTCCACCCGGACGTTGCCGTACTCGGCGGTGACCTGGCGGAGGAGTTCTATCCGCTCGTCGATGGTGAACAGGCCCTCCTTGGACTTGTTGACCATCACGGCGACGTGCACGACGTCGTACAGCTTCGAAGCGCGGGCGATGATGTCGAGGTGCCCATTGGTGACGGGGTCGAACGACCCCGGACAGACGGCGCGGCGCAACGGTGTTTCCTCGCTCTCCGGTCCATTCATGACGTGCCTGATCCCGTGGTGTCGGCAGTGCACGCCGAAGCGGCGTGACCGTACCAAAGCGTCCCCTCGCCGTAGCGACGGGCCCTCAGTGCGTCGAAACCCTCCGGCCAGCGGAATTCCCCGCCCCTGGTGCTGCGCTCCACAGTGACGAGCGCGTCCTCGGCCAGCCAGCCCCTGCCCCTGAGTGTGAGCAGGATCTCCCGGAGGTCGTCGTCGGTGACCACGTAGGGCGGGTCGAGGAAGACCACGTCGTACGGCCGGGCGGGCGGCGCCCCGGCCACGACCTGCTCGGCCTTGCCGCCGCGCACCTCGGCGCCCGGCAGGCCGA
Source organism: Streptomyces sp. NPDC037389 (assembly GCF_040636475.1). Taxonomy (NCBI): domain Bacteria; kingdom Bacillati; phylum Actinomycetota; class Actinomycetes; order Kitasatosporales; family Streptomycetaceae; genus Streptomyces; species Streptomyces sp. NPDC037389. Next base: position 143,049 of record NZ_JBEZUS010000003.1, read on the forward strand.
CCACGCGGACGTTGTCCTGGATGACGCGCAGGGCGCGGGCGTCCGCCTCGACGAGGAGGGTGTGGGCGGCGCCCCGGGAGAGCGCCTCCAGGCCGACGGCGCCGGAGCCGCCGTAGAGGTCCAGCACGCGCGCGCCGTCCAGGGTGCCCAGGAAGGACGTCCAGGTGGAGAACAGGCCCTCGCGTGCCCGGTCGGAGGTGGGGCGGGTGCCGGTGCCCGGCGGTACGGCCAGTCGGCGTCCGCCGGCGCGGCCGGCGATCACGCGGGTCATGGTCTCGGAAGTCCTTCGGCGGTGGGTGACACGGTGCGGCGGTGGCCGCACCGACAGCGTATGGCGTCGGCGCCACGGCGTCCGCCCGGCCCCGGCGGCGTCGGCCCTGGTCCTGGCCCGGGGCGTCAGCCCTTGTCCAGGAACTCCTCCCGGTCCTTGTCCAGCAGGGCGTCGAGCGCGGTGCGCAGCTCGGGCAGCCGGGCGAGCTCGGGGTCGGCGGCCACGACCGCGGCGGCCTCCTCGCGGGCGGCCGCGATGATCTCCTCGTCGTCGATGACGGTGAGCATCCGCAGGGAGGAACGGACGCCGGACTGCGCCTGGCCGAGGACGTCGCCCTCGCGGCGCTGCTCCAGGTCGATGCGGGAGAGCTCGAAGCCGTCGAGGGTGGCGGCGACCGCGCCGAGCCGGGCCCGGGCCGGACTGGCCTCCGGCATCTCGCTGACCAGCAGGCAGAGCCCGGGGGCCGAGCCACGGCCGACGCGGCCGCGCAGCTGGTGGAGCTGGGAGACGCCGAACCGGTCGGCGTCCATGATCACCATCACGGTGGAGTTGGGCACGTTCACACCGACCTCGATGACGGTGGTGGCGACCAGGACGTCGACCTCGCCCGCCGCGAAGCGGCGCATCACCTCGTCCTTGGCGTCGGGCTGCATCCGCCCGTGGAGCACCTCCACGCGCAGCCCGGCCAGGGGCCCCCGGGAGAGCTCCTCGGCGATGTCGAGCACGGCCAGCGGAGGGCGGCGCTCCGCGTCGTCCTCGGCGGACTTCTTCCCCGGGGCGTCCTCCTCGTCGCCGATGCGGGGGCAGACGACGTACGCCTGGTGGCCGCCCTGGACCTCCTCGCGGACCCGTTCCCAGGCGCGGGAGAGGAAGTGCGGCTTGTCCTTGGCGGGCACCACATGGGTGGCGATGGGCGAGCGCCCGGCGGGCAGCTGGTCCAGGACGGACGTCTCCAGGTCGCCGAAGACGGTCATGGCGACGGTGCGCGGAATGGGTGTGGCGGTCATCACCAGCAGATGCGGCGGTTGCTTGCCCTTGGAGCGCAGGGCGTCGCGCTGCTCGACGCCGAAGCGGTGCTGTTCGTCGACGACGACCAGGCCCAGGTCGTGGAACTGGACCTTGTCCTCGATCAGGGCGTGCGTCCCGACGACGACGCCCGCCTCGCCGGTGACCAGGTCGAGCAGCGCCGCCCGGCGCGCGGCCGTGCCCATGGAGCCGGTCAGCAGGACGACCTTGGTGCCCTGCTCGGCGCCGCCGAGCATGCCGCCCTCGGCCAGCTCGCCCATCATCTCGGTGATCGACCGGTGGTGCTGCTGGGCGAGGACCTCGGTGGGGGCGAGCATGGCCGCCTGGCCGCCCGCGTCCACGACAGCGAGCATCGCGCGCAGGGCGACCATGGTGTTGTGGGTGACCGTGAAGTGGTCCGTCACATAGGCCCGGCTCGGGTGGGCGACGCTGATGCACTGGACCGGCTTGCGCCCGACGTATTCCACGGCACGGATACCTCGCCGGAAAGTGTTGTATTTCGGCCGGGGCCGGATGTGGTCCGCCTTCCGGGGCAGCCTGAATGGCGAGAACTCGTCGGGCAGCGCGACCGACACGTTGAAAGCGGCCTTCTTGGGTAGCACTCGGGCACGGCCCCCAAGAGATCGCACAAGCCAGGCGACGTCGTCTGCGAGCCGTTTCGAAGCGGAACAGAACGAGATGCTGAACCCACTCGGCCGCACTGTCCCGTCAGCGTCCATAAGCCCTTGCAGAACAGCCAGGCGATTTTTGATCGTCGTGTTCTTGAAGGGATCCGGGATGAACTTCTCGTGCGAGGTCAGTCCCCATAGCCCCAGATCCCGCAATGCCTGAATGACCGGGTTTCTCCGCGCCCCGCCCCTCGGCACCGCCATCTGGACGGTGTAGTCGTAGGAGGATCCGGGCACCGGGACGAGTCGGCAGTCCGGGGCCACAGCTGCCTCGGCTGCCTCACGGATGTCGTCGTCAGCGGTCGAGAGCCTCAAGCTGTGACGGAACGAACCGTCTCCCAGCAGGAGGCCGAAGAGGTAAGGGTCGAGCGGCGGCTCTGACTCACCGCTCAGATCGACTGGTACCGCAGGCGGGATGTACCACTTCGACGATCCGTTCGCCTTGTAGGTATCCAACCTGATCTCTCGGGTCGTCAGAACTTTGGGCGGTTGTCCACGATCCCATCCGCAGCTGGTTCCCACGATCCACAGGTGCTCGTCGTCACATTCGATTTCGCTGTCGTCGGACAGAACGATGCGCCATACGTCGCGTTCGCCCTGAGGAAATACGCCATCGACGATCGCCAGCTCACCCGTCGGAATCACGACCTCATCGCCCAGGACGATGTCCCCCATGGGGCGATAGCCCTTCGGCGTCAGCACCAAGGCGTCGAGAGGCTGCGCCTTGCCGGAGCCCACCTCGCCCTGGAGCAGCCGGTGCATGGGGTGCTCGGTGGCCAGGTCGTCGAAGATCTCGGCGGAGACCTTCAGCTGGCCGTCGGTGAGGGTGAAGGGCAGCTTGGCGTCGAAGGCGTCGAGCAGGCCGCCGGGCGCGGGTTTGCGGGCCACGGCGGGCGCTTGCGAGTCGGCATGGCGGCGGCGGGCGAGGGCGACCTGGAGGACGAACGCCTCGTCCCACTTCAGCCGGGAGCGGGCGTCCTCGATGTCCGCCTTGGCCCGGGGCCGGTGGATCTTGCGGAGGGCCTCCGGGAGCTGGACCAGGCCGCGGCCCTCGCGCAGCGCGGGCGGCAGCGGGTCCACGACGGACTCCCAGCCGGTGGCCTCCATCGAGGCGAGCACGACGTCGACCGCGTTGGAGATCTTCCAGGACTCCATCTTGGAGCAGGCCGGGTAGAGCGGGATCAGCTGGTCGGCCCAGGCCTTGGCGGTGCTCGCGTCACTGTCGCCGCCGAGCATCTCGTAGGCCGGGTGGGAGAGCTGGCGGATGTTGCGGAACGTGCCGGTCTTGCCGGCGAACATGCCGCGCCGGCCGGGTACCAGCTCCTTCTGGTGGTGGTAGATCGACCGGCCGAAGAAGACCAGCTGGAGCCGGCCGCTGCCGTCGGTGACGGTCACCTCCAGCCGCTGGCCCCGGCCCTGGTTGAACTTGTGCACCCGGGCGTCGGAGACCTGCGCGACGACCGTGACGTGCTCATCCAGCGGCAGGTCGGCGAGCCGGGTGAGCTCGCCGCGCTCGGCGTAGCGGCGCGGGTAGTGGTGCAGCAGGTCGCCGACCGTGTGCAGATCGAGGTGCTCGGCCATCACCTTCGCGGTGGTGCCGCCGAGCGTCTTCTTCAGGGGTTCTTCCAGCGCGGGCACGTCCCTATTGCACACCACGGCTCTGACAAGTGCGGTGAATCGCCCCCGGAAAACCAGGACACTGAAGGTCACCGAGGCGCTACGCTCAGGTTCGCGCTGTGTGCGCCGGGCAGGGCCTGTCCGTCGTGAGCCTGTGTCAACGGGCGAGTGAGAAGCCACCGCGTTCAGGCACCGGCGGGGTCACTGCACACCACGCCGCTGAGCGGTGAGCGGTCTGCATTGGTTGTGCCCGAAACGCCCGGCAATGGGCCCGCGCTGTCGCGGACCCGTTGCCGGGCGTTTTCACTCCACCCCGACCAACAGCGGCGCCCGCTGCCCGCCCCGGTAGACCACGGTGTCCACGGCCAGGTGGCCGCCGCGCACATGCCGCTGGAGGCGGTCGGCGACGGCGTCGGGGACGTCCGCGCCGAGCACGAGCGTGACCATCTCGCCGCCCGCCGTGAGCATCCGGTCCAGGACGGTCTCGGCGGTGGCGGCGAGCTCGGCGCCGATGACGGCGACGTCGCCGTCGATGAGGCCGAGGACGTCCCCGGCCTGGCAGACGCCCGCCATGGTCCACGACTGCCGCTCGGCGACGACGAGCTCAGCGTGCCGGGTGGCCCCGGCGGCGGAGGTCATGGCCACGACGTCCTCGTCGAAGCGGCGGCCGGACTCGTGGACGGCGAGGGCGGCGATGCCCTGGACCGGGGAGCGGGTGGGGATGAGGGCGACCCGGACGCCCTCGGCGCGGGCCTGCTCGGCGGCCGCGGCGGCGGTGTGCCGCAGGTCGGCGTCGTTGGGCAGCAGCACCACCTCGCGCGCGTGGGCGCGCCGGACGGCCTGCACCAGCTCGCCGCTCGCGGGCGGCTCTCCCGGCCGTACGGTCACGACGGTCGCGCCGGCCTCGGCGCACAGCGCCGCCAGGCCCTCGCCCGGTACGACCGCGACGACGGCCCGCTGTACGGGCTCGTGGACCCGGGTGCGCTCGATGGCGGCGGAGCCGAAGTGGGTGATGCGCACGCGGTACGGGCGTCCCGCGTCGATGCCCGCCTCGACGGCGGCACCGGCGTCGTCCACGTGCACATGAACGTTCCACAGGCCGTCCCCGCCGACGACGACGAGGGACTCCCCCAGCGCGTCGAGGCGGGTCCGCAGCCGGGCGACGGCCGTGTCGTCCGCCTCCAGCAGGTAGATCACCTCGAAGGCGGGCCCGTCGCCCGCCGGGACGTCCACGCCGCCGGCCTCGGCCGGACAGCCCCCGGCGAGCCAGTCGTGGGCGGCGCGGGCGGGCGCGGCGGCGGCCCGCGCGGCGCCGGGGCCGCCCGTCAGGGCGGTCACGAGCGCGCCCAGTACCTCCACGAGGCCCTTGCCGCCCGCGTCGACCACTCCCGCCCGCCCGAGGACCTCCAGCTGGCACGGGGTGGCCGCCAGGGCCGTCAGGGCGCCCTCGTGCGCGGCGCGGGCGACGGCCGGGCCGTCACCCGGGGTGACCTCGGCGGCCTCGGCGGCGGCCGTGGCGACCGACAGCACGGTGCCCTCGACGGGGCGGGCGACGCCCTCGTACGCCGACTCGACCGCGCGGCGCAGGGCGCGGCGCAGCAGGGCGGCGTCGTCGCGCCGCTCCTCGGCGGCGGGTGCGGCCAGGACCTCGGCCATGCCGCGCAGCAGCTGCGCCAGGATCGTCCCGGAGTTTCCGCGGGCCCCTATGAGGGCGCCGTGGGCCATCGCCCGGACGGCCTCGGCCAGGCCCGGGCGGGAGCCGGGGCCGCCGGTGGCGTGACCGTCGAAGACGGCGTCGACGGCGCGGGCGGCGGACTCGACGGTCAGGTAGAGGTTGGTGCCGGTGTCGCCGTCCGCGACGGGATAGACGTTGATCGCGTCGATCTCCTCGCGGGCCCCGCCGAGCGCGTCGAGTGCCAGGCCGCACCAGGCGCGTACCGCGTCGGCGTCGAGCGGGTGCGGCACGTGGGTCCTCCTCGGACGGCGGGGCTGGGGGAAGCGCTGGAGCAGACTAGTCCCGCGCGGGGGCCCCGGGGGCGAGCCGGGCGGGTTCGGGGCCGGTCATGGTAGTTTCGTTGTCCAGGAGCGGTCGTTGTATGCTGCTCCGGTTGCCTGATGAGAATCAGGCCATCCCCCTGGCAAGCCAAGTCACCTACGACCCGGCAACGCCGGGATTTCCCGTAAGTGCATCTGAAGTCTTTGGAGTGACCCGTGGCTGCCAACTGCGACGTCTGCGGCAAGGGGCCGGGCTTCGGCAATAACATTTCGCACTCGCACCGCCGTACGTCCCGTCGCTGGAACCCGAACATCCAGCGTGTGCGTGCCGTGGTCGGTCGGACGCCGAAGCGCCTCAATGTCTGCACCTCGTGCATCAAGGCCGGCAAGGTCTCGCGCTAACTAGCTAGTAGCGCGGCAGCCTCGCCGCCCCTTGAAAGCCGGTCCCCTTCGGGGGGCCGGCTTTTTGCCGTCCTCGCCGCGCGTCAGCGCGCGCTCGTCCAGCCGTGGTCCACCGGGCCGATTCCCGCGCCCAGGGCGAACCCCGCCGCGATCGCGCCCGTGACGTACGACTTGGCCTCCGCGACCGCCTCCGGCACGGAGTGCCCCTTCGCCAGGCCCGCCGCGATCGCGCTCGCCAGCGTGCACCCCGTTCCGTGCGTGTGCCGGTTGTCGTGACGTGGGGCACGGAACCAGTGCTCCTCCGCCCCGTCCGTCAGGAAATCCACCGCGTCGCCCTCCAGGTGGCCGCCCTTGATCAGCGCCCAGCGCGGCCCGTACGACAGCACCGCGTCCGCCGCCCGGCGCAGGCCCGCCTCGGAGGACACCTGGACGCCCGTCAGCCAGGCGACCTCGTCCAGGTTGGGGGTGGCGACCGTCGCGGCCGGCAGGAGCTTCGTGCGGACCGCGTCGCGCGCGGAGGCGGCCAGCAGGGCGTCGCCGTGCTTGGAGATGCCGACGGGGTCGACGACGACGGGGGCGGTCACCTCGTCGAGGAGGGCGGCCACGGTCTCCACGAGCTCCGCCGAGGCGAGCATGCCGGTCTTCACGGCCTCCACGCCGATGTCGTCCACGACGCTGCGGAACTGGGCCCGTACCGCCTCGGCGGGCAGCGGCCAGGCGCCCTGGACGCCGAGGGAGTTCTGCGCGGTCACCGCTGTGACCACGCTCATGCCGTGAGTGCCGAGGGCGAGCATCGTCTTCAGGTCTGCCTGGATGCCCGCACCGCCGCCGGAGTCGGATCCGGCGACGGTCAGTACGCGAGGCGGGGGTATGCGCATGCGCGCAATCTACTCGCCGGGATTATTCGCCCGGCTCCAGGCCGTCGTCGCCGAAGTGGTCCCAGCCGCCCGCCTTGTCCCAGGGCGCGCCGTCGACGGTGACCTGCGGGAGGGCGGAGGGATTGACGACCTCGCCGATGATCTTCCAGCGGGCGGGGAGCTTCACGTCCGGCGGGAAGGTCGCCACGATGGCGTGGTCCTCTCCCCCGGTCAGCACCCACTGGAGCGGGTCGACGCCGACGGCCTGGCCGATGTCCAGCATCTGCGTGGGCACGTCGATGGCGGCGGTGCGCAGGTCGATGCGGACCTTGCTGGCCTCGGCGATGTGGCCGAGGTCGGCGATGAGGCCGTCGCTGACGTCCGTCATGGCGGTGGCGCCGAGCGCGGCGGCGGCGGGCCCCGCGTGGTACGGGGGCTCCGGCCGGCGGTGGGCCTCGACGAAGGCGCGCGGGGAGCGGAAGCCGCGGGAGAGTACGGCGAGCCCGGCGGCGGACCAGCCCAGCCAGCCGGTGACGGCCACGACGTCGCCCGCGCGGGCCCCGGAGCGGGTGACCGGCTCGTGGTTGCGCAGGTCGCCCAGGGCCGTGATGGCGACGGTGATGGTGTCACCGCGCACCACGTCCCCGCCGACCACGGCCGCGCCGGCGACCTGGCACTCGTCGCGGATGCCGTCCATCAGCTCGGTCGGCCAGGTGGCGGCGAGCTCGGCGGGTACGACGAGGCCCAGCAGCACGGCCGTGGGCACCGCGCCCATGGCGGCGATGTCGGCGAGGTTCTGCGCGGTGGCCTTGCGCCCGACGTCGTAGGCGGTGGACCAGTCGCGGCGGAAGTGCCGTCCCTCCAGGAGTACGTCCGTACTCGCGACGACCCGGCGGTCGGGCGCCGCGACCACCGCGGCGTCGTCACCGGGCCCGAGCCGGACCGCCGGGGTGGTGGTGAGCCGGGAGGTCAGCTCTCTGATGAGGCCGAACTCCCCCAACTCGCCCACGGTGCCTTTCACTGAGCTCCTCCTCGGAGTGGTGTCGGTTGTGGTGCCGGTTGCCCTGATCCTGACGTGTCCCGCGCCGCGCAGGCCGCGCGGGTCTCCCCGCACCGTGCGGTGACGCGGTACCGTGGCGTCTCTTCTCCCCACATGATCCTCGAAGCCGCCCTGGAGGTTCCGTGGTACAGGCGTACATCCTGATCCAGACCGAGGTCGGCAAGGCGTCGACCGTGGCCGAACTCATCGGAAAGATCTCGGGAGTGATCCAGGCCGAAGACGTGACCGGGCCGTACGACGTGATCGTGCGCGCCCAGGCGGACACCGTGGACGAGCTCGGTCGCATGGTGGTCGCGAAGGTCCAGAAGGTGGAGGGCATCACCCGCACCCTGACCTGCCCGGTGGTCCATATCTAGCTCCCCCGTATGCTCGGCCGGTGAAGTCTTCGCTCCGCCGGCCCCTCGGCCTGCCCGCCGCCGCCCTGCTGCTCGCGGCCGTGGGCTGCTCGGCGCCGGACCCGTCGGCGGGTCCGGCGGTGCCCTCGCCGGACGCGCGGCAGGCCGGGCCCTGCCGGGCGCTCCACCGTGCGTTGCCGGACATCCTGGACGGGCGGAAGCGGCGTACCACGGAGCCCGTCTCGGACTTCACGGCACTGTGGGGCGATCCCGCGATCACGCTGCGCTGCGGGGTGGCGCGTCCCAAGATCCTTACGCCCGGGACCGAACACTACAACCCCGGCGCGGACTCGGCGGATCTCGACGGGGTCACCTGGCTGCCGGAGCGGCAGCCGGACGGCAGCGTCCGCTGCACGACCGTGCAGCGGGAGGCCTGGGTCGAGGTGACGCTGCCCGGGCGTGTGGTGGGCGACGCCGGCGACATCAGCGCGCTGACCGATCTCGCCGACGCCGTGAAGAAGACGATTCCGGAAGGAATCCTCCCGTAGGGGATCCCTTCCGGAGTGTCCTGAGCGGCTAGCGCAGGCCCGTGGAGCGGCGCAGGGCGGCCTGGACGAGCCGGTCGACCAGCTCCTGGTACTCGACGCCGGTCTCCTGCCACATCCGCGGGTACATGGAGATGGGCGTGAAGCCGGGCATGGTGTTGATCTCGTTGATCACGAACTCGCCGTCCTCGGTGAGGAAGAAGTCCGCGCGGACCAGCCCCTCGCAGGAGGCGGCCTCGAAGGCCTCGACGGCCAGCTCCTGGACCCGGCGGGTCTCCTCCTCGCTCAGCGGGGCGGGGACGATGCCGGAGGCGGAGTCGATGTACTTGGCCTCGAAGTCGTAGAAGTCGTGCGCGGAGACCGGGGGGATCTCGGCGGGCACGCTGGCGCGCGGGCCGTCCTCGAACTCGAGGACGCCGCACTCGATCTCACGGCCGCGCAGCAACGATTCGACCAGGATCTTCGGGTCGTGGCGGCGGGCTTCCTCGATGGCCTCGTCCAGACCGGAGAGGTCGTCGACCTTGGTGATGCCCATGGAGGAGCCGGCGCGCGCGGGCTTCACGAAGAGGGGCCAGCCGTGCTCGCCCGCGAAGTCCACGATCTTCTCGCGGGCGGCGGCCGGATCGTTTTCCCACTCGCGCGGGCGGATGACCGCGTACGGGCCGACGGGCAGGCCGAAGGAGATGAAGACGCGCTTCATGTACTCCTTGTCCTGGCCGACGGCGGAGGCGAGGACGCCCGCGCCCACGTAGGGGATGCCGGCCAGTTCCAGCATGCCCTGGAGGGTGCCGTCCTCGCCGTAGGGGCCGTGCAGCACGGGGAAGACGACGTCGACCTCGCCCAGCGCCTTGGGGACGGCGCCGGGCTCGGTGTAGACGACCTCACGGCTGGCGGGCGTGGTGACGGGCAGCAGCACACCGCCGTCGGCGGAGTCGACGAGCTGCTCGACGCTCGGCAGCGAGCGGTCGGCGATGGTCATCCGCTCCGGGTCGTCGGCGGTCAGCGCCCAACGGCCGTCGGTGGTAATGCCGATCGGCAGCACGTCGTACTTGGCGCGGTCGATGGCGCGCAGCACCGCGCCTGCGGTCACCACGGAAATGGCGTGTTCGGAACTGCGGCCGCCGAAGACGACCGCGACACGCGGCTTCCGCTGAGGGCTCTGGGGGGAGGTCTCGCTGCTCATATCGCGTCGAGAGTACCTGGTGACCGCGGGTGCTTCAGTGTCGCTCGGCCTTGGCGCTGCGCGACATCAGCTCCTTGAGGGCCACCATGGGCGGCTTGCCCTCGTGGACGATGCCGACGACCGTCTCCGTGATCGGCATGTCGACATGGTGACGCCGGGCCAGATCGAGCACGGACTCGCAGGACTTGACGCCCTCCGCCGTCTGCTCGGTGGCGGCGACGGTCTCCTCCAGGGTCATGCCCCGGCCGAGGCAGGCGCCGAAGGTGCGGTTGCGGGAGAGCGGCGAGGCGCAGGTGGCGACGAGGTCGCCCATGCCGGCCAGGCCCGCGAAGGTGTGGGCGTCGGCGCCCATGGCCAGGCCCAGCCGGGTGGTCTCGGCGAGGCCCCGGGTGATCAGGGACGCCTTGGCGTTGTCGCCGAGGCCCATGCCGTCGGCGATGCCCACGGCCAGCGCGATGACGTTCTTCACCGCGCCGCCCAGCTCGCAGCCCACCACGTCGGTGTTGGTGTACGGGCGGAAGTACGCGGTGTGGGAGGCGGCCTGGAGCCGCCGGGCGACGGATTCGTCGGGGCAGGCGACGACGGCGGCGGCGGGCTGCCGTGCCGCGATCTCCTTGGCGAGGTTGGGGCCGGTGAGCACGGCGACCCGGTCCGGGGAGACCTTGGCGACCTCCTCGATCACCTCGCTCATCCGCTTCGCGGTGCCGAGCTCGATGCCCTTCATCAGGGAGACCAGCACGGTGCCGTCGGCCAGCAGGGGCGTCCACTCGGCGAGGTTGCCGCGCAGGGTCTGGGAGGGCACGGCGAGCACGGTGAACGCGGCGTCGCGGGCGGCCTCGGCGGGGTCGGTGGTGGCCCGTACGGCGGCGGGGAGCTCGACTCCGGGGAGGTAGTCGGGGTTGGTGCGGCCGGTGTTGATGGCGTCCACGAGGGCGGCGCGGCGGCCCCACATGGTGACCTCGCAGCCGGCGTCGGCGAGGATCATCGCGAAGGCGGTGCCCCAGGAACCGGTGCCGTAGACGGCGACGCGCGTCACTTGTCGTTCTCCTCCTCGGACGGGGCGTTCCCCGACGGGCTCTTCCCGGACGCGTTCGCCGCGCGGCGGGCGGCGGCCGTGGCACGGGCCTTCTTGAGGTTGTACGGCTCGGCCGGGGCGGGCTCGCCGCGCAGTTCGGCGAGGAGTTCGGTGATGGCCCTCATGATGACCTCGGTGACCTCGCGCAGCACCTCGGCGGTGGGCTCCTGGCCGTGGTACGCGGACAGGTCGACGGGCGGGCCGGCCAGCACCCGGAGGGTCTTGCGGGGGAAGAGCCGCAGCTTCTTCTCCTTGGCGTACGGCGGCATCGCCTCGTTGGCGCCCCACTGGGCGACCGGGATCACGGGCGCGCGGGTGAGGAGGGCGACGCGGGCGGCGCCGGTCTTGCCCTCCATGGGCCACATGTCGGGGTCGCGGGTGAGGGTGCCCTCGGGGTAGAAAGCCACGCACTCGCCGTTGTTGATGGCGTCCACGGCGGCCCGGAAGGCGGTGGCCGCGTCGGCGGACTCGCGGTAGACGGGGATCTGCCCGGTGCCGCGCAGGATCGCGCCGACGAAGCTGCCCTTGAACAGCCCGGCCTTGGCGAGGAAGCGCGGGACGCGCCCGGTGTTGTACTGGTAATGGGCGTAGGACAGCGGGTCGAGATACGAGTTGTGGTTGACGGCGGTGATGAAGCCGCCGTCGGCGGGAATGTGCTCCATTCCGCGCCAGTCCCGCTTGAACAGAACCACGAGCGGCGGTTTCGCCAACACCGCCGCAAAGCGGTACCAGAAGCCGATTCTGTGGCGGGACACTCGGACACCCTTCTGTTGGAACCTGGACGTGCTTCGGGCGTGCTGCTCACCCGGGGGCCGGACAAGTGTCGCCCCGGGTACCCGGTCTGTCGAGAACGCCCCGGGGGCCCGGACTTCTCGGAACACCGTAACCCCGCCCCCGCTGCCGGGCCGCGCCAGCGGGTGACAATGGGGGCCGACGCGAGGAGAGGGGACCGGGGCCGTGCTGTGGACGCTGGTGGTACCGGTGAAACCGCTGGCGGGGGCCAAGAGCCGCCTCGTGGCGGGCGCGGCGCGGCTGCCGGGGCCCGCGCTGGCCCTGGCCTTCGCCCTGGACACGGTGGGTGCCGCGCTGGCCTGCGGCGCCGTGCGGGATGTGGCGGTCGTCACGGCGGATCCGCTGGCCGGGGCCCACCTGGCGGCCCTCGGCGCCCGGGTGCTGCCCGAACCGCCGGGCGGCGGGCTGAACGCGGCTTTGGCGCACGGCGCCCACGAGGTGCGCCGGGTGCGCCCGGACGCGGCCGTGGCCACGCTCAACGCGGATCTGCCGGCATTGCGCCCCACCGAACTCGGGCGGGTGCTCGAATTCGCGGCCGGATTTCCCCGCGCATTTCTCGCGGATGCCGCCGGAATCGGTACGACGCTGTTGGCGGCGGCCCCCGGAAGGGAATTGTCCCCGGCGTTCGAGGGTGCCTCGCGTGCCCGGCACCGGGCCTCGGGGGCCCGGGAGATAACCCTGGCGGGTGTGGACTCCGTGCGCCGGGACGTGGACACCGAGCAGGACCTGCGGGCCGCGCTGGCGCTGGGCGTGGGGCCGCGCACGGCGGCGGTCGCCGGGCGGGCGCGGACCGCCGGGGCGCCCTCGCCCGCGCGGGCGGACTAGGCTTCCGGGCATGCAGGCCACCGCGTACACCTTCGATCCCCAGACCCGTGCCGGGAGCGTCCTCCTGGACGACGGCACGCCCGTGCCCTTCGACGGGGCGGCGTTCGACGCCGGGGGTCTGCTGATGCTGCGGCCCGGCCAGCGGGTGCGGATCGAGTTCGCGGCGCCGGCCGAGGGGACCCCGGAGGTCCCGCCGGCGGAGCGCCGGGTGACCCTGGTGACGCTCCAGACTTTCTGAGGAACTCCAGACTTTCCGAGGACGGGCCGGAGCCGCCGCCGGGCGCGCCGCGAAGCGGCGCCCGTAGCGCGCGGCGGCGCCATGGACGTCCCGTCCGGCCTGCGGGGCCGGACACGCCGCGGGCCGGGCTCCCCGACGGGGGGCCCGGCCCGGCGCGTTAAGCCCTTCGTCCGCTGCCGTACTTGGTTTTGGGAGGGGGGGTATTGGCAGGGGTGGT
>NZ_JBEZUS010000003.1:156164-160656 GCF_040636475.1 Streptomyces sp. NPDC037389
GGTTGACGACCGGCCAGTCGGCGGGCGGGCAGCCCAGCGCGTCCATGGCCTGCTCCAGCTGGGCGTCGAGGTCCCAGGCGTTGGCGCCGGCCCGGCGCGTTACGCCGTACGTCCGCTGCCTTACTTCTTCTTGGCAGTGGTCTTCTTGGCAGTGGTCTTGCGCGCGGCGGTGGTGCGGGTGGTGGCCTTCTTCGCGGGCGCGGTCTTCTTCGCCGCGGCCGCCTTCTTGGCCGGAGCCGCCTTCTTCGCCACGGCCGCCTTCTTCGCGGGCGCCGCCTTCTTGGCGGTGGCCTTGGTGGCGGGGGTGGCCTTCTTGGCCGCCGTGGTCTTCTTGACCGCGGTCGCCTTCTTGGCGGCCGTCGTCTTCTTCGCGGCCGTGGTCTTCGCCGCGGTCGTCTTCTTGACGGCGGTCTTCTTCGCGGCCGCCTTCTTGGCGGTGGCCTTCTTGGCCGCGGCCTTGGTGGTGGCCTTGCCGGCGGTCAGGCTGCCCTTGGGCGCCTTCTTGACGGAGACCTCGCCGGCCTTCGGGAGCTTCTTCGTGCCGCTCACCAGGTCCTTGAAGCCCTGACCCGCACGGAAGCGCGGCACCGAGGTCTTCTTGACCCGGACGCGCTCGCCCGTCTGCGGGTTACGAGCGTAACGGGCCGGGCGGTCGACCTTCTCGAACGAACCGAAGCCGGTCACCGAGACACGGTCACCGCCGACAACCGCACGGACAATCGCGTCGAGCACCGCGTCGACGGCGTCCGCGGCCTGCTGACGGCCGCCGACCTTGTCGGCAATCGCTTCAACGAGCTGCGCCTTGTTCACGTCTTCCCCTTCGGAGACATTGGCTGGAAAGTGCTCCAGCTTTTCGCACGTTAGGCAGATATATACCGCAAATCAAACACGAAACGGTCTAATCACCCTTGTGCCGCAACGAACCCGACGCATCACGGAGTTCCGTGCGTGCCGGGATCTTCGGGGAAACGGCCCTCGTCGAGGTCGTTCATCAGCCGGTCCAGACGCCTTGCCGCGCCTGATAGATCGTGCTTCGCCGAGGCCGTGATGGCCAGCAGCTGCCGGGACAGCGCCATCCGTACGCCCTCCGGGACTTGCAGTGCGCGCACCCTTGTGTGCGCTTCCTTCAGTTGGTCGGCGACGAGCCGGTAAAGCTTGAGTTGGCTGTCGCGTTCCATGCACCGATTGTGCCATCTGAGGCGAGTTGTCGCTCCACAGGGCCTCAACAATGCGATGCGCCCCCTGTCCGAAGACAGGGGGCGCATCATGCCAAACCCTGGGTGAGCAGCGGTAATCCGGGGTCCGTGAAGACCGTCCGGCACTGGGCCGAACGAGCCGGAATTGGTCTCAGATTCTTGCCGTGGAGGGCTTGAACGAGGGCCTGCGGGCCTCGTACGCGTCGATGTCGGAGGCGTTCCGGAGGGTCAGGTCGATGTCGTCCAGCCCCTCCAGGAGTCGCCACCGGGCGTTCTCGTCAAGGTCGAAACCGGCCGTCAGTCCACCGGCACGCACCTCGCGCGCCACCAGGTCGACCGTCACCGGGGCCGTGGGGTCCTTCTCGGTCAGCTCCCACAGCGCTTCCACGGTCTCCTGCGGCAGAACGACGGTGAGCAGTCCGTTCTTGAGCGAGTTGCCGCGGAAGATGTCGGCGAAGCGGGACGACACGACGGTTTTGAAACCGTAGTTCTGGAGCGCCCAGACGGCGTGTTCACGGGAGGAGCCGGTACCGAAGTCGGGGCCGGCGATCAGCACGCTGGCGCCCGCGCGCTCGGGGCGGTTCAGCACGAACTCCGGGTCCTTGCGCCACGCCTCGAAGAGCCCGTCCTCGAAACCGTCGCGGGTCACCTTCTTCAGCCAGTGCGCGGGGATGATCTGGTCGGTGTCGACGTTGCCGCGGCGCAGCGGGACGGCCCGGCCGGTGTGGGTGGTGAACGCTTCCATCGGTCAGGCCTCCACGGGAGTGGGTACGTCGGTGGCGAGGCCGGGCAGGTCGCCCGGGGCGGCGAGATGACCCAGCACGGCGGTGGCGGCGGCCACCTGGGGCGAGACCAGATGGGTGCGGCCGCCCTTGCCCTGCCTGCCCTCGAAGTTGCGGTTGGAGGTGGACGCGGAGCGCTCGCCCGGCGCGAGTTGGTCGGGGTTCATCCCCAGGCACATGGAGCAACCCGCGTGCCGCCATTCGGCGCCGGCCGCCGTGAACACCTTGTCCAGCCCCTCCTCGACCGCCTGGAGGGCCACCCGGACGGACCCGGGGACCACCAGCATCCGGACGCCGTCGGCGACGCCCCGGCCCTCGATGACCGACGCGGCGGCGCGCAGGTCCTCGATGCGGCCGTTGGTGCAGGAGCCCACGAAGACCGTGTCGACACGGATGTCGCGCAGGGCCTGACCCGGCGTCAAGTCCATGTACTCCAGCGCCTTTTCGGCGGCGAACCGCTCGGACGGGTCGGTGTACGAGGCGGGGTCGGGGACCGCGGAGGAGAGCGGCGCGCCCTGGCCCGGGTTGGTGCCCCAGGTGACGAACGGGGAGAGTGCGGCGGCGTCGATGACCACCTCGTGGTCGAAGACCGCGTCGTCGTCGGTGCGCAGGGTGCGCCAGTAGGCGACGGCGTCGTCCCAGTCCGCGCCGCGGGGGGCGTGGGCGCGGCCCTTGAGGTAGGCGAAGGTGGTCTCGTCGGGCGCGATCATGCCCGCCCGGGCGCCCGCCTCGATGGACATGTTGCACACGGTCATCCGGGCCTCCATCGAGAGGTTCTCGATGGCGGAGCCGCGGTACTCGATGACGTAACCCTGGCCGCCGCCCGTGCCGATCCTGGCGATGACCGCGAGGATCAGGTCCTTGGCGGTGACGCCCTCGGGCAGTTCGCCCTCGACGGTGACCGCCATGGTCCTGAACGGCGCCAGCGGCAGGGTCTGGGTGGCCAGGACGTGCTCGACCTGGCTGGTGCCGATGCCGAACGCGAGCGCGCCGAACGCGCCGTGGGTGGAGGTGTGGCTGTCGCCGCAGACCACGGTCGTGCCCGGCTGCGTCAGCCCCAGCTGCGGGCCCACCACGTGGACGACGCCCTGCTCGATGTCGCCCAGCGGATGGAGGCGCACCCCGAACTCGGCGCAGTTGCGGCGCAGGGTCTCCAGCTGGGTGCGGGAGACGGGGTCCGCGATGGGCTTGTCGATGTCGAGGGTGGGGGTGTTGTGGTCCTCGGTGGCGATGGTCAGGTCCAGCCTGCGGACCGGTCGTCCCGCCTTTCGCAGGCCGTCGAAGGCCTGCGGGCTGGTCACCTCGTGGAGCAGGTGGAGATCGATGAAGAGGAGGTCGGGCTCGCCCTCGGCGCGCGTCACGACATGGTCGTCCCAGACCTTCTCCGCGAGTGTCCGTCCCATCGCTGTCTCTCCTGTGGGGTGGGTGGTGTCCGTTCCAGAGTGGCGCTTCTTGGGAGAATATGAACTTGCGTTTCATAGTGTGAGACGCGAGTATCGTTGCATGGACAACAGTAGTGGCGGCTCTAGCGGTGTGGGCGTACTCGACAAGGCGGCTCTGGTTCTGAGCGCTCTGGAGTCCGGCCCGGCGACCCTCGCCGGGCTGGTCACGGCGACGGGGCTCGCGCGTCCGACGGCGCACCGGCTCGCGGTGGCCCTGGAGCACCACCGGATGGTGGCGCGCGACATGCAGGGCCGTTTCATCCTCGGACCCCGGCTGAGCGAGCTCGCGGCCGCGGCGGGCGAGGACCGGCTCCTGGCCACGGCGGGCCCCGTCCTCACGCACCTGCGCGACGTCACGGGCGAGAGCGCGCAGCTCTACCGGCGCCAGGGCGACATGCGGATCTGCGTGGCCGCAGCAGAACGACTGTCCGGATTGCGGGACACGGTGCCCGTGGGCTCCACGCTGCCGATGAAGGCCGGCTCGGCGGCCCAGGTCCTCATGGCCTGGGAGGAGCCTGAGCGGCTGCACCGCGGCCTCCAGGGCGCCCGCTTCACGGCGACCGCGCTCTCGGGCGTACGGCGGCGGGGCTGGGCCCAGTCGATCGGCGAGCGCGAGCCGGGTGTGGCGTCGGTCTCGGCGCCGGTTCGTGGACCGTCCAACCGTGTCGTTGCCGCGGTCTCGGTCTCCGGACCGATCGAGCGCCTCACGCGCCACCCCGGGCGCATGCACGCCCAGGCCGTCCTGGACGCGGCGATCCGCCTCACGGAGGCCTTGCGGCGCAACGGGTGACACGACGGCCCGAGGCCGTACGGCACCGCCGAACCGCGCCGTCGCGGCGGTGTTGAGCCCCGGTCCCGCCCTTTCGCCGTTTCCGAGCGGGGCTCCGCCCCCTCGCACCCCCGGATCGCGGGCTGATTTCAGCCCGTCCGGCGTTTGAGGACCGGGGGTCCGGGGGCGGAGCCCCCGGAAGAAACGGTGAAAGGGCGGGGCCGGGGGGGACCCACCGCGGACCCGGGGGCCCCCCGGCGCCGGGGGTGGCCCGCCCCCCACCCCCCCCGCCCCAAACCCCCC
>NZ_JBEZUS010000003.1:160666-162830 GCF_040636475.1 Streptomyces sp. NPDC037389
TGCCTGTGTCTCGTGTTGCTTTGTCTTCCGTCGCGTTGTGGTGAGGGGTGCTCGGGCCCGGGCCCCCCCCCCCCGCCCACCCCGGCGCCGGGCCCGCGGGGCCGGGGCTCACCCTCCGCGTCCCGGGGGCCCGCGATGCGGAGGGTGAGCCGCGCCAGCGAACCCCGCGTCCACACGTCCAGCGATTCGCTCAGCGTCCGCGCCAGCCACAGCCCGTCCTCGGGGTGCGGCTCCGCCCCCGGCGGGCGGAAGCCGGCGAAGGCGGGCACCGGTGCCACGGGGGCACCCAACAGCTCGTACACGAGCACCCCCGGCTCCTCCCAGGCCCGTACGCCAAGGCGCACGCCCCCGCCCGCCAGCAGATACCCCGCCGCCTCGCACACCCCCAGCACCGCCAGCCCCAGCCGCTCCCCCCGTAGCCCGGCCGCCCCCGCCCGGTCACGGGCGAAGGACCGGATCTCCGCGATCCGCCCCGTGGGCCCCGCCCGGGCCGCCCCCGGCGGCGCGGGCAGGCGCGGCGGCGGCACGGCGGCCGCGTACGCGCCCGGGTCCGTGAATTCGGCGCAGGGCGTCACCAGGCACCCGTCCACCCGCGCCGGGTGGGTGGCCCGGGCCGCGTGAGCCACGTCACCGGGCACGGCCCTGGTGTCGTACGGGCAGATCATCCAGACCGGCAGCCCGGCCAGCAGCACATTGAGCCCCGACTCCATCCGCTTCCACTCGGCGATCTGGCGCGCGGACTTCCCGCCCCACATGGGCTCGGCCAGGATCCGCAGCCGCCGCCCGGGGCGGGAGCGGCGGTCGTGGTAGCGGAGGAACGCGGACACCCGCTCCACGGGCCGGCGCCCGAAATACGCCGTCTCGGCCGTGTCCAGCTCCCCCGCCCGCTCCCCCAGCGCCCCCCGCAGCAGCTCGATGTTGGCGGGTGTCGTGGCGGCGAGGACGGGCTCCCCCGCCGTCAGCCCGTCGAGGGCGAAGGGCACCGCCGTCGCCAGGAACTCCTCGTCCGTGCCGTAGAGGCAGGCGTGGTGGACGAAACCGGTGCCGGTACCGGGGTCAGTCCCGCCCATGCCCGGCCCCCAGCCGGAGGCCGGGGGTCCGGTCCCAGCCCACGAGCGTGATGACCTGCCGCAGATGCGGCCGCAGCCCGGTGAGCTCCACGGTGCAGTGGCGGGCGGCCCGGGCGCGGGCGAAGGTCATCAGCAGCCGCAGCCCGCCGAGGTCGAGGAACTCCACCCGGGACATCTCCAGGCTGACGTCGCCCCGGACCGCCGCCACGGACCGCAGGGCGTCCCGCAGACAGCGGTGTGCCCCCTCGTCGACGAGGCCCTCCAGCCGCAGCCCCTGGGGGCGGTAGGTCCGGGCGACGACCAGTTCGGGGGTGCGCACCAGCGGATCCGCCTCGACGCTCCCGGCGTGGGCGGAGGCCAGGGCGGCCAGGGCGGCGGGCTCGCAGCGGCGGATGTCGTACTGACAGACGGCCAGGGCCTGGCCCGTCCTGAACTCCTCGGCCAGCAGCGCCTCGTACCGCAGCAGCCGGCGGACGTCCCGTTCGTCGTGGACGGCGGCGCACAGGTCCCCGGCGACCCGCAGGGCGCGATAGCCCTCCCGGCGGGAACGCTCGGCGGCACTCCGCAGCCTCCGCAACAGGGCGGCGGGCTCCAACCGCCCCCGGCCGGAGAGGATTTCCCCGAGCCGTACGACCTCGACCCGGCCCGCCGGCACCTCGGGCAGCCCCGGGGGTCGGGCCGTGTCCCCGGCACCGCTCAGGTAGAGGATCTTGTCCTTGGCGTCCAGGCCCCCGCGGACGAAGTCCCGCAGGATCGAGGCCCGCTCCTCGTCCGAGCTGAAGAGCAGGCACGCGTGGTCACCGGGCCGCAGATCACCGACGTGGACCATGCCGGGATTATCCCGCCGCCCCGCGAGGGACGGAAGGACGCACAAAAATGCCCCCCGCCGAAGCGGAGGGCATTTCTTTTGTTTCGCTGTACCCCCGACCGGATTCGAACCGGCGCTACCGCCTTGAGAGGGCGGCGTGCTAGGCCGCTACACAACGGGGGCCTGCTTTTTACTGCGCTGGGGTACCAGGACTCGAACCTAGACTAAGGGAACCAGAAACCCTCGTGCTGCCAATTACACCATACCCCATGGTGGTTTTACCCAG